>JAEELW010000181.1 GCA_016282915.1 Lachnospiraceae bacterium | reverse complement strand
GCGCCTGCCGACAGTTCCGGTGCCTGGTCTGTTTTGCCCATCCTTACAGAGGGAAAGTTTACTGCAAGCGGTTTGAATGCCAATACAAGCTATAAGATCTGGCTGCGCAGAAAGGCGGATGCAAATCATGAAGCTTCCGCAGCGATCTACAAGCTGTTTTCTACCCCGGCAACGGTGATGCTGTCTTATGATCTGAATGGCGGTTCCGGGACGGTGCCTGAAGCGAAGAGCTATGCTTCCGGTACTTTCGTTGCGATCGACAATGGCGCGAAAGTGTCCAGGTATGGATACAGCTTTGCCGGGTGGTGGGATGCGAAAGAAGACGGAACAAAGATAGAAGGAAAGCTTCAGATCACGGAATCCCGGGTTCTCTATGCACACTGGTCGGCAAATCAATATTTTGTCTCCTATGATGCCAACGGAGGCCGTGGGACGATGGCTGATCAGCGCTTCCTTTACGGAACTGCCCAGGATCTGAGACGGAATGCTTTCTCACGGGACGGATATATCTTTGCCGGATGGGCGATGAGTACGAATGGCCAGGTGGTATATACGGATCGGCAAAATGTGAAGAATCTTTTATCAAAGGGAACGATCACGCTTTTTGCGGTATGGGTGGATGCGTCCTGGTCTGTATCCGGAGAAATAAAGGAAGGTGAGAACGAAGAGAATGCTACTCCTGTTCAAGGGATCACTGTGACCTTAATGCGCGGAGATTCAGTGTTTGGCAGCGCGCAGGACACCGGCGCTGACGGCCGTTATTCATTCAGCGGAGTTCCGGCGGGGCTTTATAATCTGGTCGCAGAAAGAACATTGAATGGTAAGCCGCAGAAAGTCACCGCTCTGGTTGAGGTGACGTCCGGAAGCGTGGATGTGAGCGCTATCGTGATGCCGGATAAGAATATCAGCTCGGAAATTGAGGTGAAGAAAGATGTTACCCATTATACCCCTGCTGTAATGGTTGGCGGGCTCGATGCCGTAGCCGCGGAAAACGCGGAAGAAGGCAAGGAAGTGACCGTAACGATGACGGTGGAAACCAAGTCAGAGGAAGATGCCGAAGGGGCAGAGGAGATCCGGCAGCTGGCTGAGTCCGTTCAGTCAGACAATAAGGAAGTTGAAGTTGATTATCTGGATGTGTCGATCCTGAAGAAAACTGAGGGTGTCAGCGATGAGGAAGATATTACGGAAGCTATTACGAAGACCGCTAAGGTGATTGAGCTGATCATACCTTTCAACTTTGCGGGAAAGAAGGACTTACAGATGCTCCGTTTCCACGAAGGAGAAGCGAAAGCATTCACAAAGCTCGCTTCCAGACCGGCTGTCCCGAAAGACGGAACCTGGTTTGAAGATTTTGAGAATTCCAGGATCTTCGTGTATTCCAGCCTCTTCTCGACTTTTGCCCTAAGCTATGAGAGCAGTTCGGGATATATGATCACCTACCGGAAGAATGACGGAACGGGTGATCAGTATATACAGGACATCGCAGCGGATACAGCGGTAGCTCTTACTCCGAATACGTTCAGCCGCAACGGTTACAGCTTCACCGGCTGGAATACGGAGGCAAACGGAGGCGGCAAATCCTACACCAATGGTCAGAACGTGACCCTTAATTCTGATCTGGTGCTCTATGCGCAGTGGAAAAAGAACGGTGGCGGCGGCGGTGGCGGCGGAACGCCGGACAAGACCCGCTTTACGGTAAGCTTCGAGCTTAACGGACACGGAACAGCCATCGATCCGCAGACGGTAGAGAAAGATAAGACGGCAACGAAACCCGAAGACCCGCAAGCGGAGGGCTTTGTTTTCGGCGGCTGGTATACTTCTGAAGAGTGTCCGGAGAACGAGCTTTTCGATTTTGCCACTCCAATCACAAAGGACATTATCCTTTACGCCAAATGGACGGAGGAGACGGCGGACAGCTTTACCGTAAGTTTTGACATGCAGAATCACGGGGAGCAGGTTCCGCCCCAGACGATACCTGTAGGCACTGCAGCGGAGAAACCCCAGCCGGATCCCGTTGCAGAGGGCTACACCTTCGGCGGCTGGTATACTTCGCCGGAATGCAGGGCAGAGGAGCTTTACGACTTTGATACGCCGGTGAACGCTGATCTCATCCTCTATGCGAAGTGGATGGAGAAGGTGGTGCCCATTATTCATTCCGCCCTGGATCCCGTGCCGGAGATCGAAGCCGATACCACGGAACTGTATCTGGTAAAAGGCCAGAAGTTCATCATCGGCAAGGGCTGGAGCGTAAAGAAGGGGGATAAAGAAAGCAAGGCCCTGGTGAGCATCAGTAAGAAGGGACAGCTCAAGGCAAAGAAAGCCGGAAAGGCAACGATCTGGAACGGCGACCGGAGCCTCGTCCTGAACATCAGCGCGCCTTCCGTTGAGAAGAAGTTCACCCTGACCATTGATAAGGCGGAAGAAAGCGTAAGCAAGGCAGTGGAACTGAAAAACCCGGATGGGCTGCCGGTATACTGGTACAGCGCTTCTCCGGATGTGGCAGTCGTGGATCAGGAAGGCGTGGTCACTGCGGTCAGCGCCGGCAAGGCAAAGATCACGGCCTATATCAACGGCATGGCCTATAAGTGCACGGTCACCGTCAAGGAAAGCGTACCCGCGAAGGAGCGCACCCTCCACATGCTTGCAGGAAGTAAGAAGAAGCTGAGCATCAAGGGCTTGAAGAAACTGACCTGGAGCAGTGCGGATGAAGAGACCGCAAGCTTCGATAAGAACAAAGTGACGGCGAAGAAAGCCGGAGAAACGGTCCTTACCGCAACGACAGCTGATGGTACGGAATACACAGTCCATCTGTTTGCGGAAGACATCACCATGAGCGGGGAAGGTCTTGCACCGGCAAAGGGCAAGAATAAGTATACCCTGAAGCTGAAGGCCGGCGAAAGCACGGAGCTTGCATTTGCTTCTGTTGACCAGGCGGTAGTCTTCAAGAGCAGCAAACCGGACAGCGCCTTCATCGACGAAAACGGGAAGCTAACTGCCCGCATTGCAGGAAAGAGTAAATTTGTCGCAAAGCTGAACGGCAAGACCATCACCATCAGTGTGGTGGTGGAATAAAGTATCTGTTGATACGGCAGACTCAAAAAATACTGGAAATCGTCAGAACAGCTGTGTTATAATACGGAAAAGGCAAAGGCGCCGTTATCGCGTCTTTGTCTTTTTTTGTATCGGTAAAAAGATCAGGGGAAAGAGATGCCGGCAGACGATATTAAGGCGATCGCGATCATCACTGCGAGAGGCGGTTCAAAAAGGATACCGAGGAAAAATATCCGGGATTTCTGCGGAAAGCCGATCCTGGCTTATTCCATCCGTGCTGCCATAGAAAGCGGACTGTTTCATACGGTCATGGTGTCCACGGATGACGAAGAGATCGCCGGGATCGCACAGGAATACGGTGCGGATGTTCCCTTCATGCGAAGCAGCGAAAATTCCGGTGATCTGGCCACCACGGAAGATGTCCTGCTGGAAGTACTGGACCGGTATGAAGCGCTGGGACAGGCTTTTGATATTGTCTGCAATCTCTATCCGACCGCACCCTTTATCACCGTTCGGAGATTGAAGGAAGCCTATGATCTGTTGCTTTCTGAAGCGTGTAATGCTGTCTTTCCGGTCGTTCAGTTTTCTTTTCCGCCGCAGCGCGGACTGTTCCTGGAGAACGGATATACCGTTCCGATGGATCCCGGGGATTATATGAAACGTTCCCAGGATCTGAAACCCGTTTACCACGACAGTGGTCAGTTTTATTTTTTCAAAGCGGAAAACTTCCGGAAGACCGGTTCTACCGTGGACGGTGCAAAACCGCTTGTGATCGATGAGATGGAGGTACAGGATATCGATACGCTGACAGACTGGAAACTCGCCGAGATGAAATACCGGATGATGGGTTAGCGGTCTTCCGGACAGGGAAAACAATTTGACCGACCTGCGCTTTTTGTGCTATATTCACAGGGTACGGAGAGGAGAAAGCGCATGGGAAACTGGGAAAAAATGACGGATTATGAGGCGGAGAAGCTTACGGATTATAAAGGCCGCTTCACGATCAATTTCAAGAAGATCTATCTGGATGTGGACGAGATCTCGGAACGCACCATGGAGGTGAACGAAAAGCACCCGAAGGATTCGCTCATGAAGCTCTGGGCGGGGACCATGGTCGGTATGTTCCTCTTTTTTCTGGCCGGTTATCATCTGGTGATCCTCTGCGCCCTTCCGTTTCTGTTTTTTTATCTGCTGGCGCTGTTCCGCATCGGTAAATGCTGGAAGAGCTTCGGCTACAGCGCCGGAAAATTCTGGCTCATGAGTATTCCGCTGATCCTGGTCATGTTTGTGGCTGCACAGATGCTGCATATGCTCATAGGAAAGGTGCTCTAGGATGATACGTGACAGGATCTTTTCCCTGCGCTGGCTGATCGGCGCCGTACTGCTGATCATCCTTACAGCGGGTGCCTTTCACGGCGACTCCATGGCCTGTTACGACCGCTATATCGAAAGCGGGGAAGGCGGGCCGGGGCTTTATCCGGTCCTCGGAACGGAGCGCATGGTGCGTGTCGATGAATGGGCGATCAACAATCCCGCCCGGATCTCCGCCATATACGGGGAGCATCCCTTCGGCAGCTACAATGAACTGGAGCGCGGCGGTCATACGCTGAACGATGTGGCCGGGATCCATATCGGTCCCTTTACAGCAGGTTACAATATCTTTCAATATGTTTATCTCGTTCTGGATCCGGAACGGGCTTTTTCCTTTTGCTGGTATGCGCCGCTGATCCTTGCTTTTCTGCTTGCGGTCGAGCTGTGCCTGATCCTGACGGAGGGGAAGCGTTTCTATTCGCTCTGCGGAGCCTGTCTGATCGTGTTTTCGCCCTTCTGGCAATGGTGGGAGGTGAGCGGAAAGATCCTGCTGCCCATGATCGCCTGCCTGGTCTGTTTTTATCATCTGCTGCGAAAAGAAAAGCTCTGGCAGAAGCTCTTGCTTGCCCTGGGACTGGGACTTGCTTTCGCGCATTTTGTCACGGCGCTTTATCCTGCCTGGCAGGTGCCTTTCGGTTATATCGCCCTGGGCATCGCGCTCTGGATGATCCTGGAAAACCGCAGGCGTATGCTTGTGCAGGACAAAAAAAGACTTTATCTGGTCGGAGATAAAGTGAGTCTGTTTCTCCTGCTGGGCGCCATGCTGCTGGCGGGACTGCTGATCGCCGGCCACCTCTGGGGTATACGGGATTATATCAAAGCGGTGTCGGAGACCATCTATCCCGGGAAACGGCGTGAATACGGCGGCGAAGGCCTGGGCAAGATCCTGTACTATTTTGTATCCCCGCTCCTTCCTTATTACGATTATTCCCAGAATGTGGCGCTCAGCAATGAGTCCGAGATCGCGGGTTTCTTTTCTTTTTTCCCCATCCCCCTCATCGCAGCCCTGATCTGTCTGCTCCGGAGCCGGAAGAAGAAAGAAAAATGGGATTTCTTTCTTTTACCGCAGCTTTTGTTTTCCGTGCTGTTCCTCTTTTATCTCACAACGGGACTGCCCGCTTTTCTGGCCGACCTGACCATGCTCTCCAACTCCATCAGCTACCGCGTGGTGGATGCGCTGGGCTTTATACAGATCCTCATGATCATCCGTCTGCTGGGATACCGCAGGGAAGCGGAAAGGGAAAACGCCGGAAAAGAAGACGGTGAAAAGGCGCGGGCCGCGATCCCGCCGCTGAAGGAATACGCGGGCTGTGCGGCAGCGTTTCTTGCGGCGCTCGTCTCGGCAGCAGCGGCATGGCTGTACTGCAGGCAGGATATGGCGGATTATATCGGAACAAAGAAGGGGATCCTGCTGGTGCTGGTCTATGCACTGACGGCGGCAGCGGTCCTCCTTTATGCAAAAAAGCCGGCGAGGATCTTCTGCGGCGTATCGCTTATGATCCTCTCCCTTATAAGCGGCTTTACGGTACGCCCTCTGGTGCAGGGCTTTGACGCCCTCTGGTCGAAGCCTTCGGCGCAGAGGATCCGTGAGATCGTTAAAAGCGAGCCGCAGTCTCTCTGGCTCTGTACCAACGACATACATTGCGGCTATGTCCTGGCCAACGGTGCCCGGGTGAAAAACAGCAACAATTTTTATCCGGATATGGAATGGTTTAAACAGCTGGATGAAAACGGGACGTATGAAGAAGTCTATAACCGCTACTGCCATATCTCCGTGGAGCTTACGGAGGAGGAGAGCTCCTTTGTGCTCTGCAGTGCGGACACCATACTGCTGCGTCTGAATTACGGGGATCTTTTACAAAGCGGTATCGATTATATCTTTACGGAAGATGCTTGTGAAGATACGGGAGAAGTCTCTTTTGACTGTGTCTACCAAAACGGGGAGCTGAAGATCTATCATGTCACTGCGGCAGCACAGGGTTGAGATCAGAGTTCAAAACACATCCTGTGCCATAAGTTTTGGGCTGTAATCGCACAGCTAGTGCGCGATCCGGCTGTGAACAGAAGCCAAAAAAGAGATCCGTGATCCGGATCTCTTTTCATATCTGATATCCTATCTTATGTTTTACTGATCAGCGGGCTCTCCAGGAGCTCCTCCGGCGGGATGGGTCTGGAATAATAATAGCCCTGGAAGCTGTTGACGTGGTATTGCTGCAGGATATCCCGCATGCCGGTAGTCTCGATGCCCTCCACGCACACCTTGGCTCCGAAAGTGGAAGCAATGGCCGTGAAATGGGAGAGCATTTCCTGTTCTTTTGTGTCTTCCTCGATATCGATGACAAAGCTGCGGTCGATCTTGATCGTATCAAAGGAAAGGGAGCGTACGATATCCAGGGAGGAAAAGCCCGTTCCGAAATCGTCCAGAGCAAAGCGGACGCCGATATCCTTCAGATTGAGCATCACAGCCTTTAAAAGAGAGAGATCCAGAAGACGGCAGCGTTCCGTGATCTCGAGACAGAGATTCTGTGGAGGCAGGCCGGTGATCTCCAGAAGCTCCCGGATCATATTCACAAAATCCTGATTCTCCAGCTGCGTATAGGACAGATTTACATTGATCGTAAAATCCGGTATCAGGGAAAGAAACTTTTTTGCCTCCTCCATGGCGGTTTTCAGGATCCAGCGGCCGAGGCCGATAAATACGGGATCCTGTTCCAGCACCGGGATGAAAAAGTCGGGAGGGACGGTACCGAAATGCCCGTCTTTCCAGCGCAGCAGTGCTTCGGCGCCGAGCAGCCTTTCACTGTGAGCATCCACTACCGGCTGGTAGAGCAGATAAAAGCCGTTATAATTCTTCGCAACGGAATTCCGGATCGCATGCATCTTTTCCAGGCGGTTCGTACCTTCCGCGGTAAGCTCGCTGTAAAACTGCACCATGTCGCCCTGTTTATGCAGTTTTGATTCGCTGTGTGCAAAATTCAGACAGGCGTAGACGGTCCTGTCGTTTACGTCAAAATTATCCAGATGCAGAAAACCGCAGTTCAGCTGCGGAGTGAGAAAATGACCGTCCACTTCCACACCGGCGCGCAGCTTATCCCGCACCCGGTTATATCTTTTACGGATTTCCTCATCATCGATCGTCGTGGATATCACGGCAAATTTTGTCCCGTCCAGGCGGTATACATGGCCGTTGCCCTGTACGGAATCCAGAAGAAAGCGGGCAAATTTCTGCAGGACCAGATTACCGAAATGATAGCCGTAGATCTCGTTGATCTCGGTAAAACGGCTGGTACTCATCATGGAGATGCTGATCTCGCGCCGGACGGCCAGATGGCCCTTCAGATCCTCAAAGAAAGCATACTGGTTCCGGAGACCGGTCAGGGCATCGATATGTCCGTACAGTCCGTGGTTGCGGATCACGCCGCCGAAATAGCGGGGCCTGCCGTCTTCATAACGCATTATGGTTCCCCGGCAGGTACATACAACGTAATTGCCCTCACGGTTTTTCACGCGGTATTGCAGGTCGTGTGTATGGATCTCCCCACGGAAGAGGGCATCGATGTTTTCCCGGTAGGCTTTCCGGTCGTCGGGATGGATCAGCCGCTCCCAGAGCGCACCGGCGCCGACCATATATTCGCCGGGCAGATCAAAAGCGTCCACGGCACGGGCGGACCAGCGCGAAAAATCCGCGGTTACATTACAAAGGAAAACATAGGATCCTTCGGAAACGATAGAAAAAGCCTCGAACAGGGAGTCGAGACGGAATTTGTCTGCATTGCTGATCTCAGTCGCCATAGGCTTTTTCCTCTTGATGTCTGATATACCGTCATTATAGCATACTTTGCAAAGAAATAAACAACAAATGCACTAGCATATCCCTGTTTTCTGACTAAAATAGTGGTAGTTAAATGAAGAGACACAGCATATTGATATCTATACTTTATGTGTCCAAAAAGTCAGCTCACAACTGACGTTCAGAAGGGAGAATAGCCGATGGCTGAACAGAAAAAACCGCTTGTTACCAACATCTTCACCGCGGATCCTTCCGCACATGTGTTCAATGACAGGATCTATGTCTATCCTTCCCACGACCTTCCCCATGACGGAGAAGACAATGATGAGGGCGATGAGTACCGGATGGAGGATTATCACATCCTTTCCATGGAAAATCTTGATGCGGAATGCGTGGATAACGGGGAAGCGCTTCACATGCGGGACGTGCCCTGGGTGAGCAAGCAGATGTGGGCGCCGGATGTGGCATATAAAGATGGAAAGTATTATCTCTATTTCCCCGCAAGGGATAAGGACGGGATCTTCCGTATCGGTGTGGCGGAAAGCGAAAGCCCTGTCGGCCCGTTTAAGGCGGAGTCCGATTACATGAAGGGCAGCTACAGCATCGATCCTGCGGTGTTTGTCGATGACGACGGACGCGTATATATGTACAACGGCGGTCTCTGGGGCGGCCAGCTGGAGAAATGGAAGACCGGCAGCTTCGATCCCGAAGGCGGCGAGAATGCCAAGGACGAGCCCGAGGTGGGTCCTCTGGTTGTTGAACTGGCAGACAATATGAAGGAAATGAAGGGGAGTTATGAACATATAAAGATCCTGGACGAGAACGGCGAAGAGCTGCGCGCCGGCGATGAAGACCGCAGATATTTCGAAGGACCCTGGATGCATAAGTACAACGGGAAGTATTATTTCTCCTATTCCACGGGCACCACGCACTATCTGGTATACGCTACCGGCGACAGCCCCATGGGGCCTTTCACCTATCAGGGCCGTATCATGGAGCCGGTGATCGGCTGGACCACCCATCATTCGATCATTGAATATCACGGAAAGTGGTATCTGTTCTATCACGACTGCGAGCTGTCCGGCGGCATCAATCACCGCAGGACCGTAAAATACAGAGAGCTGAAGTACCGCGAGGACGGAAGCATCATCACGATCGATCCGTATAAGGATTAAAACGGAAACAAAAGAAAGCTGAGGGGGAAAATCGGGGGGACGGACCTGGTGGTACTTAAGTACCATCCGATCCGTCCCCCCGGTTCTTTGAGCGCATCCTTTCAGGAAGCGCATCGGGTAATATTTTCGTGTTCCTGTTTATGAGTTTCGTTTGATATAATCCAGCAGGAGTTTAAGCTTGTCTCCGTTATTCCCGGGCAGTTTTTCCCATGCGTCGTCGTCCAGCATGCTTTTGAAGAATTCTTCGTCCGCGTCGTCAAGTTTATCCGAAGCGCGGAGCTTTTCACCGATACAGTAGAGCAGTCTTGCCAGGCGGGTGTTGTCGCCGCCGTTCTTTTCCTGCGTCACCGCATGGGAAAGCTCGGTGCTTTCATCGGAGAGCGGCTCTTTATAGCGGAGCTTCACGGTACAGAGCTCCTCCGAGTCGCTGAGCACCGCGGTCTGATACTTCAGGGGAGCTTCCTCTTCTGCACTGTTGCCGCGTATCAGCTCGTAGAGTGCCACGCCGTAACCACCGCTGCCGTAAGGCTCCGAGATCACGGTATCGTCCTTGAAATCGGCGTGGGACAGGGCGCGGTTTTCATAACCCAGCAGGCGGTACTCTTTTACAAAACGGGGATTGAATTCCACCTGGGCCTTTACGTCCTTGGCCACGATGGAAGTGAGGCTCACATAGCGGCGCACAACGGATTCTTTCACATCCTCCAGCTTATTTACTACGCAGTAAGTGCCGTTGCCGTGCTTGGAAAGCACCTCCAGCTTGTCGTCTTTGTAATTGTAAAGTCCGGTCCCGATGACGGAAAGGAAGAGTCCGCTCTTTTTCTTTTCTTCGATCAGCTTCTTCAGACCGTCTTTTGCCGTGACGCCGAAATTCAGGTCGCCGTCGGTGATGAGGATCACCTGATTGTTGCCTTCTTTATCATAGTATTTCGCGCCGCAGGTATAGGCGGTCTCAATGCCGGCGGAGCCGTTGGTGCAGCCGCTGATCACAATGCCCAGAATGCGTCCCATCACATCTTCACGGTCGCCTTCGCCGTTGATCACAAAGCCGTCATAGACGGTTTCGTCGCTGCTGCTGTAGGTTATGAGACTCAGACGGTTGCCGGGTTTCAGTCTGCTGACGATGGCTGCCAGCGTTTCCTGCGTCACCTCTTTTTGGGAACTCATACTCCCGGATACATCCAGAAGGATCACGATATTCTGTTTTTCCTTTTCTTCCCCGCGCGCACCTGCATAGATGTAGAGCAGGTCCCGTTCATCATTCTTGGTACAGAGCTCTGTATGGATGCGGAATTTATCTTCTTTTGCAGCTTCCTCGTCGTAAGCAAAATAGTTCAGGATCTCCTCGATCCGTACCTGGGACAGATCCACATGGCGTCCCTCCCGGATCTGGTTCAATACGATACCCATGGAGGAGGTATTTGTGGTCATGCGGAAAGTGGAAGTCGGTTCCGTAAGAACGGCGCGGAAGCCTTTTTCTTCGATCTGTTCGTAGCTGTCCGTGGAAGTGAGTTCCGAAAGCTCTTTCAGCGAAGCGGCTTCGGGTGCCTTCATACTCATGGCGGCGCCAAAAGCCGGGCCGGATGGCGCTACGGTTGCTCCGATAAACATGTCCATGGGAGCGCAAGCCGCATCCATCATCATGGGTTCAGGAGGTGCGGCGGCGTAGGTGGTTTCCACCGGTTCATCACAGAGCATTTCCACTCCATTGTCTTCCATACCGCGCGCAAGTCCTCTGCCGGCAGAAGCGCCTTCGAGAGTGCGTGAGCGGCCCTTGCCTCTGGGTGCGAAGAGTTTATTCAAAAATCCGCCCCCGCTGCCTCCAGGCGCGGCTCCGGATATCTGAGGCTCAGGCATATTCTCTCTATGGAAAGCAGAAACGGCATTTTCCGGAGCTGTTTCCGGCCGTTCCAGAAACCAGGCGTAGAGCGCGTCCATGATATGTTCTTTGGGAAGGCTTTTGATCAGCTCCTGAAGAGGAAGGTTTCCGTAGGTCAGTAAGCTTAAAAGCTCCGAAGCCTTTTCTCCGTACCCCAGAGAACGGTAGAATTCATACTTCTTCATCGTATGTTTGTTTTCTTTTACCAGCTTTGTGAGATCCATATCTTTTCCTCCCTGATCCTGTTTTTGCTAAGCTGCTTTCCACAGTCGATACGCTTTCGGAACAGCGTATTTATGGGAAATCCCACTGTTTTGATATTGCTCATGTTCGTGCGGGTCCCAACTCATGGGCCGGATCATGCAGGCATGTTCGACTCATGAGCTTTTGACCCTGGCACCATATTATCATAGCATGATAATTTTATTAAATAAAGGGAAGAGGAATTATTATTCACAGCCGAATCGCGCACTCGCTGCGTGATTACGGCCCAAGACTTACAGCATGAGATGGATTTTGCCAAAAACCACCGGGTCCGTCTCCATGGATCCCTTGATTTTTCGATAAAAATCCATATACTGTGAATTAAGTAACAACACAGGCTCACAGGAGGTGCGGAATGAGGAAAAAAGCTTATAAATGGCTGTCTGTCCTGCTTACGGCGTCGATGCTGGCATCGGGTGTACCCGCATATGCGGCAGGGGCTGGAGATGTGACAGCAGCGGAAGCCGCAGCAGAAGATGCTGTTTTTGAGGAGGAAGCGGATGAAGAGCTTCCGGCTGACAGAGTTAAAACGGAGCAGGCGGAAGCGGAAGAAGATGAATCCGTAGTGACGGGGGAGGCGGACGGCGATCCGGTCACCGTGGACGGTTTTGAGCTGACTGTTATTGACGAAGGCGCGAAGACGGCCGCGATCACCGGGTATACAGCATCCGATGCAGATCTGTACATACCGGACGAACTGGGGGGTTACAAGATCACGGAGATCGGAACCGGAGCATTTGCTGCCAAGCAGTTTACAGGGGTGAGGAGCTTCGCTCCGCTCACGAAGATCGGGGATAACGCGTTCAGGAACTGTGATCAGCTGAAGACGGTTCTTATAAGTGGGAGCAAAACAGATATTTCGATGGGCACGTATGCCTTTGCCGAATGCGCTGTTCTGAAAGAGATCAGCCTTCCGGATGAGATCACGGAACTGCCCGCATTTTTTGCTTACAGATGCAATGAACTGGAAACGATAAACTGGCCGAAAAAGCTGAAAAAGATCGGAAGCAATGCATTTCAGTATGACGCGAAGCTGAAAAGTCCGGATCTGTCCCATACGGAGCTGACGGAGATCGGAGACAGCGCGTTCAAAGCCTGCAGCGCCTTGCCGGTGGTGATACTCCCGAGATTGACAGATCTGAATATCGGCGCAAGCGCATTTTTCGGCTGTGGTATGTATAACGGTACATCCGCCGGAGAACTTTACATTCCTCCCGTTGTAAAGAGTATAGGTGAAGGAGCGTTTCAGAACTGCAGCGGGCTGGGCAGCGTGGTCCTCGCCAGCGGAGACAGCGGTACCGTAATACAGAAAAATGCGTTCAGTGGCTGCAGCAGCCTGACAGACATCACTCTGGAAGGGGGCTTAAAGGCACTTCCGGAAGGCTTTGCCCAGAACTGCAGCAGTCTGCAAAATGTAAGCTTTCCGGCCGGGCTTTCCTCGATCGGAGCATCTGCATTTTACCAGGACAGCAAACTGAAGAACGCCGATCTTTCCGGGACATCCCTGACAGAGATCGGAGATAATGCATTTCGTGAATGTACGGCACTGTCGGCGGTAAAGCTTCCGTCAGTTACTTCATTGAAGATCGGAAGTTTTGCGTTTGCCGACTGTTCCATGGCCGGAACGCTTACCGTAAGTAAAAGCGTAACAGAGCTGGGAGCCTGTGCATTTATCAGAAGCCGCGATCTTGCGGAAGTGGTCTTTGAGGCAGGCAGCGGAAGCATAACGATGGGGAATTCGATATTCAGTGAATGCTCTTCATTGAAGAAGATCACTCTTTCCTCACGTACCGCGACGCTGCCGGCCAATTTTGCATATAAGTGTAAGGCTCTGGAGAGCGTTATCTGGGCGCCGGGGCTTGCTTCGATCGGAAATGCGGCCTTTAAGGAAGACGAAAAGCTGAAAAGCTCGGATCTGTCGGAAGTGACAGCGCTCCTTTCGATCGGGACAGAAGCATTTTCTCTCTGCACGGATCTGCCGGTGCCGGTATTTCCTGCGGAAAATGAGCTGAAGATCGGAAAATATGCATTTCGCAGCAGCAATCTGTATGATGGCACGGATGCCGGAGCCATAGTCATTCCTGCGAACGTCACGGAGCTGGGAGAAGGAGCATTTCAGGGCTGTAACGGCCTGGGAAGCGTGCGCATGGAGGATGGCGAGAGCAGCCTTAAGCTTGGAGCCGGCGTATTCCGTGAAAGCGAACGGCTTACAAGTCTCTTCCTGTCCGCCCGTGTGACCGATCTGCCGGATTACTTTGTTTATGGCTGTAACCGGCTGGTATGGATTGACGGCGGGATGGCGGTGGAATCGGTCGGAAATTCAGCCTTCCTGTGCACTGGTCCGGACTGTGAGACCGTTCTGACAAACTGCAATATGGTTTTAATGGGTTACAGCTGGTATGAGACCCATCGCATACTGGTAGATGCAGCGGTAAGCGTGCTCCTGGAGGATTCGTATACCGTGGAGGTGGGAAAGAACCTGGATCTGAAGCCGCAGTATATCGTGGTACCGGAAAATGCGAAGCTCCCTGAGCTTTACTGGGATTCGGAAGATGAAAGCATCGTTAAAGCAACTTCCAAGGGTGTGGTAAAAGGCGTGAGCGAAGGCTCTGCCAGTATCACGGTGAGCACGGCGCAGGGTATCGTGAAGGCCCGTGTGCTTATCAATGTGACAGCCAAGGGTTCGGGTCCCGAACCGGAGCCGGAAGTGTTCGTGCCCGTTCCGGGCGGTGAGGGTGCTACCGATCCCCAGCCGCTGATCACGGCATCCACCACAAAGCTTACGCTGGTCAAAGGACAGAAATTTATTCTGGGCAACAAGGACTGGAAGAGCGGAGACAGCAAAACACTGAAAGTAAGCAAAAATACTTTAACGGCAAAGAAGGCCGGAAACGTGACGCTGAGCCGTCCCGGCCATGAAGACATTGCCGTTGAAATCGTAGTCCCGGCTTTTGACAAAAAGAATATCACGATGGCAGCGGGAGATGACGAGATACAGCTTACGCTGTGCGGAGCCAAAGCGGGCTTCGGAAAGATACGCCTGTCCGATACTGCAGAGCTTCCCATCGTCTTTACCAGTTCTGCGCCGGATGTGGTAAATGTGGATTCCGACGGAACGGTATACGCCAAGAGCAAGGGAAAGGCCGTGATCACAGCCTGGATCAACGGCGTGGCGTTCAAGTGCACGGTAAAGGTTGTCGACGTTCAAAAGCCTTCCTTCGACTACACACAGACGGCGGCCCCGCTTGTCCTGAAACCCAACCAGAGCGTGACGGTAAAAACGAAAGGCTTTAACGCCAAAAAGGCAAACTGGTCTTCCAGCCGGGGAGCGACGGCGGAGGAAGGCTGGGCAAAGGGAGCCCTGTATGAGGACGGCGTGATCCGTATCAGCAAGGGCGGAAAGCTTACGGCCATCGGTACCGGCAACAGCCAGATCACTGCCGTCTCCGGTGACCTGACGCTGAACTTCCGCGTGGAGGTATCCGCGCCCGTAAACAGAACTCTGCATATGAACGTCGGCAAAACAGCATCCATAAAACTCTATGGAGAAAAGGGAACGATCGATTGGGCGCCCGCCGCCGGTCAGCGTGAGGATATCGTCAGCATTGAGAAGGGCAGGATCAAAGCCGAAAAATGCGGTTTTACAATGCTTACCGTGAAACGCGGTGGTTTTACCTATTATTTGGATATATGCGTGGGGGATCCGACGATCGTCACGCCTTCCTTTGATGTGAAGGGAAACAAGTACAGCTGCGAACTCAATGTCGGAGGAAGCGCGGAGATCGCATTTAAGGAAAACCTCTATCAGAGAGTGGTCTTTAAGAGCAACAAGAGCCATATCGTGTATGTGACACCGGATGGTCATATCACGGCCCGCGGCAAAGGTACGGCCAAGCTCACGGCGAAGGTAAACGGAAAGAGCATAACGATCACGGTAAAAGTCAATCAGTGATCCTGCAAAAAACCAAATAGATACGAAAAACAACGGAATAAACAATAATACTTCGAAAGATTCCCGTATCCGATATATTTTTACTCATATACCGGATACGGGATTTTTTACTTTATGGTAATTCCTCCGGGATTTCCATAAAGCAAAAAAGCCCTCCGGGCGGCATGTTATTCTTATCTTTCCGAACGGAGGATACGAAAAACCTGCCCATGCCGGTATATGAAGCAGAATAAAAAATGCAGGAAGGAGAAAAGAATGAGGAAGACAAAAAGGATTTTAGCACTGATCCTGGCTCTGATCTTGAGCGTGACCGTGCTGTCGGAAGGGCAGCCCGTTTATGCTGCGGAGCCGCAGGAAGAGGGGATTGATGAAGCGGGCAAAGATGCAAAAAACCCGGACAACTTTGCGGCAAAGATCGTAAAGATAAAGATTGACAAGCCGGTAACGGATTCCAGCGGAAGAAAATGTCTCCCGGTCGAAGTACAGATCTCTTCGAAGGAAGACCTTTCCAACAGCGAGCTTGTAGAATTTCTTGAAGGATGTGTGAGAGCAGTGCTCGCGGACGGAAGGAAAGCGGAAGGGGTGGCCGGCAACGGCATGACCCTTATGGGACCGGTGAAACCGGATGTTCCGCTTGATCGAAACATGTGGAGCTGGAAATGGAAAAGCGGCTCCGGTGAAGGCGTGATCAAGTACATGCTTCCTCTGCTTAACGAGGGGGAAAAGCAGACCGTGGAAAAGAGTGCGGCTACCGGACAGAACGAAGTGAACGCACTGAAGGTCGGGGACAAAGTGATCTTACAGAACGAAACGTGGCTGAAAGGCGGGGAGACCGTGGTCAGGTCGAATGAAGCTGCTTTTACGATCGAGAACGAAAGCGCCTATCCCAAGACCATTACTCCCGGCTCTGCTCCCGATCCGGAACCGGTCTATCCCATTACCGGGACCGGTGAAGCTACGGATCCCCAGCCGGTGCTTTCCGAAGATAAGGCGCAGTCACTGACCCTGATCAAGGGGCAGAAATTCCTGCTGGCGGAAAAGGACTGGACAGCGGATAAAGAAAGCAAAAAAATCGTTTCCGTGAGCAAAGGCAATGTGAAAGCCAAGAAAGCCGGCAAGGCGGATCTGACCCGCGGCAGCGGAGAAGATCAGCAGATCATTTCGGCCGTCGTGCTGGATCCGAAGCTCACAAAAGAAGAAAAGACCCTGAAAGTGGAGGCCGGAGAAGACGGACAGCTGAGCCTGGGCGGATGCAAGGCGGCAGACGGGATGATCCTGCTCCCCGGTGCTCCGGAAGAACTGCCCATCGCCTTTTTCAGCGACTCCGTCGACGTGGCTACGGTGGATGACAGCGGAAACGTACATGGAGTCGCCTCAGGAAACACCACGGTCAGAGCCTGGGTGAACGGCGTATCCTTTAAGTTCAAGGTAAAGGTATCGGAAACGAAGGGGCCTGCGCTGGAACGTACCCTGCACGTGAATGTCGGTAAGAGTAAGTCGGTCAAGATCAAAACGCCGAAAGGCATGACAAAGATCAAAACGAAATGGAAAGTGGCCGAAGGCGAAGAAGAAGGGATCGTAGATATCAAAAACGGTACGAAGATAAAGGGTTTAAAACCCGGAGAAGTGACCCTGGAATGCGAAGGCCTCCGGATGAAGGTGACGGTGGAGGATCCCTCCATTGTCGGCAGCGCAAAGCCTTATTCCGCAACGAAGGAACTGAATATACAGGAAACGGATTCGGTATCGCTGACGGATGTGAAGCAGCCTTATCACTTTAGCAGTAATAAACCCTCCGTGGCATATATGGACAAAAACGGTATGGTTCATGCCCGCAGCAAGGGTAATGCAAAGATCGGGGTAAGGATCAACGGACAGACGGTCGCATACAAGATCAAGGTAAACGTGAATAAATGATCCCGGGATAAAAAAAGTATCTTATTCGGAGCTTCCGGCTTCTGCCGCAGGCTCCGTTTTCTTTTGAGGGATACGGAAATGCAGCTTTTCCGGCAGACCTTTCAGGATGATCATGATACCGATGGGCAGCAGGATGAGGCTGATGATCTGCGATGTGGAGAGGAAGCCGATGGATCCTCGGTTGGAATCGCCCCGCAGCATTTCGAGAAAGAAGCGGGCGATCACGTAATACAGCAGATAGATCCCCAGAAGACGCCCCTTCCGTATCTTTGTTTTAAAGAAAAGGATGAGCAGGACGCCGAAAAAGACAAAGTTCAGACCGGCTTCCAGAAGCTGTACCGGGAAGCGCGGCACCTCACAGAGTTCCGGGATCGCCTCCTGATAAGGAAAGTGAACGGCAAAAGGTCCGTGGTACTCGATGCCGTAGCAGCAGCCGGCCAGGAAACATGCGATACGTCCGATCCCGTGGACAAAGGGGATGAAGACCGCGAACAGGTCGATGAACGCGATGAAGTCGACTTTATACAGATGGCAGTACATATAGAGAAATAATATGGCGCCGATCAGTCCGCCGTAGTAGACATATCCTCCCAACAGGTAGGTAAGGATAAAGAAAATGCGCGGGAAAAGCTCAGGGTAGAGCTCGCAGACACGGTTCCAGTATTGGATCAGACTCGGCAGCGTCGTGATGAGATATACGACCTTGGAGCCGACGAGGATCCCGATAAAAGCAAAAAGCGCGCCGTAAAGCACGTCCGCTTTGGGCAGGGAAACCCGGTGACCCATCATTGTGGCGAACCATATGGCAAGGGCCAGGCCGGCCAGGAAGGTGATGCCGTAGAGAGGGATCTGCAGAGAACCGATCTGAATTGCAGGATACATACAGTGCTCCTTTGTGAAAAAGCTGTTTACAAACAGGCTTGCTGTTTAGGAAATGCGGAGCATTTTCCTATACAGTAAAAAACAGGGCTGTCATCGCCGGATGACAACCCTGTCCAGGTTCATTGCTTCTTAGTTCTCGTTGAACTGGCTCCAGTCGATGTTGTCGATCGCATCTTGGATCTCATCGCCGTAAGCATCGTTCAGATCGTTAACGGTCTTCTCTGCGAAGCATCTCACACCAACGCAGCCTGCCCAGGTTCCGCCGCTGGTAGCACCGCCGGTAGCGCTTGCAACGCTTGCGCCGCATACTGTGCAGCCGATAGCGAAGATAGCACCGAATACGATACCAAGGATACCGCAGACCATACCACCTGTGCCCTGCTGACCGCCGGTAGCCTTCTTGGTGTTAATGCTGATGGCGATAGCTGCGATGCCCAGTACAAGAGCGATAGCTGCGCCGATCACGCCGAAGGTGATACCGCCGATGATCGAGATGATCAGGCTGAGAATACCTAACAGCAGTCCGATAGGGGATCCTCCGTTATTCTGTTCCATAATTTTAACCCTCCTCACTAAAAATTTGGTTAACAGAATGTTACGAGTGTTATTATGTTCTATTAAGAAGAGATTGTCAAGAGTTTCTTAAAATATGTATGCGGACTATTTGACACAGGCGGGGTTTTGCGATACAATCGAATGGAGTATTGTAAAAATCCGGGAGAGGATATACAGATATGGCAGCGAAGAAAGATTCGGGAAACAGGATCATCAAACCGCTTGCTGCGGCTTTTCTGGTAACGGCACCGGAAAAGGATGAGCTGGAGGAAAAGAAAAAAACTGCTGCGAAACCGGCAGCCCGGCCGGCGGCAGAAATAAAGACGGGTGAGCTTTCCAAGGAAGAGACCCGCGCCCTGTTGAAGGAACAGCTCGTGAACCTTTCCGCGGATGAGAAGCCGGAAGAAAAAGCAGAGGAAAAGCCGAAGGAAGAACAAAAGCCGGCTGCTCCGAAAAAGGCAGCCGAAAAGACGGAAAAGGCTGAGAACAGCGAAAAGGCTGCGGATAAGAAAGCGGAGAAAAAAGCGGAAAAAGCCGAAGCACCTGCAGCGGAAGCGGAGAAGCCCGCAGCGGAAACGGAAGAAGCCGTGACCATAGAATACGGAAATATCTCCGTCAGCAGGGATGAGCTGGTAGCCAGGGCAATAAAGATCTGGACGAGCAAACTGAAACGCGGCCGTTCCGAACTGCATACACTGGAGCTCTACGTCAAGCCGCAGGAACGAAAAGCTTATTACGTCTTCAATAAGAAAAAGAACGGCGATTTTGATCTTTAATATGAAATTCCGAAAAGAGAGCCGTAGGTTCTCTTTTTTGGTATAAGCAAGCGCCGATCCGGAATAAAACATGCCAGACATACCAAAACGAAAAAAATTTGATAAACGCAGGGCGAAGAGCCACGGTCTGATCCGGGCCTTTACGGTACTTGCGGCGCTGCTTGTGCAGCTGGGTCTGATCACAGCGCTGGCCTTTTTCCTGCATGCCTACGCCTGGAAAGTCTATTTCTTTATCGAGATCCTGTCCGGCTTTCTGGTGTTTTCACTGGTCAACGATACCGAGTACAACCGTCAGTTCTGGATCGTGATCGTACTGGCGCTCCCCGGTTTCGGTTTTATCCTGTATTTCTTCTGGGGAAGCGAGCGTACCAACTTTTCCGTTCATGAACGGATGCGGCAGAGTGAGAACAACGCCAAGGCGAGACTGCCGAAGAACGAAGAATATCTCAGCGAACTGGAAGCCATCCATCCGAACAAGATCCAGCTGGCGCGTTACCTGGCCCGGGACGGCTTCCCGGTATACCGGAATACAAAGGTGAAATATTATCCCGTGGGCGACGCCATGGAGGAGGAATTCATCGAAGATCTGAAGGCTGCAAAGCAGAGCATCTTCATGGAATACTTCATCGTCTATAACGGGGAATGGTGGCAGAGGATCGAAGATGTCCTGATCCAGAAAGCCTCCGAAGGCCTGGACGTCCGTCTTCTGATCGATGATTTCGGCAGCCTTCTGATGGATGTACATACGATGAAGAAGGAGCTGGGACAGAACGGCATACGCATGTATTCCTTCGAACCCATCCACCGCCGTTTTACTTCGCTTTCCTTTAATTACAGGAATCATCAGAAGATCACCGTGATCGATTCCACCATCGGCTATACCGGGGGCGTGAATCTGGCGGACGAATATGTGAACCGTATCGTACGCTTCGGGCACTGGCAGGATTCCGCCGTAAGGCTGGTGGGAGATGCGGTCTGGAGCCTGACCAATATGTTCCTGGCCATGTGGGAGCAGTGCAGCCGCAGCGTGGAAGAAAATGCGGAGCAGTACCGTCCGCAGCTCAGTCCGCCGGACGAAGGCTTTGTACAGCCGTTTTCCGGAGGACCCCATCGTGCGCCGCTCAATCCGGTGGAGGGGATCTATACCCGGATGATCAATAAAGCCAGGGATTATATCTACATTACCACGCCTTATCTGGTGCTGGATGAGCGTATGAAATCCTGCCTGATCGATGCGGCCCAGAGCGGCGTGGATGTGCGCATCATCACTCCGCGGAGCTATGATAAATGGTATGTGCACATGGTGACCATATCCAATTACGGACGGCTTCTGGAATACGGCGTGCGTATCTACGAATACCTTCCGGGCTTCATCCATGAGAAGGATGTGGTGAGCGATGACGAGTGCGCGATCTGCGGGACCATCAATCTGGATTACCGCAGCATGTATATCCATCATGAAAACGGGGTACTGTTCAGCAATTCCCCGGTGGTGGACGAGATCAAACAGAATATAACGATGATCATGAAACAGTGTGAAGAGATCTCGCTGGAAAAATGGCTGAAGCGGCCCATACGGCAGCGTTTCGTACAATGGCTGCTGAAGATCTTTTCACCCTTATTCTAAGGAGGTAGGGAAACATGTTATCACAGCATTACAGGGAAATGTGCAATACGCCGTCGGTGATCCGTGCGCTCTCGGTCTATGCGACGGAGCGCGGAAAGGAGATCGGTTACGAAAATGTTTTCGATTACAGCCTTGGAAACCCTTCGGTCCCGGTTCCCGAAGCCTTTAACCAGGCCATCCGCGACCTGACCACGGAGCTTTCATCTTCCGCACTGCACGGCTACAGTCCGAATCCGGGAAATCCCGAGGTGCGGCGTATCGTGGCGGAAAGCTTAAAACGGCGCTTCGGCCTGGATTATACGGCGGAGCACATCTTTATGACCAGCGCGGCGGCTTCGGCCATCGCCCATGCGGTGCGCTGCGTGACGGCACCGGGGGATACGGTACTGAGCTTTGCCCCGTTCTTTCCGGAATACCGCCCTTATATCAATGAAAGCGGAGCCGTACTGAAGCTTGTTCCTGCCGATACGGAAAGCTTCCAGATCAATTTTGATGAGTTTGAAAAAATGCTGGATGCAAATGTGCATGCGGTGCTGATCAATACGCCCAACAATCCCTCCGGTATCGCCTATACGGCCGAAACCCTGAAGCGCCTGGCCGGGATGCTTACGGATGCGGAGAAGCGTTTCGGGCACGAGATCTTCCTGATCTCGGACGAGCCTTACCGGGAGATCGTCTTTGACGGTGCCGAGGCTCCCTACGTTTCCGCTTTCTACGACAATACCATCAGCTGCTATTCGTTCTCCAAATCCCTGTCCATCCCCGGAGAGCGTATCGGTTATGTGGCGGTGAACCCGAAGGCAAAGGATGCGGAGATGATCGTGCCCATGTGCGTGCAGATCTCCCGCGGGATCGGGCACAACTGTCCTTCCTCCATCATACAGATGGCCATGGCGCGCTGCATCGATATGACCAGCGACTTAAGCGTTTATGAGACCAATATGAACATCCTTTATGACGAGCTGGTGAAGCTGGGCTTTACCGTGGTGCGTCCGGGCGGAACGTTCTACATCTTCCCGAAAGCCCCGGAGCCGGATGCAAAAGCTTTCGTTGAAAAGGCAAAGAAATATGAGCTGATCCTT
This sequence comes from Lachnospiraceae bacterium, assembly GCA_016282915.1. GTDB lineage: Bacteria > Bacillota > Clostridia > Lachnospirales > Lachnospiraceae > NK4A136. The sequence goes on along the minus strand of JAEELW010000181.1, from coordinate 6,427 downwards.
GTACCTTCGGATTCCTTCGGGGTAGAGGGCTATTTCCGCATGGCTTACTGCATTGACACGGAAAAGGTAAAACGGAGCCTTCCGGCTCTGGAAGCACTCATGAAAGGAGAATATGGGAGATGAATCTGGAGGATTTCAACTTTATCGGAAAAAGAGTCGTGATCGAGATGGACAACGGCACCCAGATCGCCGGCTATCTGCAGGGAGCCGATGACAACGCTTTCTATCTGGACGAGGATGCCGGTGCGTATGTCCAGCACAAGATCATCTATAAAAGATATATCAGCTGGATCATGCAGACCCAGCTGAAGAACCAGCAGATGGGCAGTCAGGAAGGCGTAAGAGTCTACTGAGAAAGACCGTTAGATTTAATCCTGCACGGCAGCGATGAGTTCCTTCACATCATCGATGCCGTGTTTTTTCATGTAGGCTTCGATGCCCTCCGCCACCTTTTCCATGGTGCGGGGTTCCGCAAAATTCATGGTGCCCACGGCGACGGCGGTAGCGCCGGCCAGCAGGAATTCGATGGCGTCTTCGGCGCAGGCGATGCCGCCCATACCGATCACGGGCAGCTTCACCGCATGGGCCGCCTCATAGACCATTCGCAGTGCAACGGGCTTTACCGCCGGGCCGGACAGGCCGCCGGTGCGGTTGGCAAGGACAAAACGTTTTTTTTCGATATCGATCTTCATGCCGATCAGCGTATTGATCAGGCTGATGGCATCGGCGCCGCCGGCTTCGGCAGCCAGCGCCATATCCTTTATGCTCGTCACGTTGGGTGAGAGCTTCATGATCACGGGCTTTTTCGCCACATCACGGATCCGTCTTGTGGTATCTTCCAGTACTTTTGCATCCTGACCGAAGGCCAGGGCACCCTGCTTGACGTTCGGGCAGGAGACATTGATCTCGTAGGCGTCCACGGGCTGGTCGTTCAGCTTTTCCACCACATTGAGGTATTCTTCAACGCTGTGGCCGCAGACATTGACGATGATGCGCGTATCAAACTGCTTCAGAAAAGGGATGTCGCGCTCGATGAAAACGTCCACGCCGGGGTTCTGCAGGCCGATGGCGTTGAGCATGCCGCCGCACACCTCGGTCACACGAGGCGTGGGATTGCCCTCCCAGGGCCGGTCGGCTACGCCTTTGGTCACTACGGCCCCAAGGCGGTTCAGATCGGTCATCTCACTGTATTCATGACCGGAACCGAAGGTGCCGGAAGCGCTCATGACCGGATTTTTCAGTTCCACTCCTGCGATCGTTACTGCCGTATTCATAAAAGCACCTCCTCCGCGTCAAATACCGGTCCTTCCACACAGATCCTCGTATTGTTCACATGCGTATGGGGATCCGTGTTCTTTGTCTTTGTGACACAGCCAAGGCAGGCGCCCACGCCGCAGGCCATGCGCTCCTCCAGGGAAAGATAAGCCTTCATGCCCGTGTCTTTTGCAAATTCCTTTACTGCCCGCAGCATGGGCATGGGTCCGCAGGCGCAGACGATATCGGAAAAGAGCATATTCTCCTTCAGGGCGTCAATCACGGTGCCTTTCGTACCGAGGCTGCCGTCCATCGTTGCCACATAGGTATTGCAGAGCGTGTCGAATTCACGGTGCAGGAAATCTCTTCCGTCAGCATAGCCCAGTACGGCGTTGCAGGCGATCCCCGCGGCGTCCAGTTCCCTGGCCAGAAGCAGCATGGGCGGGATGCCGATGCCGCCGCCGAGGAGCAGGACCTTTCGGCCCTTCATTTTTTCCACATCATAACCGTTTCCCAGTACCCCGAGGATATCCATTTTTTCGCTGGCTTTGTATCCGGAGATCTCCTTCGTCCCGGCACCGCCCGCGCGGTAGACCAGGCGCAGCTTTTTCCGCTCCGCATCCACGTCGCAGATGCTGATGGGACGCATCAGCAGCCGCGCGCCGTCCTTCGGGTAGATCCCGATGAACTGTCCCGGTTTTGCTTCCGCCGCCATGGGCGTTTCCAGCCAGAGGGAGTGGATCTCCCCGCATAAACAGCTGTGCTCCGCGATCAGGGCTTCTTCTTTTCTCTTCATAATTGCAGTCTCCTCGTTACTGTTCGTTCAGACCCGGGCCACGCACTATCTGCGTGGCTGCGGGCCGGTTCTTTGATCAGCAGGCCTGCCGCCATGCAAATATCATGTTCTCCGGACCGCCCGCGGCCGTTTATAGCTCCTCCAGCAGTCCCTGGAGGCCGTGTTCCTTATAGATCCTTTTATAGTTTACGAGCTGGTCTTCGATCAGGCTGTCGATCATGCGCATGCCCAGCAGCTCCACCGGGGCTTTGTCGTCCGTAAGGACGCGTCCGCCGGCTTCATAGCTTTTGAGTCTTGCATTTACATTCGCCATCATACGGGCCAGGTCTTCGTTGCCTTCCTCCGCGATGCCGGAAGAGAAACGATCCAGGCAGGCGGCGTCCGAAAAGGCGTAAAGTTCGCGGTTGGAGCTGCCGGCCACATCGGCGGTATATACGCAGGGAAAAACGTCGGAAACGGTATCCGCCAGGTATTCGGTGATATTGTCCGGGATGTCGCTGTGCATGTTCATATTGACGACCATCACGCCGTCTTCCTTCAGATGGTCACGCACAAGAGTAAAGAATTCCCGCGAACTCATGGAAAAGGGGATCGTGATATCCTGGTAGGCGTCCACCATGATCAGGTCGTATTTTTCATTATCCGCATTCAGATAGGCCCGTCCGTCGTATTCGATCACGGGCACGCTTTCCGGCAGCTCGAAGTATTCTCTCGCGAGCGCTGTGATCTTTCCGTCGATCTCTACGCCGGTCATGCGCATATTGCCGAAATAGCGCTCGCACTGCGTGGCAAAGGTGCCGGTGCCCATGCCCAGGATGAGCACGTCCAGGGAGTTCTTTTCTTTTACGCCTGCCATATAAGGCGCTGCCATTGCATAATCGTAATACATGCCGGTCAGCTCCTTTTCCTTGCGGTAGACGCTCTGCACGCCGAAGAGCACATTGGTGGAGAGCACCACGCGTTTGTCGTTTTCATAGACCTGCAGGTAATTGTAGACGGATTCCCCTTCGTAGGTCAGGTCGCTCTGCCAGAAGGCAAAGCTCGCGTCGTGCCCGAAGATACAACAGAGAATGAAGAGCACGCCGGAAACGGGGAGTCGGAGGGGAAATCTCTTTTCCGATATAAAATACACAAAGGCCAGCAGCAGCAGTATCCCCGCAAAGATCAGAAAAGTGATGGAGGTGCCCACGGCCGGGATCGAGATAAAGGTGGGGACAAAGGTTCCGATGATGGAACCGATGGTATTGAAGGCATTCAGCCGTCCCACCACGCTGCCCGAATCGTCCAGGCTGCTCACAGAGTATTTAACAAGAGAAGGTGTAACGGTTCCCAGCAGAAAGAGCGGGAACACAAAGACGAGCATACAGGCCGCAAAGGCCGCAATGACCAGGTAATTGCTGTCGATCGTAAAGATCACCACGCCGGCGATGGCCAGGATCAGATATTTTCCCAGGACGGGGATGGCGGCGATCCAGATGGCTGCCAGGATGATGCGCCGGTAAAGGATGTCGGGATCCGGCTTTTTGTCCGCGCTGCGTCCGCCGTAAAGATTGCCCAGGGCCATGGCGATCATGATGGTGCCGATGATGATGGTCCAGACGATCTGGGATGAGGAAAAATACGGAGCCAGCAGGCGGCTCGCGCCCAGTTCCACGGCCATGACGCTCATGCCGGCGAAGAATTCGGTCAGATAAAGATAGGTTCTGTTTTTAAGGATCTTTCGTTCTTTCATATTTATAATGGATGATTTGGATTGTTTACAGGATCGTTTCTATTATATCGGATTTTTCCGATACTGCAAGAGAACAGTTCAGCCCACGCCCCCGGGATGGATTTAAAATTCCTTTAAAGAAAGCTATTGACAAGTACCGGAGTCGGTGGTATTTTACTATCAGAGTGTTAGCACTCTAGCAAATCGAGTGCTAATAAAACGGAAAGAGGAACGGCCGCAAGTGCCGTATGCGTACAGAGAAAGCCTTCGGGCGGAGATTCGTAAAGAGCTTATGGAAGAACTGGACGAACGGAAAAAAAAGATCCTGCACGCGGTGATCCGCAATTATCTGGAGACCGGTGAGCCGGTAGGCAGCCGTACCATCTCCAAGTACACGGACCTGAACCTGAGTTCCGCCACCATCCGCAACGAGATGAGCGATCTGGAGGAGATGGGCTTCATCATCCAGCCCCATACCTCGGCAGGCCGCATCCCCACGGACCGGGCATACCGCCTCTACGTGGACAGCATGATGGAGGAGAAGGACAGGGAGATCGAGGAGCTGAAGGGTATGCTCCTTGCCACCGAGCAGAAGGTGGACAAGGTGCTGAAGAATGTGGCAAACCTCCTGGCGGTAAATACCAATTACGCCACGGTGGTGAGCGCTCCGCAGATCCGTTCCAACCGCCTGAAATTTATTCAGCTGTCCCGGGTGGATGAAAAGCAGATCCTGGCGGTGATCGTGGTGGAAGGCAATGTGATCCGCAATGAGATGATCAGCATTGACGAAGATATCAGCGACGAGACCATGCTGAAGCTGAACATCCTTCTGAACACGCATCTGAACGGCCTGGCGCTGGAAGAGATCAACCTTGCGACGATCACTTCTTTAAAGACACAGGCGGGGCTCCACAGCGAGATCATCGGAAACGTCCTGGACGCCATCGCAAATGCGATCCGCGGCGAAGAAGATCTGGAGATCTACACCAGCGGAGCCAATAACATATTCAAGTATCCGGAACTGGCGGATCAGGCAAAGGCAAGCGAGCTGATCCAGACCTTTGAAGAAAAGAAGGCCCTTGCAAAGCTGGCGACGGAAAAGCTCTCGGATGAGAACAATACCGGCATACAGGTATACATCGGCGAGGAATCGCCCATCCCTTCGATGAAGGACTGCAGCGTGGTCACGGCCACCTACGAACTGGAGGAGGGCATGCGCGGGAGCATCGCGATCATCGGGCCGAAGCGCATGGATTACGATAAAGTGGTGGGCTCGTTACGCACCATGATGAATGAACTGGAACGTACCTACCGGAAGGGAGACAGAAATGAGTGACAAGAAGAAAAAGAACAGGGAATCCCGGGAGGAGACCATACAGAAGCTGAAAGAACTGAAGGAAGCGGCGGAAAAGAAGGCAGCGGAAGAAAATAAGGAAGCTGCCGGAGAGGAAGCCGCAAAGGATGAAAAAGCCGCGGAAGAAGGAAAGAGCGCGGAGGCCCCGGAGGCGGCAGAGGAAAAGGCCCCGGAAGCCGGCGGCGAAGAAAAGCCGGCGGAGGAAGCCGCGGCAGCAGAGCCGGAAAGCGCGAGCGCCAGGGAAGCGGAGCTGAAAGACCGGCTGATGCGTCAGATGGCGGAATTTGAAAACTTCCGCCGCCGTACCGAGAAAGAAAAACAGGCGATGTTCGAGACCGGTGCAAAGAGCGTGATCGAAAAACTCCTGCCGGTGGTGGACAACTTTGAAAGAGGGCTCAGCGCCCTGCCCGAGGATGAAGCCAAGAGCGCCTTCGCAGAAGGAATGCGCATGGTATATAAGCAGCTCATGGATGAACTGGAAAAACTGGAGGTGAAAGCGATCGAGGCGGTCGGAAAGGAATTCGACCCGAACCTGCACAACGCAGTGATGCACGTCGAGGACGAAAACAGCCCGGACAACACGGTGGTGGAAGAACTGCAGAAAGGATACACCTACCGCGAAAGCGTCGTAAGGCACAGCATGGTAAAGGTCGCGAATTAGCCACAGATCATCATATAGTAACCATTGACCTGCTCCGGCGGCGGTGGCCGGGAGCGAAGGAAACGTAAAGACAGTAATATTTCTCAGATAAGGAGGAAACGGATATGGGAAAGATCATAGGAATCGATTTGGGAACAACGAACAGCTGCGTAGCAGTAATGGAGGGCGGACAGCCCACTGTTATCAGTAATGCGGAAGGCAGCCGCACCACCCCGTCCATCGTGGCATTCACGAAGAACGGCGAGCGTCTGGTGGGTGAGCCTGCAAAGCGTCAGGCGGTAACGAATGCGGACAACACCATCTCTTCCATCAAGAGAGATATGGGTACCGACCGCGGCCGTACCATCGACGGCAAGAAATATTCACCGCAGCAGATCAGCGCGATGATCCTGCAGAAGCTGAAAGGCGATGCGGAAAACTATCTGGGCGAGAAGGTGACGGAAGCCGTCATCACCGTGCCTGCATACTTTAACGATGCACAGCGTCAGGCAACCAAGGACGCCGGCAAGATCGCAGGCCTGGATGTAAAGCGTATCATCAACGAGCCTACGGCAGCAGCCCTGGCTTACGGTCTGGATAACGAAAAAGAGCAGAAGATCATGGTCTACGACCTGGGCGGCGGTACCTTTGATGTGTCCGTCATCGAGATCG
>JAEELW010000180.1 GCA_016282915.1 Lachnospiraceae bacterium | reverse complement strand
TTATGCAAACGGAGTAGCATATACCGCTACAGTGAGCGTTAAGGAAACAAGTGCTGTAAAAGAACGTACCCTGCACTTATCAACAGGTGGTTCCAAGTCTGTTAAGCTGAGCGGAGTAAAGAAGACCGTTTGGGATTATGCGGAAGGAACGACAGAGGAAGAAAAAGCGATCGTAAGTCTTAAGGGCGCAAAGGTCACCGGAGAAAAGGCCGGAATCGTTACATTGGTGGCCAGGGATGCAGTGACAAGCTATATAATGACCGTAAAGGTAGATGATCCGACTATAACAGCGGTACATGAGGAGGACAAGTACGATCTGGCAAAGAGCAAAGGCAAGAATAAGTATGCTCTTACTATAATATCAGGCCAGAAGATGACGCTGGGGTATACCTATATAGACCAGCCGGTGATCTATAAGAGCAGCAAGCCGGATATAGCCTTTATCGATGAGAACGGAAACATCGAGGCGCGTGGTAAAGGAAAAGCGAAGTTCACGGCCAAGGTTAACGGCAAGGCGATAACAATAAGCATAAACGTAAAGTAAAAATATCCCGGGCCGCCCATAAAAAGGCGGCCCTTTATTCAGGACCACGAGGAAGCCGGAATGGAATGCACGGTTTTAATGCCTTGTTTAAATGAAGAAGCGAATATTGCCTATGTTATCGATGAGGCCGGCAGGTGGCTGGCCGGAAAAGGAATCGAAGGAGAGATCCTGGTCGTTGACAACGGAAGTACAGACGGATCTGTTAAGATCGCTAAGTCTCATGGAGCAAGGGTGATCATCGAAAAACATAAAGGATACGGTTACGCGCTTCGAAGGGGCTTAAGAAGTGCCAAGGGGGCTGTGGTCATTTTCGGGGACGCGGACGGCACCTATGATTTCAGTGATCTGGGGATGTTTTATGATCCGCTGTCACGGAATGAATGTGATCTGATGATCGGCAACCGTTTTGCGGGCAGAATGGAAAAGGGGGCGATGAATACGTCCCACAGGATAGGTGTTTCCGTACTATCAGGGCTTGCCGGAAGGCATTTTGGCGTTGCTGTACGCGATTACCATTGCGGGATAAGGGGGATCAGGAAAGATGCCCTGGAAAAGTGTTCATTTCATACCGGCGGAATGGAGTTTGCCACGGAGATGATAGCAGAAGCGGGAAGGCAGAAACTCAGGATAAAAGAGGTATCCGTACCGCTTAAAGTGAGCAGATTTAAGAGAAAGGCTAAACTGCGCCCCATCCGTGACGGATTCCGGCATCTGGCATATATATTTTCCCGGGGAAAAAGAAAACGCTGATGGGGCAGTATCCGAAGAATACGTGAGATCTATGATATTAACTTAGCGAAAGGGCAGAAAGCATGCATGCGATCATTTTAGCGGCCGGAATGGGAAAAAGGCTGAAGGAACTGACCAGATACAATACGAAGTGTATGATCAAAGTGAATGGCATTACTCTGATCGAAAGAATGTTAAAACAGATCGATCAGAGACACTTCTCAAGAATTGTGATCGTGGTGGGCTATGAAGGAAAAAAGCTTGTGGATTTCGTCGGTTCCCTTGAGATCAGGACCCCCATCCTTTTTGTAGAAAATAAGATCTATGACAGAACAAATAACATATATTCGCTTTCACTTGTCAAAGATCAGCTTTGCCGGGAGGATACGATCCTTTTTGAATCGGATCTGATATTTGAAGATGCGGTTCTTGACCTGCTTTTGCAGGATCCGAGGGATACACTGGCTCTGGTAGACGGGTACGAGGCATGGATGGATGGGACCTGCGTAAAGGTGGATGAAAGGGATCAGATCGTGGAATTCTCCTCACAGGTGAGCCTTTCAGATGCGGAAGAGTATTATAAAACGGTGAACATTTACAAATTCAGCAAAGGTTTTTCCGCTACTTATTATATTCCTTTTATGGAAGCCTATCTGCAGTCAATGGGTGAGAATGAATACTATGAACAGGTTCTTCGCGTTATCGCTATGCTTGATAAGCCTGCAATCCAGGTAAAGAAGCTTTCGGGACAAAAATGGTACGAGATTGATGACGCCCAGGATCTGGACATAGCAGAGTCCCTGTTCCCTTCCGATGACAGCGAAAATGTAAAGATGATGGCGGAGAGGTACGGAGGATTCTGGCGTTATCCGAAAATGCTGGATTTCTGTTATCTGGTAAATCCGTATTTCCCGACCCAACGAATGAAGGACGAGATGAAAGCCAGTTTTAACGAGCTGCTCACGGAGTACCCCAGCGGAATGCGTGTGAATTCCATGCTCGCCGGAAACTGTTTTGATGTTCATCGGGAGAATATTGTAATAGGTAATGGAGCATCGGAACTGATCAAGAGTATCATGGAAAGCTTTTCAGGCAGTACAGGTTTTGTCAGACCGGCCTTTGACGAATATATAAACCGCTGCGGGATGGACAGGGCAGTTGTTTTTGAACCCGGGAATCCGGACTTTTCTTATGATACAGATGACCTGATCCGTTTTTTCTCAGATAAAGCAATAGAGAACCTGATCATCGTTAATCCGGATAATCCCAGTGGAAATTATATTCCAAAGGGAAACATCCTGCGTCTTGTTCAATGGTGTAAAGAAAAAAATATCAGGGTAGTGATCGATGAATCCTTTGTGGATTTTTCCGACGAAGAAAATGCTTCGCTGCTTCAGCAGGAATATTTATCGGATAACCCTCATTTATACGTCATAAAAAGTATTTCGAAGTCATATGGCGTCCCGGGGATCCGCATCGGCATTCTTGCATCCGGGAATATAGAGAAAATTAATGAGACCAAAAAAAGAGTTGCCATCTGGAATATAAATTCTTTTGGTGAGTTCTTCATGCAGTTACTGAAAAAATATAAAACGGATTATCAGGAAAGCTTAAGTAAGCTGAGAGAGGAACGGAACAGGTTCCAAGAGGAGCTGGGTAAGATCCCCGGCGTTCGCGTGATCCCTTCACAGGCAAATTTTGTAATGATAGAAACAGACGTAGACGTTAAAAAGCTTTCCGGAGAGCTTTTAAACGGATATAATCTGTTAGTCAAGGAATTATCTGACAAGACAGAGCGTGGAAACTATCTCAGGCTGGCTGTCAGAACGGAAGAAGATAATAACAGATTGTTGAAGGCTCTTTATGAGACCCTGGGGAATACGGTGGATCATAGATGAATTTTATTTACACGTTATTGATAAGACCATTAGAACTTTTATTTGAGGTGTCTTATTACTATATTGATAAGCTCTTTCATCATCCCGGCATTTCCATTATCGGATTAAGCCTCATAATGAATTTTCTTGTGTTCCCTTTATATCGTCGCGCCGAAAAGCTGCAGGAAGAAGAAAAAGAGATCGAGGAAAGATTAAGCGCAGGGGTAGAACATATTAAAGCGACGTTTCGCGGAAATGAACGCTTTTACATGCTGCAGACCTACTACAGGCAAAATGACTACAAACCGGCTTACGCCTTGAGAGGATCTGTTCCGCTGCTGCTGGAGATCCCGTTTTTTGTGGCAGCGTATCATTTCCTTTCAAATCTGAGCGTATTGAAGGGAACCTCATGGGGGCCCATATCCGATCTGGGGTTACCGGATGGGATGTTTCATCTTGGCAGTGTAACGATCCATGTGCTGCCTGTTCTGATGACGATCGTTAATCTGGCATCAGGCATGATCTATGCAGGAAAGATGTCCTTAAAGAATAAGGTACAGTTAGTCGTCACGGCACTTGTTTTTCTGCTGCTGCTGTATAAAGCTCCTGCGGGACTTGTTTTTTATTGGCTGATGAATAACGTGTTTTCTCTTTTTAAGAACATATTCCTTAAGTTGATAAAACACCCCGATGATGAAAAAACTGAAAATAAAGTTAAGCAGAAGAAGGACACGGGAAGCCGCGTGGTTTTCATTTTATCAGCCCTGTTGCTGACAATTCTGCTGGGCGCATTTGTTCCGGGAAGCATTATCGCATCCTCTGTATCGGAATTTGTGGATAGCAGCGTTCCCCGGTCGCCCGGTGGGTATATATGGGCGACAACGGTTTTGGCAGCGGGATTTTTTATCATCTGGCTTGGCGTATTTTTCTTTATGGCTGATGAGAAGGGAAAGAAGCGTCTGGCGCTTGCCGCATTTTGCCTTTCGGCAGTCTGCGTTTTAAACTGCATTGCATATCGCTTAAGACAGGGCAGCTTATCGGGACTGCTTCAGTTTGACAGAGGATTAACCTATTCGATGTGGGATTATCTTATCAATGGCATTGCGGTGATCGGGATAATCGCATGTCTTGCGATATACAAATGGAATAAAAAGCTCGTTTATGTGATATTGCTGTCCGGGGTGTGCTCGACCGGATTTTTGAGCATGAAAAACCTAGTGAATATCGGGCAGGATTACAAAGAAGTGGTAAGGCGTATCTCTGATGCTGATGAGATCCCGACGCTTACCTTCAGTAAAACGGGAAATAACGTCGTTGTTTTTTTCGTTGACGCCATGATCAGTTATTATATTCCGTACATGATGGAAGAAAAACCTGAATTGAAGGAGGCCTTTGACGGATTTACATATTATCCCAACACGGTATCCTTTGGGAGCAATACAAACTTTGCGTCCCCGGGCTTGTATGGAGGCTATGAATATACACCGAAGGAAATGAATATCAGGGATCAGGAATTACTTGTCGATAAGCACAACGAGGCCTTAAAGGTCATGCCGGTGATCTTTTCGGAAAACAATTATCACGTAACTGTATGTGATCCGACATATGCCGGATATAATGACACTCCGGATCTTACGATCTATGATGAATATCCGGGGATCGAAGCGTATGTGACCATGGGGAAGTTCGGACAAAGCAATTTAAGCCGCGAAAAGGTGGATGAAGTCCTTAAACGCAATCTGTTTATGTTCAGTATTCTAAAGATAAGTCCGACGGTGTTCTGGCGGTTTATTTATGACGGCGGGAACTATTGCCGTGTAAAAAATGATACCGCTGAAGATGAGAATGTTTTTGTGGGAGACGGACAGTTTTTGGAGAGTCTTTCTGTCGGAAGAGGGATAGATCACAGTTTTTTAAAGCAGTATTATGTATTGGAAAATCTGTGTAGCATAACGGATGTCACGGAAGGACAGGAGAACCATTTCCTTATGATGTATAATAGTCTGCCGCATAATCCGATGATCTTAAAGGAGCCGGAATACGAGCCCTGTAACGAGATCGACAATACGGATTATGATGCCACAGCCCGTATAAAGAGGAAGGATGACCTGACGGAAAAGGATTTTTATGATCCCAACAATTATCCCCGTTATCATAGTAATATGTCTGCCATGCTGAAACTGGGAAGATGGTTTGATCATATGAAGGAGATCGGGGTATGGGATAACACGAAGATCATCCTTGTTTCAGACCATGCCTGGAGAATAGGTGATCTGGGCGGAATGAAAAAGTATTATGGTTTTGAAGTGGACAGAAATACGCCTCTGAACAAAAATGAAGCGGATTTTTCCATATTTAACTGTACGCTGATGGTAAAAGATTTTAATGCCAGAGGCTTTACAACTGATAATACTTTTATGACTAATGCGGATGTCCCGGCACTGGCGTTTCAGGGAGTTGTCGACAGTCCCGTAAATCCTTTCACGGGGAAAAGTATTGATACTTCATATAAGCATCTGAATAAACTGGAACTGCACCTGGGAGCGAATTTCAGCGTTTATGAAAATAACGGAACAAAGTTTCAGCCGGATAACTGGTTTTCCGTTCATGATAATATTTTTGACATGGATAACTGGGAATACCTGGGAGTTTATTAAAGGGGATGGCAAAATGCTGAAGATGGATTATCTGCTGTTATATATTGATCCCGGAACGGGCAGCATGCTGCTGGCCCTGCTCATCAGTGCCCTGAGTGTGATCTTTTATTTCTTCACGGACATATTCAACCGATTGATGATCCTGCTGAGCGGAGGGCGTGGCAGGCAGACCGGTGAAATATCGCCCATGGTGATCTTTTCGGATCATAAAAGATATTGGAACGTGTTTGAACCCATATGTGATGAATTCGAGAACAGGGAAGAGGATGTGTTGTATTTAACTGCATCTCCTGATGATCCGGTTTTCCGGAAAGAGTATAAGCATGTCAGGGCGGAATACATCGGCAGTGGAAACAGGGCATTTGCAAGACTGAATACCCTTAAAGCAAAAGTCCTGCTGTCTACGACTCCCAATCTGGACGTGTTCCAGTGGAAAAGGTCAAAAGGAGTTGAACGGTACGTGCATATCGCACATGCGGCAGACGATATCACGAAATACAGGATGTTTGGGATCGATTATTATGATTCCATTCTTCTTTCCGGAGAATATCAGGGAAAACAGGTCCGTGCCCTGGAAAAGATAAGAAATCTGCCTGAAAAGGACATCGAATATGTGGGGGTGCCGTATTTTGATAAAATGAAACAGCGGCTTGATGAGTGCCCGCGCGTTAAACGGGATATGCAGGGGAAGGACGGTATTACCGTTTTGCTGGCTCCGTCCTGGGGGAAAAACGGGATCCTGTCAAAATGTGGTGAAGAGTTCATTGACAGTCTGGCTGAAACGGGATACCGGATAATCATCAGACCGCATCCCCAGTCTTATGTTGCGGAGAAGGACTTGATAGAAAAACTCCAAAAAAAGTATCAGGGAGTTCAAAACATTAGCTGGAATCAGGATAATGATAATTTTGAGGCCTTGAAAAATTCTGACATACTCATCTCGGATTTCTCCGGCGTGATCTTCGATTATGCACTGGTATTTGATAAACCGGTCATTTATGCTGATACGGATTTTGACAAGTCACCATATGATTGTTATTGGCTTGATGATGAACTGTGGACGTTTAAGATATTGCCCGCCTTCGGGAAGGAATTGAAGCAGACGGATGTGAAAGAGATCGGAAGGATGATCGGGGATTGCCTGAGTGACGGATCATATGAAGCCGGCAGGGAGCAGGCCAGGAAAGATACGTGGATGCATATGGGAGAAGGTGCAAAGAGAACCGTGGACTATCTGGAAAAGTGTATTTCGGATCCGGGGAAAAATGGTACAAACGGATGATATCCAAACCGGGAAAAATATGATATAATTCCACATAGTATGCGCTTATGCTGGGTGACCACAAAACATTCGGCTTTTTATGAAGTAACAATAAAGGAGAGGGGGAAGATGATGAAAAAAGCAAAAAGATTTCTGTCAATGCTGCTGACGCTGTCCTTGTGCGTGGGTGAATTCAGCTTCATGGGGATAAAGGCATCAGCTGAAGGGGGGAAGACAATAACAGGTCTTGGAACCGGCGCGATAACGGATCCGGTGGCTCCGGCTGCAGATACAGATGCCTGGGGCGGAAGCTTCGTGTATTACGGAAAATACAACGGCCAGCCTGTTAAATACAGGGTGCTGGATAAGGATTCAGCTGATTTCGGTGTAGAGGGTGGAAGTCTGTTTTTAGACTGCGACAGTACTCTTGAAGAAAAACGCTATGATGATGACAGTAACGATTGGGGAACCAGTGAAATAAGAGCCTGGCTTAACGGTGAAGAGTTTCTTTTCAATGATGCTGTATTCAGTAATGCCGAAAGATCGGCTGTTGCACCAAGTACAAAGGAAGAAAGGAAAAGTGATTATGAAGTTCGATATGGAGATCGTGGCCTTTCGAATGATCTTGTATTCCTGTTGGATTTCTTAGAAGTAAGGAATGCTTCATATGGATATAGTAATTCTTGGCCGGCAAAAAACAGAGAAAAAAAAGGTGTCAATTCGGAGTGGCTGTTGAGATCATATTATTATGAGCCCGTCGGATATTCTTCTGTAAGCAAAGTGGTTTATGTGGAAGCTAATGGCATAATATATACAGTTCCATACGCTTATACAGATGTAGGTGTTAGCCCTGCATTTAATCTTAGGCTGCCTTCTGTCATCTTCTCATCTGCGGTCACAGGTACTGCGGGGCAGCCGGGAGCTGAGTATAAGCTTACACTTAAGGACAGCGATCTTATGATAGCGGCAGATAAAGCTGTAATGGCCGGTGAGAATAAGATCCTTATCCCCTATACTAT
>JAEELW010000179.1 GCA_016282915.1 Lachnospiraceae bacterium | reverse complement strand
CAAAGGGCTGTGGCAGTAACTTTGTATGAGGGCAAAACCCGGGAGTATGTGGTGATCACAGAGGTGGAAAAATGGCGGATGTAAAGATCGGAAAGATCTGTCTGGGACAGATGCAGACCAACTGTTATTTTGTATATCGCGAGGGCGTGAATGAGGCGATGGTCATTGACCCCGGCTCGTCCGGAAAGCATCTGTATGAAAAGCTCACGGAGCACGGCTTCAGCGTAAAGCGCATCCTTCTGACCCACGGCCATTTCGATCATATCGGCGGCGTGGACGAGCTCCGCAGTCTGAGCGGCGCGCCGGTGTGTGCACTTGCGGAAGAAAAAGAGCTTCTGGAGGATCCCTGGATCAACGTATCGGCGCAGATGAAGGGACCGCTTACCATCAGCTGTGACGAGTTCTTTCATGACGGGGATGAGATAAGCTGCGGGGATGTTTCCTGTAAAGTCATAGCTACCCCGGGGCATACCGCCGGCGGCTGCTGTTTCTATTTTGAGGAAGCGGGCTTTCTGGTCTGCGGAGATACGATCTTTGCGGAATCCGTCGGCCGCAGTGATTTTCCGACGGGAGATGAAAAGACCCTGCTGGATTCGGTAGAGAAAAGGATCTTTACGCTGCCGGATGAAACGAAGCTCTTTCCCGGGCATGGTCCGGCCACAAGCGTCGGACACGAAAAAGAGTATAATCCTTTCTTCTCATGATCTCTTTATCCTATAATTCCGAATCACTTGAATATGATGCTTACGCACTGCTCACCTCCTTCTATCCCGGAACGGAGACGAGGCAGTCTGCGTCGGAAGAAGCACCCGGCGTCGCGGACGGTCTGCATCTGAATGCGGATGCAGAGGGACGGGTGCGCCTTGTTTTTTCTGCGGGAGAAAGCTTTCCGGAGGATAAGGAGTATCTGTATACGCCGGAGAAAGACGCAGAACCCGGAAGCCATGAGTGGAAGTGGGCGGTAAAGTGCTTCATTTATGATGCCCTGGCGGATTACAGCGGCCGGAACCTGCCCTGGGGAGGCCTGACCGGTGTGCGGCCGACCAAGCTGATCCTGAATTCCGCGAGGGAACGCGGGCTGGATGAGGAAGAACTGGTGGCGTATATGCGCAGGCAGTACCGTGTTTCGGAAGAAAAGGCGAGACTCGGCTACCGGATCGCCATGCTCGAAGATTCCATACTCACACCTTTCCGGCAGGGCGGATACAGCATGTATATTGGGATTCCGTTCTGTCCGAGTACCTGTTTATACTGCTCGTTTTTGTCATATCCCATTACTTTGCATCAGAAGGAAGTTCAGAGCTATCTTGACTGCATTGAAAAAGAGCTGAAAGCCTCGGCAGAGATCATGGCGAAGGAACGCCTCGATACGGTCTATATCGGCGGGGGGACACCCACGGCTTTGTCGGCGGAGGAGCTGGAACGCCTTCTGGGCATGGTGGAGAAATATCTGCCGATGGAGCAGGTGAAAGAGTTTACGGTGGAAGCCGGCCGGCCGGACAGCCTCGATGCGGAGAAGTTCCGCGTGATGAAGGCCCACGGCGTGGACCGCATCTCCGTTAATCCGCAGACCTTCAAGGAGGAGACCCTGAAGCTGATCGGACGGAGGCAGACGACACAGCAGCTTCTGGAGGCATATGCGCTGGCACGCGCGGAAGGCTTTGACAATATCAATATGGATCTGATCCTGGGACTGCCCGGAGAGACACTTTCGGATGTGGAGGAGACGCTGAGACGCGTAAAGGAGCTTGCTCCGGATTCGCTTACGGTGCATTCGCTGGCGATCAAACGCGCCTCAAAGATGCGCGACTGGGTCGCGGAGCACGGCGCCATCAGCGGACTGGATTATGAGCGGGCCATGAAGACCGCACAGGAAACGGCGGCAGCCCTGGGTATGCAGCCCTACTATCTCTACCGTCAGAAGAACATGGCCGGCGCGCTGGAGAACACCGGCTTTGCCAGGGAAGGGAAGTACGGCTTATATAATATCGTGATCATGGAGGAAGTGCAGTCCATCTACGCCATCGGCGCCGGCACCGTGAGTAAAAAAGTGTTCACAGACGGTTCCAACCGGATCGAGCGGTGTGACACGCACAAGGATCTGAGCCTTTATTTATCGGACATTCAGGCGATGATCGAGAGGAAGCGGAGGTTGTTTGGCAATGAGGAGTGATCGGTATATGCAGGTCATCTGAGACATATTTGTTGTAAAAAATCGGCGCAGGTGCAACACTACTGCAACAGATTTTTACCCAATAGTACCCGATTATACGGAACCAAGGCAGGGGCTAAAACGAAAAGGGGTTATAGATACTTCCATACGTGGAATGATTACCATACGCCTGCCACGACTTTATGAATTTGTAAAAGAACGGATCGAGCCTGAAGATTGATCAGAGAATGCCTACTTTTGGCGGTAGTGGAGCGGGAGAATATATGATAAAATATACCGTGAAATTGTAAAATGACGTAAGAACAGGCTCAAATATACATGTATTATCATAGAAAAGGAGGAATAAAATGAAAAAAGCAAACAGATTTCTCTCAATGCTGCTGACGCTGTCCTTGTGCGTGGGTGAATTCAGCTTTACGGGTATCAGGGCAGCTGCGGAAGGAGAGAAGACAATAACAGGTCTGGGTACCGGAGCCATTACAGATCCGGTGGAGCCGGCAAGTTTTGAAGATGCCTGGAGCGGCAGTTATGTTTATTACGGAAAATACAAAGACCAGCCTGTCAAATACAGGGTGCTGGATAAGGACTCCGGTGATTTCGGTGTAGAAGGAGGCAGTCTGCTTTTAGACTGTGACAGCGTACTGGAAGCAATGAGTTTTGATACAGCCAGCAAATTTTGGAAAGACAGTGATATAAGAGCATGGCTTGATGGCAGCGATTTCCTTTACAGTACAGATGTATTTACCGTAACTGAAAGGTCAGCAGTTGCATTAAGTAACAAAAAAGAACCGGTTTCCGGGTATGATGCTGATTCGATTTACTATCTTGGATATGCAGAGCTTGAAAACGATCTGATATTCTTACTGGATAACGTAGAAGCACGCAGATCTGATTATGGTTATAATAAAGAAGGGTGGTATGGTGCGAATATAGAATTTAGGATAAAGAAAGGTGCATCTTCACGCTGGTGGCTTCGCTCACCGAAAACAATGGCACGAGGCTTATATGATTATGTGTCAATGGCCGCAGGTCATGTTGATGAAAACGGTGATATAGACTGTGAAGCTGTTTATGTGGCTGATATTGGTGTTAGCCCCGCATTTAATCTTAGTCTGCCTTCTGTCATCTTCTCAACTGCGGTCACAGGTACTGCGGGGCAGCCGGGAGCTGAGTATAAGCTTACACTTAAGGACAGCGATCTTATGATAGCGGCAGATAAAGCTGTAATGGCCGGTGAGAATAAGATCCTTATCCCCTATACTATAGAAGATAACAGTGACAGCGCTGAACCTGGCAGCGTATCAGTTGTGGTAACAGACGGAACCTGGACTGATAAGGGCTGGAGTACGGGAGCCAAGCTCCTTCAGTATGCACAGCTTGATACCTCTGCATTTAGCTTAAGCGGTTCCGGTACATTTACCCTTGACAGCAGCATAACAGGTAAATGGGGAAAAGATTATCATGTATATGTTCTGGCAGAGGATGTGAACGGTAATTATGAATCCGATTATGCAAGTGCACCTGTGGAGGTCAAGGAATTAATAGAAAAAGCGTGCACGGTGACATTTGATCTGAATGGTAAAGAAGGAACCGCCCCTGCAGCACAGAGCGTTCCGGAAGGCGGAAAGGCAAGTGAGCCTTCAGGCGTGATGGTGACCGGATACAATGCTGAGGGATGGTATAAAGAAGCGGCCTGCACAAATAAGTGGGACTTTGCAAATGATACCGTAACAGCTGATATCACCCTTTATGCAAAGTGGGCCCCTGTAAACTATACGGTTAAGTATGATCCCAATAAACCGGCTGCAGCTTTAAGTGATGTGAGCGGGACCACAGAAGACAGCACCCATACATATGATGAAGCTAAAGCCTTAAGTGCAAACGGATACCGCCTTGAAGGATATACCTTCAGCAGTTGGAATACCGTGGCAGACGGTAGCGGTACCGGGTATGCAGGCGGAGCATCCGTTAAGAACCTTGCGGATACAGAAGGCGCGATCATCACACTTTATGCACAGTGGAAGGAGTATAGTCATTCGGCTCTTGATCCCTTACCGGAGATAAAGGATGATACTACGCAGCTGTGGCTGGTAAAGGGACAGAAGTTTACCCTGCAGGGCTGGAGCCTGGATGATAAGGATAAAGATAAGCTGAAGGCTTATAAGAAGCTCATCAGCATAAACAAGAAGGGAAATGTAAAAGTAAAGAATACCGGAACGGCAGTGATAGTAAAGAAAGATGTGACCGGAGCAGTGGTACAGAGCATTTCTGCAAATATCACCAAGCCTGAACTGACAAATAAGAAGCTTAAGCTGGAAGCCGGTGTGGCAGGAAAGGATACAGGAAGCATAGCACTCAAGAACGTAGATAACATTGATGTATACTACTACAGTGCATCACCGGATGTGGCGCTGGTCGATCAGGACGGCAATGTCACAGCTGTCGGAAAGGGCAGTGCAAAGATCACGGCTTATGCAAACGGAGTAGCATATACCGCTACAGTGAGCGTTAAGGAAACAAGTGCTGTAAAAGAACGTACCCTGCACTTATCAACAGGT
>JAEELW010000178.1 GCA_016282915.1 Lachnospiraceae bacterium | reverse complement strand
GTGGAAACTTGAAGAAGGTTCCGAAGAAGGGATCGTGGAGATCCTGAGCGGAAAGAAGATCAAGGGAAAAGCTGCCGGAACGGTGACACTGGTATCCGGAAACGGAGAGTACAAAGTCGATGTGACCGTGGAAGATCCCACCATCGTGGGAAGCGCCGCGAAGACGCCGTATAAGAAGACTGAGGAACTGAACGTGGGCGGTACGGCTTCGTTTAAGCTGACAGGCATTACGCAGGACGTGGTCTTTAAGAGCAGCAAGAGCAATGTGGCTTTCGTAAGCCCGCTGCCGGATGAGGATGGGAATTACCTGATCACGGCCCGCGGCAAAGGCACAGCCAAGCTCACGGCCAAGGTAAACGGTAAGACGATCACGATCACGGTGAAGGTGAAATAGCTATCGCTTATTGACTTCGGGGCATCTCTGTGATAGAGTACAGAAAGCAATAAAATTTCAGGGAAAGAGAGGTTATCATAAATGCGTATTGTTATCAGCCGCAATATAAATGAATATCGTATGATGGCCTCGGTTTCTGCTCTTTGATCTTTACGAAAGTAAGATTGTTTCGGATTTATAAACCGCGGCATAAGCGCCGCGGTTTTCTTTTCAGCATTATCGGTGGTTTTCCGTTAGACAGGGTCTTCATACGTTCAGCCGGATTGAGAATGACGGATACTGTCCGGGCAGGTAAAAGCCCGGAAGAACAATAAGGGATATTTATGGGACAGAGAGGGGAAGAAGTGAAGGAAAAAGAGAATAAGAAAAAAGAAAAACTGTCGTTTGGAGCGACGATGAAGAATTCATGGTTTGCCTTAAAGCTTGCGGCAGCGATCTGCCCGAGCATCATTGTGCATACCTTCATCATGTGGCTGATCGGGCAGAGTGAGTGGGTGTTCTTTGACGGCGTGTTCATGAAGGTCATCGTAAACGCTTTGTCGGAGGGGAAGGAGTTTAAGAGCATTATAAGCTTCATCCTGATCTGCGGCGCGGTCTTCTGTGTTCTGGCGATCTATACGGGATATGTGGATAATGTCGTATTTCCGTTAAAAACGAACAGACTTTACGGGGGCATCTACAAAAAACTCTACGCCAAGGCAAAAAATGTGGAGCTTTCCTGTTATGAGGATCCGGATTTTTACAACCGCTATACCATGGCCATGGATGGGGCGGAGACAAAGATCACTGCCGTGATCCGGGGAATGATCGGCGCGGTCATCGGAGCCGCGGCTTCGGCATCGGTGTTTTACATGATGTATGAGATCGATCATTATGCGATGCTTTTCATCATTTCGCCGCTGATCGGGAATTTCGTCTTCGGAAATCTGAAGAACAAATATGATTATAAGAGATATAAGGAGCAGGCTCCCAATGAAAAGGTGCTCAATTACGTGAGCCGTATGATGTATCTTCCCGACGGAGCCAAGGAGATCAGGCTTTCCAATGTGTTTTCACTTTTGAGAAAACAGTATGGGGAGGCGACGGAGAACAATGTGAAGGTCGCAAAAAAATATGCATTTCCCAACGCACACATGAATTTCTGGCGCATCACCTTTACCTTTACCGTGATCTTTGAAGGCGTGCTGCTTTATGCGATCTACAGAAACCGGGTAACGGGAAGCATTACCCTGGCAGAGCTGACCATCATGACGAGCCTGATGGTCGCCATGACCTGGATCCTCATCCGTGTATTTGAGAATGTCATGGAAGTACTGAAAAACGGCATGTTCATAAATAATCTCAGGGGTTTTCTTGAGTATGAGGAAAAGATCCCGGAGGACTATGACGGTGAGATGCCCGATCCCGACTTTCAGAGCCTTGAGTTCAGAAACGTATCATTTTCCTATAAGGACAAGGAGATCATCCACGATCTTTCGTTCAGGATCGATAAAGGCGAGATCGCGGCTTTGGTGGGGCACAACGGCGCGGGAAAGACAACGATCATCAAACTGATGCTGAGGCTTTACGATCCGGATTCGGGGATGATCCTCTATAACGGGAAAGATATAAAGACATATAATCTCAAGGCCTACAGGGATATCTTTGCCACCACCTTCCAGGATTTCAAACTCTTTGGGATGACGGTGAAGGAAAATGTCCTTATGGGAAGGCATTATGAAAACGAGGATGAGCTTGTAAAAGAGGCACTGAAAAAGGCCGATGTTCTGGAACGTATCGAGGAGCTGGATAAGGGGATCGATTCCGTGATGACAAAGGAATTTGATGAGGACGGCACAGTCCTTTCGGGCGGTGAGAGCCAGAAGGTGGCCGTTGCCAGAACCTTTATAAAAGACGCGCCCATGAAGATCTTTGACGAGCCTTCCAGTGCACTGGATCCCATAGCCGAGTATGAACTGTTCAACAGCATCATCGGCGAGGGACAGGATCACACCATGCTCTTTATCTCCCACAGGCTTTCCTCCGTAAAAAACTGTGACAAGGTCTTCATGCTTGAGAACGGAACGCTCATCGAAGAGGGGACGCACAAGGAGCTCATGGAAAGGAACGGCAGTTACGCCGCGATGTATAAAAAACAGGCGATGAATTACCTCGCGATCGAGAACGAAGAGGAGGTGATCGCATAATGAAGTACATACCCAAAGAAGAAAAAAAGAAAACAAAGCAGTCTGTAAAGACGGTGTTTTCCAACAACTTTTATATGCTCAGGCTCATCTTCAAAGCTTCGCCTTCTTTTGTGATCTTTCAGGCGGCGGATGCGATCCGGGGACAGGTGTCCATTTTCTTTGAGCACACGGTACTGATCGGCTATGTTCTGGAAGCGGCGGAATTCGGCTATCCCTTTGAGCATGTCGCGGGGATCATACTCCTGCTTGCTGCTCTGATCACCGTCGGAATGTTCTTTACGGTCTATCAGGGCGAATATGTTGCGCCGAAGAAAAGGCCCGTAGTCCGCGAAAAGATCAAGATGAAGCTTTATGAAAAAGCAAGGGATATGGATCTTGAGTGCTATGACGATCCGGAATTTTACAACAGCCAGGTGCTTGCCATATCTCAGATCGACGACCAGATCGAAAGAGTGATCAAGTTTGTGATCGATACGCTGAGCGGTCTTACTGCTTTTATCACAACCGCCATATATTTTATTTACAAGGACAAGACGGCTATTCTGTTCGCGCTGGGAGCCTTTGTGTTTTCGATGATCTTTGAGCAGCTTTACAACAAGCAGAACTACCTTGTAAAGGTTGAGAGCATACCGGCATCCAGAAAGAGAGATTATGTAAAAAGGATCTATTATCTGAATGACTACGCCAAGGAGATCCGCCTGAATCCGGATGTATCGGATATCCTCTTTGAACAGTTTGAGGGTGCCAATGATGAGGTCTACGCCATCGAGAAAAAATACGCGATGAAAAAATGGTTCTTCGGATTCATGCGGCGTTATGTCTGCAACAGCTTTTTTGCGGACGTCCTGTTCATCGGCTATCTCGTATATCAGGCGGCGGTACTCCACAGCATCTCCTACAGTACCGTGGCGATCCTTTACGGTTCCTTCGGAAGGCTGAAGAACAGCATGAGAGTATTCTCGGAGACTTATCCTTTTGCCTGCGAGACAAGCTTATACGTGAGCAAGATCAGAGAGTTTTTGAACTATGAGCCGAAGATCGTGTCGAAGGAGAATCTCGTACCTTCGGACAAGGCCAAAGAGATCGAGCTTGACCGGGTATCCTTTGCCTACGGAAAGAATAAGGACATGCTTATAAAAGACATGAACCTTCATATAAAGCCCGGGGAAAAGATCGCGCTTGTGGGCTACAACGGCGCCGGAAAGACAACGCTGGTGAAGCTTCTGATGCGGCTATATGATACCAAAGGCGGTGTGATCCGTGCGGACGGCAGGGATATCCGGGAATATGACGCAAAGAAGTACCGTGATACCATCGGTACGGTATTCCAGGATTTCCAGATCTTTGCGGGAAGCGTGCGGGAGAACGTGCTGCTGGGTGTGGCCGACGGCGTTGAGGAAAGCGGGATCCGCAAGGCGCTTTCGGAAAGCGGGCTCATGGAGCGCATCGACAGATTTGATAAAGGCCTGGATACGGAACTGACCACGGAGTTTTCCAAGGAGGGTGTAAACCTTTCCGGAGGTGAAAGCCAGAAGCTTGCGATATCAAGAGTGTTCTACAGGAACGCGGGTCTTATGATCCTTGACGAACCTTCCAGTGCGCTGGATCCCATAGCGGAGTATCAGCTGAACCATGCAATGCTTGATGCAACGGGAGACAAAACGGTCATCTTCATATCCCACAGGCTTTCGACTACGAGGATCGCAGACAGGATCATCATGCTGGAAAAAGGAAGCATCGTTGAGCAGGGAACCCATGAAGAACTGCTTTCCATGGACGGAAAATATGCGCAGATGTGGAAGGTCCAGGCAGGCGCCTATATCGCGGTCTGATAATGAAGACAGGGGGACTGTCCCCCTGTCTTCACCTCACCCCCGTTTTTTTATTTTTTCTGGGTGGGATCCTCGTTATTCCGTCCGCTCCGGTATCTTCCGAAGAAAATGCCATCGTCAACGTATTTTTCGACATCCGATACCCATACGGGGAAATGTCCGGTAGCTGCGGCGGTCTGTCCGTTCAGCATGCCGGTGTGGAAGGAGAGATGCCGGAACTGACGAAGAACGAGTTCCATTCGTGTATAGCTGCAGTTTTCCGGTTTCTCATAAAGCATCTCATCACTTAAGCTGTCCAGATACGACAGCGTCTTTTCTTCGATACTGTCGAGATATTCCAGCAGCTGTTCATCGGAAAGGACAACGTTTGTCGGATTGTCCGGGTTATCCATACCCTCCTCGTGGAAAGAGGGCTCCTCGTAAACAAAAGGATTGATGAACCATTTGTCGGCCGAGTGCAGTGCGTGATATACCCATCTCCAGCAGGGAGCGCCGCAGCAGAGAGCGTCTCTGTCATAGGTTCTTATGGAAGTGCGGATATTCAGAAAATTGGGCTGTACGGTCTCTTTGATGATCATGCATAATTCGTTCATTGTTTTTCCTCCTTTTTTGTTTTTCTTGGGAATACTTGTTTTTCCTCTGTTCTGAATGTATAATAACACCGGATGGTATATGTGTAAAATTGAAAGATATGAAGATATAGTTCAAAAATATTGATATGTGACCGGAGGCGGATATGACGATCATACAATTGAGTACATTTTTAAAGATCGTGGAGAGCGGCAGTTTTTCGGCTGCAGCGGCCGGCCTTGGGTATGCGCAGTCTACGGTGACAACGCAGATCCGGCAGCTGGAAGAGGAACTGGGCTGCCGCTTGTTTGACCGGCTGGGGAAGACGGTCGTACTTGCGCCGCAGGGAGAGAAGCTGGTTTCCTATGCGGAAAAGATGCTTCAGCTGGAACGTGAGATCCGGCTGGATATCACGGATGAGGACGAACCGAGAGGCGTATTAAAACTCGGCGTTTCCGAATCCCTGTGCTACAATCGTATACCGGAAGTTCTGATGGACTATAAAAATGAGGTTCCCGGGATTGAGATCCGGCTGGTGTTCATCACACACGACAGCTTTCCCGAGATGCTGCAGAAAGGGGAGCTGGATCTGGTCTATACCCTGAATCCTTATATGGAAGACGAACGGCTGAGCCTGCTGTATAAAAAAGCGGAGAGACTCGGCTTTTATGTTTCGCCGGATCATCCGCTTGCGGGAAAACGGATAAAGGAAAAGGATCTGGCATCTTATCCCATGCTTCTGACAGGGCATGACTGCAGCTTCCGGAAAATGCTTCTGGACGATCTGGCAAAGTGCGGAGTTGATGCAAAGGTCCTGCTTGAGACAAGCAGCAAGGAGGTCCTGAAACAGTTTGCATCAAACGGTCTCGGGCTTGCCTTTATCCCGGATATGACCGCCGAAAAGGAAACGAAAAACGGAAGCTTAAAAAGACTGGACTGGAGGGGGAGCAGCTTTCCGGTCTACTCGCAGGTCTTCGTTCATAAAGATAAACATATAGGAAAGGCGATCGGCAGTCTGGTGGACATCATCCGAAGTGATGCGCGATAAGCGTGATTTATCGCAAGCTATAACTATATAGAGAGACCAGACCCGTTGACTTATCCGTAACGGTAAATTATAATCCGGCTTGTAACACAGTAAACCAGAGGCGTGCAGAAATGAGTACAATAAATAGTACAGCAAAACCGAACACGGACAAATGCTATGCAATGACAGGCTGTTGTCAGTGCTGTTCCTTCTGTATGCGGAATAATGCCTGTGATAACAGCATAAAGCACCGATGTCGGCATAAGCGTCAGGTTCGGACCATATATGAAAGTTGATCCAGACTCAGGACAGGCTTAGCCGCGCTCCTGAGTTTTTTGTTGCAAAGCCGCCGGAGGGGGATATGGCAGAAATAAAAAAAGTAAGCGATGAGGAACTGGAAAAGATCAGAAAGCTGATCGAATCGCTTAAATACGGATCGGTAAATATAATCATTCAGGACGGAAAGATCGTCCAGATAGAAAAAAACGAAAAAATAAGATTGTGAAAGGGAGAGAAAAAATGGGAAAGTTATTTACTTCGGAATCGGTAACGGAAGGACATCCGGATAAGATCGCGGATCAGATATCGGATGCGATACTGGATGCGCTGATCGCACAGGATCCGTACTCAAGGGTAGCGGCGGAAACTACGGTAGCAACCGGACTGACCCTGGTGGTGGGAGAGATCACAACAAAAGCGTATGTTGATATTTCCAAGATCGCAAGAGAGACGATCCGCGAGATCGGATACGTAAACAATGTCGACGGCTATAATGCAGATTCCATCGCAGTGCTCACCTCGATCGATGAACAGTCTGCGGATATAGCGCTGGGCGTTGATAAAGCTCTCGAATCAAAGCAGGAGGGCGTGACGGAAGACTTCGGTACGGGCGCAGGAGATCAGGGGATCATTTTCGGATATGCAACGGATGAAACGCCGGAGTATCTTCCTCCTGCGATATCCTTTGCGCACCGTCTCACAAGGCAGCTTGCAAAGGTAAGAAAGGATGGAACTCTTCCTTATCTCAGACCGGACGGGAAATCACAGGTGACCGTGGAATTTGCGGATGACGGTCATACCGTAAAGCGTATCCATACGATAGTGATCTCCACCCAGCATGCGGAAGACGTGAGTCTCGAGCAGATCCGGAAGGATGTGATCGAAAAGGTGATCCGCCCGGTGATCCCCGCCGGACTGATCGATGATGATACGATCTACTACGTGAATCCGACCGGACGCTTTGTTATCGGCGGGCCCCAGGGTGACGCGGGACTTACCGGACGAAAGATCATCGTAGATACCTACGGAGGAACCGGAAGACACGGCGGCGGCGCATTCTCGGGCAAGGATCCCACCAAGGTAGACAGATCCGCGGCCTACGCTGCACGCTGGGTTGCAAAGAATCTTGTGGCTGCCGGAGTGGCAAAACGGCTGGAAGTGGAGCTGGCATACGCGATAGGCGTTGCAAAACCGGTTTCGATCGCGGTGGAAACCTTCGGAACCGGAACCAGACCGGAGGAAGAGATCGTCGGCATCATCAATAAGGTGTTTGATCTGAGACCTGCAGCGATCATAGATGCACTTGATCTGAGAAGGCCGATCTACAAGCAGACAGCTGCCTACGGTCACTTCGGAAGAACAGATATAAGCCTTCCCTGGGAAGAGCTGAATAAGCTGGATGAGATAAAGAAATACTTATAAAGAACGGACTGACCGGAAAACCGGAGGTTCAGGATCGAAGCCCCGCTTCGCGCCTGAACCTTTTTTGATAAGCGGTACAGAATTAAAAACAAGATAAATATCCTGAGGAGGAATGGAAATATGAAAAAGTATGGAAAATTACTGGCGCTTTTATTAACACTTACAGCGGGCTTCACGCTCACCGCCTGCGGAGATGCCGGAGCCAGGGCGGAAGCGGCCGATGAAAGCACTCCGCAGTCCGGGAACAGCGATGAGAGTGTGAAATTAAGAATAGGTTATCATTACAGTGCACAGTATCAGAACCAGATCGCCGTTGCGGAAGCGAAAGGATATCTTGCGGAGGCATTTGAAGGCCTGAATGTTGAGACCGAATACAGCGGTTTTGTGGGAGCCGGTCCCGCGATCAATGAGGCGTTTCTTGCAGATGAGATCGATGTCGCGGTCGGACTCGGCGACCAGCCCGCGATCGCAGGCATAGCCAGCGGAAACGACTGCGTGGTTGCTGCCAGGATCATCCGGAATACCAGAGGATCAGGACTGGTAGTCAGGTATGATTCGGAGTTTCAGACGGTTTCCGATCTGAAGGGTAAAACGATCGCGGTGGGTATAGGAACCGCAGGACAGAAAAATCTGGATCTTATCCTTGAGGATTACGGACTGAAGGAAACGGATGTGGAGCTCGTAAACATCATGCAGTATGACGCGATCGTAGCAGCCTTTGAGGATAATGATATTGATGCTGCCATAAACAGTTCTCTGGCTTATACGGAAGAGGAGGATGCCGAGGCACATACCTTCCGTACACTGGAATACCTGGATAAGCATCCCAACTATGCGTATATCGTCTTTAAAAAACAGTTTGTGAAAGAGCACAGGGATGTAGCGCTTAAATTTCTTGCAGCCCTGTATAAAGCAAACGACTGGTACTATGCAAATGTTGAGGAGGGCGACCGGATCACGGCAGAATTCCTTGAGCTTACCGATGGGGAAGATTTTAAACGTGTCGTTACCGGAAATGCCAAGGTAGAGCTGATGGTGGATTTTACGGAAGAGGATGTGGAGAATCTTAGGATCACCTATGATTTCCTGAAGGATAATGAAATCCTGCCAAACGAGATCGAAGATCTTTCAACGGTATACGACAGCAGCCTGCTGAAAGAGGCTCTGGCAGGCCTTGATAAATAAAAGGGGGAGGATAAAAGCATGTCAGCAGTAATATCGGAGGAATTAAAAAGCGGTATCGCCGATCCGGAGAGCATCAAGGTCCTGGCCACAAAAAACAGAAACGGAGAGGTCCACGTGGCGGCGAAGGGAAGTATTTCGCTGACGGAGGACGGCAGTATACGTTATCTTGAATTGCTGGAAAGTTCGCAGACAAACAAAAACCTGACGTATGCGCTCTGGTTTGATCAGAAGGTTGCCATCAATATCATCACAAAGGATCGAAGGAGTTATCAGATCAAAGGGATCCCGCGGAGAGCGCTGGTCTTCGGCAGGGAGTTTGAGGAGTACTATAAAACGGTGGTGGAAAAGGATCCGGAAAATGATCTTGCTGCGGTATACTTCATTGAACCTGTGGAAGTCCGTGAGGAAAGCTACAGCGTAAGAAGGGAAGAGCAAAGGAAAGAACATCCTCTATATCTTCATCTGGATCGTGTGGCTGCGGACAGATAAAGGAGGCGGTATATGGCGAAAAAGAGAAAAATACCCGTTACGGAGATCATCGTCAGCATACTGGCCCCGGTCCTCCTGCTGGTGATCTGGCAGATCAGCGCGCAGAAGGGATGGGTAAACAAAGCGCTGCTGCCGGCCGTGACAAGGATCTTTGATACGGCGGTAGGTATAAGCGAGACCGGAAAGCTTTCGGGGCATCTTCTGGCAAGCTTATCCAGAGTGGTAAAAGGTTTTCTTGCCGGTGCTTCACTGGGCATAGCCATAGGAACGCTCATGGGTTTTTCAAAATGGGTGAATCATTTTCTGTCATCTCTCGTAAGCCTGCTGAGACCGATCCCGATGATCGCCTGGATCCCCATATTCATACTCTGGATGGGGATAGGAGAACTCACGAAGATCTCCGTGATCACGCTGGGAACCTTCTGGCCGGTGCTGCTGAATACGATACAGGGCATACGTTCGGTGGACAATAAGCTTCTGGAGGTGGCAAAGGTTCTGAAAAAGAAGCGGAAAACCATAGTTTTAAAAGTGGTATTTCCGGCCGCGCTTCCCTCCATATTCACCGGCCTGCGTCTGGGAATGGGAGCTGCCTGGTCATGTGTGGTGGCGGCGGAAATGATAGCAGCCAGACAGGGGATCGGTTTTATGATCACCTATGCAAGGGAAACGGCTAAGCCGGCAGAGGTTTTTGTTGGCGTCTTCGTGATCGGTCTGATCGGTTTCTTTATCGATGTGCTGTTACGCAGGCTGGAATCACATCTGTTGAAATGGAACACGGCCGGTGTTTCAAAATGACGATCCTGAGAGGTGTTTATGAATGCGGAAAAAGAACTGAGTTTAAATATCGATCATGTAAGCAAGCGTTTTCTGATCGATGGCAGGGAGCTGAACATACTTGATGATATAAACCTGGAAATAAGACAGGGCGAGTTCATAAGTATCGTCGGTGCCAGCGGCTGCGGAAAGAGTACCCTGCTGAAGATGATCATAGGACTGGAGAATGTCACGGACGGGCGTATCGTTATTGACGGAGGAGAAGTGACATCGTCGGAAGAAGTGAAGATCGGCATGGCGTTTCAGGAAGCGAGACTGTATCCCTGGCTTACCGTGGCAGAGAATATCGAATTTGGTATCCCGGATCATGTAGCGGTCGCCGACAGAAAAGCTCTGATAAAAAAGCAGATCGGACTGGTGGGACTCAAGGGTTTTGAAAAGGCGTATCCGAATCAGCTGTCGGGAGGTATGCAGCAGCGTGTAAGCATTGCAAGGGCTCTGGTATCGGATCCGGATATACTGCTGCTGGATGAGCCCTTCGGCGCTCTGGATGCATTAACAAGGATAAACATGCAGAATGAGATCCTTGATATATGGAAAAAGGCCAAAAAGACGATGCTTCTGGTGACGCATGATATTGATGAAGCGATCTTCCTGAGTGACAGGATCGTGGTCTTTTCCGGCAGACCGGGACAGATCCGGCAGATCATACCGGTCGACAGCAGCAGGCCAAGGGACCGGAGCTCAGCTGAATTTGTAAGGATCAGGAAGAATATATTCAAAGAATTTTTCGCGGAAACGGATCTGGATCCGGAGTACTATATTTAGAGGAGGGAAAGGGAAATGAGTACCGAGAACTGGAGAAGCAACGAACTGAGTCTTAAGGAGGTGACAGAGAAATATCCGGATTTTCCGAAGCTCATCGCTCTTAAGATCGATGTAGACCGGAGAGGGATCCGCTTTACGGATGAAGCGTATAAATATGTGGATCCGGGATTTCATTACACGCAGAAGGTGGTAGTGCATAAAGGGGAGCCGGGACAGAAGATACTGGATATCCCGCAGGGATTTGCATTCCGTGACGGAACCGTGAGCTGCACCGATGTGATCACGGATCAGCCCCGGGCATACAGGGATCCCTATACGCTGGATGTGGTGGAAGGAAAGCTGCGGCTTGTAGATAATGATGAGGTTCTGGAAGAGATCAGTTTTTGGGAGAAACCGGATTTCTTCGGAAAGAAAACAAGCAACGGAACCCTTATGGAGAGCCTGGTAGATGTAAGACCGCAGAGAGTTACATTTACGCCGAATCCGAAATGCCATTTCTGGGATAAGCCCGGAAACGGATGCAAATACTGCTCCTTCCATTCGGAGACCAGAGGTCATGAGATAACGGTAGGAGATGAAAGATATTTCCAGGATATCTTTGAAGTGGCCAGTGAAGCGGTAAAGCAGAAGGGAAGATTTTCACAGTTTCATATGGTTTCGGGTTCGGATTTTTCCGGAGAAAAACCCTTTGATACGGAAGTAAACCTCTATATCAAGGCAATGCAGTCGGTAGGAAAGGCCGTAAAGGAGAAAAAGGTACCGTTTAAGCTGGTGGCGAGCTCTTTCAGCAAAGAGCAGCTGAAGAGACTGTATGAGGAGACGCCTCTCACAACCTATACAACGGATCTGGAGGTGCTGAATGAAGAGAAGTTTAAATGGATATGCCCGGGAAAGGCGGAAGTGGTAGGCTATCAGAGATGGAAGCAGAGCCTTTACGATGCTGTGGAGATCTTTGGCCGCGGAAATGTGGACAGCGGCCTGGTAGGAGGAGTGGAGCTTGCGCAGCCGTACGGCTTTCTGACAGAAGAGGAAGCGCTGAAGGCCGTCCTTGCCGAGGCGGATGAGATCGCTTCGCACGGAGTATCGTTTGCCGAGATCGTCTGGAAGACGGGCAAGTATTCCTATTTTTATAAACAGAAGACGCCTTCGCTAGATTATTATGTACAGCTGGCACAGGGACTGGCGGATGTGAGAAGAAAGTACGGCTTAAATATTTATACGGATGATTTTCGCAGGTGCGGGAATCATCCGAATACGGATCTTGCAAGGATCGACTGATGCCTGACAGGCCTGAAAATGCTTTGTTTTCCGACGTTCACAAAAGATTCACAAATATTGTTAGCACTCGCCCTTGACGAGTGCTAACAATGGTGCTATACTCACTTCAGATCCGAAAGAAAAGGGGAAAAGGACAGGACACAGGGTCCTGCAGGATTCCCTCAGGAAAAGGAGGAATGACTTATGTATGCACCGAGTATTTTTGATGACAGAGCGATGAGCAATTTTGTGGACAGTTTCTTCGGCAAGCCGATCTCTGCGATGAACCGCATGGGCAACCCGATGCGCACCGATATCACGGAGAAAGACGGAAATTACACCATGCTGGTGGATCTGCCGGGATATAAGAAAGAGGATATCCGGGCCGAGATCAAGGACGGTTACCTGACCATCAGCGCAGGCAGCTCGGAGGAAAAGGAAGAGAAGAACGAGGAAGGCAAGGTGGTCTACAGTGAGCGTCACAGCGGAGAATGCCGCCGCAGCTACTTTGTCGGCAAGCACCTGACCGAAGAGGATATCAAGGCCAGCTTTGAGAACGGCGTGCTGAAACTGGAATTCCCTTCCGAGGAGAAGAAGCCGCTGGAAGAGAAGCGCAAGGTGATCGCTATCAGCTGAGAAAAAGCGCATAAATGCTTAAAGGCTGTGGTTTACGCCACAGCCTTTTTTTGGTATAATCCCTTCATGTGGAATATCCTTCTGATCGAAAAAGGGGATGAAAGTTCACGGCTGCTTTTCCCGAAGCTGCCGCTCTATGATATGCTGCTGCAGCGGGAGAGCGATTCTTCGGCGGCGCTGGTGCTTCTGACGGAACGGCAGTACGACCTGCTGCTTCTGGACGGAGACAGCACGGAAGAGGAGCTGCTGCCCTATCTGGAGCAGCTTCGGCGCATGTGCGACGCACCGATCCTGGTGATCACGAAAAAAACCGACGAAGCAGATGTGATACGGATCCTGAATGCGGGCGCGGATGACTGCCTGTCAAGGCCTCTGCGGGTGGGAGAAGCCTTTGCACGCATGCGGGCGGCTTTACGTGCGAGGGAGAGATATGCCGGTTCGGAGCTGATGGCCGACGGTTCCCTGGAACGCAGGGGAATACGCGTCGATACCGTGCACCGGCGGGTTTTTGTGCGGCACAGGGAAAAGCGGCTGACGCGCAGGGAATATGATCTGCTTTTGTTTCTGATGCGCCATCCCGACCGCGTGTATACCCGTGAGGAGCTGTACCGGGAGGTATGGAACGACGATGCGGTGGGCGGGACCGCGACGGTGACCGTCCATATCAGGAAGCTCAGGGACAAGATCGAGGAGCGGCCCGCCGAACCCACGATCATCGGTACCGAATGGGGCGTGGGATATCTGTTTCTGAACGAGGAGAAAAAGTGGTAGAGATCCTCTTTGAGGACAGCGACATCATTGTATGCGTGAAGCCTGCGGGTCTGCCGGTACAGACGGCGTCCCTTGCGCAGCCGGATCTGGAGAGCGGGCTGAAGAAGCATCTCGCGGGAAAGTATCTGGCGGTGGTTCACCGGCTGGACCAGCCGGTAGAGGGGATCATGGTATTTGCGAAGAATCCCCGCGCCGCAGCGGAGCTTTCGAAACAGGTACAGAACGGCGGCGGTATGCATAAGCATTATCTGGCGCGTATCTGCGGCCATATGGCAGAGGAGCGCGGCAAATGCGAGGACTTTCTTGTGAAGGATGCGCGCACGAACAGCTCCCGGATCGCAAAAGAGGGCGAGCGCGGGGCAAAGCGCGCTGTGCTGGAATACGAAGTGCTTGAAAAGGGTGCGGATACGGAACTGCTGGGGATCACGCTGCACAGCGGGCGGCATCATCAGATCCGTGTACAGCTCGCATCCCGTGGAACGCCCATCAGGGGTGACAGGAAATACGGCGGGGAAAAAGCTTTGCAGGGGCGGCTGTGCCTGGTGGCGGACCGCCTGGAATTCCGGCATCCCGCAAAGGGAGAACGGATGGAATTCCATATAGAGGTAAAGATCTAGAAAACACGATCACAAAGGAGGAGCAGGGGATGATGGATTCCGAAAACGGTCTTGGCGCGAGGCGGCCGCTGTCCAAAGAACAGATCGCACGCAGAACCGTTAGCCGTGAGGAAGTGGCCATGTGGCTGTCGGAGAGCCAGAGGGAGGACGTGCAGTACCTTCATTACTGGGAGTCGAAGGAAGTGGTACAGATCTCCGAAGCCGGTGACGAGTATCTCGTTTTTGTCGGCAGGAACGAGGTGATGACGGCCAAGATCTGGAATGTGCTGGATCATACCGTTCCGCACAACGCCTACATTCTCCGCCCGGACAAACAGACGCGTTATGATCTGGGGCAGAAGGAAGGCGTGCTGCTGCGTTTCCAGTTTAGCGGGGAATTGCGGGTCTTTAATAAGAACGGACTTGTGTTTATGATCATTGAGCCGGAGATGAGCATATACCAGAAAGCGGACGATGTGATCATCCGGGTCGACAGGGCAAAATAAGCGATGGGAACCTGGAAGAGCAGGGGACTGCGCGGTTCCACCCTGGAGGAGATGATCAACCGCAGCAATGAGAAATACCGGGAAGGGGGACTGGCGCTGATCCAGAAGATCCCCACACCCATCACGCCCATGGAAATGGACAAATCCTCCTCACGGATCACCCTGGCTTTTTTCGAGCAGAAGAGTACCGTGGATTATATCGGTGCCGTTCAGGGCGTGCCTGTATGCTTCGACGCAAAGGAAAGTGCCGATACGACTTTTGCCTTAAAGAACATCCACCCGCACCAGTTCGCCTTTATGGCCGATTTTGAAGCCCAGGAAGGGGTTTCTTTCCTTCTGATCCATTTTACTTCCATAGATGTGCTGTATTATCTGAGATTCCGTGAACTGAAGAAATACTGGGAACGTGCGGAGGAAGGCGGACGCAAGAGTTTCCGTTATGATGAGCTGGATCCCGAATTTGTGATCCCGCCGCACCGTTCGATTCTTGTCCCCTATCTCGATCTGCTGAACCGTGATCTGCAGGAGCGGGACTAAGCTTCAGAACTTGAAATATTT
The DNA here is from genome assembly GCA_016282915.1 of Lachnospiraceae bacterium. Lineage (GTDB taxonomy): Bacteria > Bacillota > Clostridia > Lachnospirales > Lachnospiraceae > NK4A136. The sequence continues at coordinate 15,225 of JAEELW010000178.1, read as the reverse complement.
AAATTCTTCTTTCTCGTATTTAAATTCCCTTATCGTTACCACACGGTGCAGGAAACTGTCGTAGACAGCGATGCGGCAGCCGTCTGTGGTATTGCTGCAGTCGGAGCGGTCGAGCATCACGTTTCCGGGGGCGAAATCGCCGAGATAGCGCAGACGGAAAGTAGAGAAGCCGTCCGCGTCGATCATAAGCTCCCCGGCATTCGGGTCGTTCTCCATCACTTTGCTGAGCGAGCCGTTCCGCCAGAGCCATTTCCCGCTGTCGGAAGGGTCGATCCCGAGAGAGCGCAGGGCTTCAAATTCCTCCCCGCATTCCCCTTCGATGCTGATCACGGCGCACAGATCCTGTCCGCCGGCAAGCAGAGGCACAAATTCCGAAAGTTCCGTGGTCTGTGCGAGGACATCGTCATTTTCCCTTTGCGTGAAATAGTGCAGATCCAGATCCCAGCTTTCATAGCCGGCTTCTCCGCGGTGGTCCGGCAGTTCGCAGACAGCGCTGAGCTCATCCTCAAGGAAGAGGGCGGCTTTTTTGGCGCCCAGGGCATTTAAGTGGGAGCTGTCAAAGAAATCCGTTTCGTAATCCAGGCCGATCTTTTCCGCCAGACGGTTAAAATTCCAGAAAGCTACGCCGTTGGCCTCAGCCCAGACTGCGGTGGCGTCCATTTTTTCCTGATCCCCCTCGTAGGTATCGAAAGGCAGGGCCATCAGCGCCAGTGTGCTGCCGTGGGCTTCGCAGAGTTCTTTCAGTTCTTTAAGCCAGGCTTCATGATCTGCGGAAAGCTGCGCGTTTCCGTCGGCTTCCGTCAGGACGGCTTTGTCCGCAGTGCGGCTTTCCCAGTTCAGGTATTCGCCCTTGCCGAAGTGATTGGGAGCATCGGAAACGAAATCCCTGCGGGTCAGCTCGCGGTAGCGGGTATGGATGATGGGCCAGCGGGTAAGATAATCCGGTTTGTTTTCGGAGACGCTTTCATCTTTTGCTGCATAGGCATCGAGCTGCGCGAGACCGTCCTTCGAAAGAGGGAAGGAGAGGAGATTGCGGTAGATATTGCCCTGCTGCGCATGTTTTTCGTAGGTCAGGCAGAATACGTCCACGACCACCACGCGCGGGCTCTGATGCTCAAAAAGATATTTGACATAGTGAATGGCACTGTCGCGGTCCATGCCGGAGATGGCGGTATTGAAGGCGCTGATCCCCCGGTCTTCCCAGAAATACGAGGGATAGATCCCGGCGTAGACATGGGAGCTGCCTACGAAGGCGGCATCGACGCTGTTATCCGGCAGGGAGTCCAGCTGCGTTATGGAGGAAAGATAGTCGCCGTGGGTATCCTTCCAGCGCAGCACATCATAAACCCTGCCCAGCCAGAGGACAGCGATCAGACAGAATATGGGGATGGCTAAGTATTTCTTCATGTGTTCTCCTTAAGGAGCGTTTGTGTAATGCTTTCCGTATCCGGCAGTCCGGATCAGAAGTTAAAGTATATGAACTGTGCGGAATCGAAGTCCACGCCGTATTCGCCCCAGACGAGCACGGCGGTGATCAGGAGCAGGAATACCGCCCAGCGGAAATACAGGTTCTGTTTCAGCAGGAAGCTTCCGATATCCGTCTTTTTTACCTGTCTGAGGATTGAGACGGCAAGCAGTATCAGCAGGCAGAAAAAGAGGATGCCCATCTCGCGCCGGTCCAGTCCCCAGCGGAACATGCTCTCGTCAAAGAGCGCCCAGGGATTGTAATGCGTGAACATGCGTTTTACAAAATAAACGGCTGTTTTGATCGAATGCGCCCGGAAAAAGATCCAGGCAAAGCCCGCCAGCAGACAGGTGATCAGACGGCGCCCGAAATGGAAGCTGAAAGCCTCGCGGTCGACATTGCACAGCTTCAGGATGCGTTCTCGCAGGGGTTTCAGCACCTCGCCCATTACGAGATAAAAACCGTGGATACCTCCCCAGAGCACATAGGACCAGGAACTGCCGTGCCAGAGCCCGCTCACAAGAAAGGTGATCATGAGATTCAGATATTTGCGCAGACGTCCTTTGCGGTTTCCGCCCAGCGGTATATAGACATAGTCACGAAACCAGCTGCTCAGGGATACATGCCAGCGGTGCCAGAAATCGCTGATGCTCTCGGCAAAATAGGGGGTATTGAAGTTTTCCGTAAGGCCGACGCCCATCATACGGGCCGCGCCGATGGCGATGGCGGAATAGCCCGCAAAATCGGCATAGATCTGGATTGAAAAACCGGCTGCCGCCGCCACGGTCTCCACGGTGCCGCAGGCGTGCAGGTTGGCAAAGATCGCGTCCACCGGGATGGAGACGCGGTCTGCGATGCACATTTTCATAAAATATCCCCAGAGCATCATACCGAAACCGGAAACGATGCCTTCACGGGTCCAGAGCCGCTTCTTTCCCACTTCGCGGATCTGGGGCAGCAGGTCGCTGCTTCGTTCGATGGGACCGGCAACGAGCTGCGGGAAAAAGCTCACAAAGAGCGCGTAGCTGATGAAGTTTTTCTCTGCCGTGAGCTTTCCTCGGTAGATATCGATGGCGTAGCCGAGACTCTGGAAGGTATAGAAGGAAATGCCTACCGGCAGCAGCAGGGAAAAAGGACTTTTGACCGCCTGCACATGGATCAGACCCAGCACGCGGTTTAAATTGGCCAGGGCAAAATCCCAGTATTTAAAGAAAAAGAGGAGGGCGAGGTTCATGATGATGACCGTCGCAAGGATCGCTTTTTTCCGTTTTTTATCCCCCTTCTGCATCAGAAGGCCGGCGGCGTAGGTGGCTACCGTGGAAAAGAGGATCAGCAGCACATAGGCCGGATTCCAGCACATATAGAAAAAATAGCTGGCGCCCAGGAGCCAGAACTGCCGCAGCTTTGCGGGCATGATGAAATAAGGCAGCAGTACGGCAGGGAAAAAGATCAGAAAAGGAAGGGAGTTGAACAGCATTTCCGCTTACTCCCTGATGATCGTATTGCGTCTGCCGGTCTGTCGTTCACGAAAGGAAGCCTCCGGCAGGGTCTCGAAATATTCTTCTTTTGCAGGAGAAGGACCGGCCGTTTTCGGCTTTCCGGAAGCGATCAGGCGTACGCTGTTCTGATCGGCATCGATCTCGAGGAGGTCGTCAAAGGACTGGAGAAAAGCGGAGAATTTGCTGTATCCCAGTTTCTTTGCGGAGAAGGAAGGATTCCAGACCTTCAGTTCCTCGTTGATCACGGCCATATTGTTGATGACGCCGCCGTTGCTCTGCAGGATGGAGATGAGTTTTTCCTCCAGCTCGCGGCGGGAGATATCTTCCTTGCGGATGCTTACCATGGTGGAGCTGTTCTTGGACTGCAGCACCAGATTGTGCACCTTGTCTTCCAGGAAGGTGAGCAGCTTGGTGCAGCCGTAGTTTCGCACGTCAAAATCCGGATGCTTGTTCATCAGGCGGGAACCGATCTCGCCGATATAGGTATCCTTGCCGCGGTTGGAATTTTCGTCGATGATCTTGTAGATGGAATTCTCGATCTCGTCCAGCGGGGTAAGGGCGTATTCTTTTTTCTTTCCCTTTGTGCTGCGGCGGCTTTCCGTAGGAGCATCATCGCTGCCGCTGATCACTTCCAGGAGCTTGAAGGAATTGCAGGCGCTGCGGAAGGCGGAAGGGGTCTTGGCCTCACCCACGCCCACCACATATTTGCCAGCTTCCCTGAGGCGCGCGGCCAGGCGGGTAAAGTCGCTGTCGCTGGTGGCCAGATAAAAGCCGTCCACGTTTCCGGTATAAAGGATGTCCATGGCATCGATGATCATGGCCGAATCCGTGGAATTCTTTCCCGTTGTGTAGCTGTACTGCTGTACGGGCATGACGGAATGCTCCAGCATGATCTTTTTCCAGCCGGAACGGCTCTGCTGTGTCCAGTCGGTATAAACTCTTTTATAGGTTGCCACGCCGTTATCCGCCACCTCGTCGAGGATGGCTTTGAGATACTTCGGGGCAACATTATCACCGTCGATGAGGACGGCAAATTTCATATCTGCGTTCATAAAAATCTCCTTATTATATTAGTTCCTGACTGCATATACCGCGGCCGCAGATCGGAAACGGAAGTTATTCAATTTATGATGCCTTTGGCCGGTGCCGGACGTGCGACACCGGCATCATCATATCATTTTTCCGGCAGATTGTAAAACAGGGACTGCCGTTTCCCTCTTTTTTCCGCATCTTCCATAAAAAAGCCTGCTGCGGCACGTATCTCCGGTACAGACGCCGCGGACGGGCTGCGGCAGATCAGGGAGGGAAGAACATATGAAAAAGAACAGGATCGGAATTCTGGGGATATTCGCCGCGGTAGTGATGCTGGCAGGCTGCGGGGAAATGAACGGCGCAGCGACCAAAGCGGAAAGCAGCAGGGCGTCCTATGCCGCCGGGGATAACGCAGGCTACATGGTGGAAGAAGAATACGACATGGCGGATTACGATATGGAAGCGCCCATGGCGGACGAGGGTTTTGCGAACGGCAGCGCGGAATATGCGGAACCCGGGGAGGCGCCGGACGTGACGGAAAACGGACAGAACAGTTCACGCAAGCTGATCCGCAATGTGAGCATGAACATAGAGACCAAGGGCTTTGACGAGCTGCTGCAGCACCTGGAACAGCGTACTAAGGATCTGGGCGGCTATATCGAGAGCAGCTACAGCTATTACGGGAGCCGCTATTCGGGCCAGGGCAGGAACCGCAGCGCGAGCATGCGTATCCGCATTCCGGCCGCAAAGCTGGACGAATACATAAACGATGTGAGCGGTATCGCCAACGTGATCAGCCGTAACGAGAACGTCAGCGATGTGACCTTAAGCTACGTGGATATGGAGAGCCACCGCAATGCGCTGCGGGCCGAGGAAAGCCAGCTGATGGTCATGATGGAGAAGGCGGAGACGATCGAAGATCTGATCACCATCGAGAGCCGCCTTTCGGATATCCGCTACCAGATCGAGAGCATGGAGAGCCAGCTGCGGACCTATGACAACCTGGTGGATTACGCAACGCTGCAGCTGGAGGTCACGGAAGTGGAGGATCTGACGCCGGTGGTGGAGCAGAGTGCCTGGGAAAAGATGGGCAGCGGCTTTATGAACAGCTTAAGCAGCATCGGCAGAGGCCTTAAGAACTTCGGGATCGGCTTTGTCATGAACCTGCCGTACATCCTGCTCTGGGGCGTGATCATCCTGGTATGCTTCCTGGTGATCCGGTCCATCGTCAGAAAGCAGAGCAAAAAGAACCGTCAGAGACAGAGTATACAGATGATGCAGATGCAGTACGCCATGGCGGGAGCACAGAACGGCATGGCAGGCACGAACACAGGCGCGATGCAGCAGAGTCTTTACGTAAATAAAGCGGAGCCCGTGGCAGCGGGAGAAGTAAAGCAGGAAGAGAAGCCCGCAGAAGGAGAGGACGTAAAGAACGGAGAAAAGCCGGAGGCGAAAGAAAAGTCTTCAGAGGGTATAAAGAAAGAAGAGAAGGCTGCAGCGGGTGAAGTAAAGAAGGAAGAAACGCCGGAAAGCAAAGAGAAAAAGAAGAAATGACAAAAGCGGAAGGCGTAAAGAAGGAAGCCCGGCTGCAAGCGGATAGGACATAAAAGTATAAGGATGAAAAGCCCCAGGCGTAAGCCGGGGAAAAGAAGGAATAAGAGAAGCCCGCGGAGGAAAAGGATCAAGAAGCGGGAAAGCCCGGCCGGAGAAAAAAGATAAGCTTTCGGAGGGTGAAGAAACAAGAAAAAAGCAAAAATACAATATTTAGAAAAAATACTAGGAAAAAAACAAATATATGGTATAATGAGGACTGTATTATGTAAACTCAAACCTCATTATACCATTTTTATTGCTGAACGGAGGAAGGAATAAGATGCATTACAGTAAGATGAAAAAAGCATTGTCATCGCTGCTGATCGCTTCGATGCTCGCAGGGGAGACCCTGCCGGTATTCGCGCAGGATGCGGCGGAGGCCGATATCGCGGAAGCCGCTGCAGAGGAGGCCTCCGCGGAGGAGGAAGCGGTACAGAACGATGGCGGGAGCGGTATCCCGGCCGGACTGACGGAAGGAGTCGATTATGTGGCGGGCCGCCTGCTGGCCTGGACGGACAGCGAGGAGCAGGCTCTGGAGCTGGCGGAAGCCTATGAGGGCGAGCTGCTCAGCTGGGAGTATGGCGTAACGCTGATCGCCGTCGAAGGAACGGTTGAGGAAGCGCTGCAGCGCAGCATTCCGGACGGACTTCCGAAGGCGGAGCCCGATTATATCATAAGACCGGCGGATACAGAGACGGTATACAGCGGGGAGGCGTCGGCTTCCGATAATGAGGCGGGTCCTTCGGTATCCGAAAACGGCGGAGAGAAAGATAAGCCTGCTGACGATACCCTGCCGGAGCGCAGAGGCTGGGAATACTGGTATGACGGCAGCGAGACCGCCGATCCCTACCTGAATCCGACCGACGGCAGCTTCCAGTATTTCCACAGTACGGTGGACAGTTTTGCTGCCTGGGGTGTGACCACGGGTAAAGATGACATTAAGGTAGTCCTGGTCGGCAGCGGCGTGGATGCGGACCATGAGGATCTGGCGGGCGCGAAGCTGACGGCCAATGATGTGGGAGAGGTCGGAAAGGACGACAAGAACGGCAACGGAACCCATGCTGCCGGTCTGATCGCCGGCCAGCTCAGGAACGGAAAAGGCGGCGCCGGTATCGCACCGGGAGTGAAGCTCCTGAGCATCTCTGTCATGGATGATGAAGGACATATCACAGAAAGCCGGATTTCCGCGGCGATCGGCAGTCTGGTATTAAAGGGACAGGACGGCAGCTCCGTGGGGCGCAACGCGGATATCATTGATTTCTCGGATATCACGGGTGTGATCCCTTCCGAGACCGAAGCGAAAGCCATTAAAACGGCTGTGGATGCCGGGATCACGGTCATCGCAGGCGTCGGCGATGAGGGCAGCGATGCGCTCACCTATCCCGCAGCATATGAAGGCGTGATCCGCGTGGGTGCGGCGGAGAAGAACGGCACACCTGCGGTGTTTTCCAATAAATGCAGCGACATGATCTATGCCCCCGGCGTGGATATCGTTTCCACCAGGAAGGGCGGCGGCTACGAGAGCAGGAGCAGCAGTAACAGTGCGGCGGCTATCGTTACCGGTATGACAGCGCTGTATATGAGCGCGAAGGGCTATGTGAAGCCGGAAGAAATGAAGAAGGCGCTGAAAAACAGTGTAAAGGGCGGCTGTGTCAACATGGCGCAGCTCTTTGACGGCAGCACCGAGGCACCGAACATCGCGATCTATGACGGAGAGAAGAATCTTCAGTTTGAGAGCCCGGGAAAGAGCAAGACCCCGGATATCATTTTTACCGGGGATTCCAGATTAAGACTGGAAAACAGGAGTTTCAGCCACGACAGCGCGCAGAGCCGCATCATCTATACGACCAACGGAAAGGCTCCGAAGATCGAGAACGGAAAAGTCACCGAAGGTCAGATCTATACGGAGGAGATCGAGCTCGCAACACTGTGTGAAGGGGAAAAAGAACAGGAGATCACCATACAGGCGGCAACCATCACCGGTCTGGGCGTGATCAGCGATCCTTCGTCACTGACCATCAAGATACTTCCGGGGGCGAAGACGGAGCTGGCCGCCCTGGAGATCGTGGATTATCCGGAGATGATCGTGCCGGATAAGGACGGTTTCTGCAGTGTACAGCTGAAGGCGCAGATCAGCGGAACCATTACTTCACCGGTACTTTGGAAGTGTGAGTCGGCAGATGGGGTGATCCCCGATCTGAATAAGGAGACCGGTCTGTTAACGATCAACAAGGGTAATGCAAACGGAGATATCTATATATTCTGCTATGCGGAGCGGCCGAAGTATGTGAGAAGCGAGGCGGTCCATATCCGGGTCAACAAGGATGCATTTTCGGTCGACAGCATGAGCCTTGCACAGAAGAGCCTGTCGCTGAACTATTCCTCTCTCTGGGATGAGGACAGACTGGAAACGGAATGCGGCAAGGTTTCTGTTGAGCGGGTGACGAGCAAGGGTGTTGACGGCAGGAGTATCGATCTTTTAAACAACGGTCAGTACCTGTACCTCAGATGGTCTTCGAGTAATGAAAAAGTGCTGAAGGTGGAACCGTCGGAAGACCGGAAGAGCGCAACAGTGATCCCCGTCGGGGCGGGTACGGCAAAGGTCATCTGCACGGCTATGGACGGCAGCGATGTAAGTGCCAGCGTGAAGGTCACCGTGAAACAGTATGTGGAGGATTTTGCCATCAGCGGACCGCTTTATGTGCAGGCCGGTAAATCTTATACCTATAAAGTACGTAATGTGATGCCGAATAAGGCGGAGCAGCAGGGTGTGACCTGGATGATACGAGAGAGCGGCGAGATCGACTGGGCATCGGTGAACCCGCAGAGCGGCGTGCTCACGGTCAAGAAAAAGGCCGAGGTAGGCGACAGCTTTACGCTCGTGGCTACGACCATGGACGGAAGCGAGATCAACAGGGAAGTAACCATAACGGTTGTAAAAAAACTTTCCAAGTCTGTTATCGTGAGCAATGTGACGCCGGAAGCCCCGTATTACGCGATGAAGAAGAACAAGAAAACGGGTTGCATCACAAGCCTGAACCTGTATACGAAAAAGCTTTCAACGGAAGGGGATCCCGGCTTTGTCATCCTGTCCGCGGCCGGCTTTAACGGTGAGGACGAGATGGAAGGAGAAGCGGAGTGGAGCTGCTCCGATCCCAAGGTAGTTAAGATCGAAGAGGACAGCGCCGGCGTAAAGCTGAAAGCCTTAAAGCCGGGCAGCGTGACGATCACCTGCACGATGAACGACGGCAGCGGGAAGAAAGCCAAGATCAAAGTGAAGGTCATGAATCCCGTGGAAAAGCTGGAACTGAGCGGTCAGACTGCAGTGGCAAGGGGGGCTTCCGCAAGCTTCAAAGCGGCTTCCTATCTTCCTTCCACGTCAGTAATGAAGAAGGTTGAGTGGTCACTTGCGGGAACTTATACGGGTGTGACCGTGAGTGCTGCAGGCAAGGTGAAGGTCACTGCGGCAGCTCCTCTCGGAACCGTGACACTGCTGGCCAAAGCAAAGGACGGCTGCGGCACGAGCGCGCAGATCAGCTTCCTTGTGGTAGAAAAGAAAACAAAGAGTTTTGAGCTGCGAATGATGGAACAGGCGGAGATCTACGATGTCAAGACAGAGAAGAAGAGCGGTACCCTGAGTTCCATGCGCCTGTTCAGCAATGATATGATACAGACGGATAAGGTTAAGGAGAACAGGGCTACGATCAGCAGTAATGCTGCGGTACCGCTGAAATGGGTCAGTTCCGATGCTTCCGTCGTGGACTTTGAGGTGGCGGAGGACGGCCGCAGTGCGGTGGTCAAAGCCAAAAAGAGCGGCAATGTAACGATCACGGTAACGGCCGCCGACGGATCCAAAAAAACGAGAAAATTCAAACTGAATGTTGTCACACCGGCTTCGGATCTGCGTGTACAGGCGCAGGACGGACAGGATGGGGAATACCATTTCCTGGCCTGCGGAAAGAGCGTGGATGTGGCGGCAGTTCTTGGAAAGAGTTACGGAAAGCCCACTACGCAGCAGGTGAAGTGGCGCGTGGAGGTTGTGGATGTATCGCCGGTCAGGGACGATGAGACCGGTCTGATCGATGACTGGGAGATCGAGGATAAGGAAGATTCCGAGACCAAGGTACTGCAGCAGCTGAACCTCTTTACATTCAAGGATGGGAAACTTACGGCGGCCGCAAGTAAAGACATCAGTGCATGCCTGTCCTATCTGCACGGAAGTGAGCGCAAGAGCTATCCCGCAGGACTGCGGGTGGTGGCAACGACCACGGACGGGACTGCCCTGGAGGCCGAGCTGCTCTTTATCCTCACGCCGGTACCGGAGAGCCTCTGCCTGTGCAAGGCACTTCCCGACGAAACGATCAAGCCGATGGAGGGCAATACCATTACCCTCATGAAAGGCAGTGTGAGCGCCGAGACCTATCATCTGCGTCAGAAATATGCAAACGGCGCTCTGGAAAAGATCCCCGGAGGAGTGAGCGTTTCCAGCTCGGCTCCTTCCTGCGTGAGCGCTTCCTATGATGCCGAGAACGGTATGCTTGTGCTCAGGGCCATCAAGGAGAGCGAGCAGCCGGTCACCATCACCATCAAGGCGAAGGACGGCAGCGAAAAGAGTGTGAAATATACCGTGAAAGTAAGCTGAACCCAAAGCCCCCGCCGCAAGGCGGGGGTTTTTAGGTCCAAAGACAGCGCAGACCGCCGGGATGACTTTCCGCAGACAGCGATCGGGCTGAAAACGCTATTGAAAAAGCGTACCTCCTGTGGTATCATAATTTAGTGGTGTCCCGCACCGCAGCTGTATTGGGAGTGCATTATGAGAAGGGGAAGGTAGAGATCATGGTAGATGTAAATCAGATCATGTTTGACATGATCAGAAAGAGCGGTTCTGTTGCTACATCCAGTGTGAACGAGATCGAAGAGATCGTGGATACCGGTCTTGAGAAGACCGAAGACAATATCCAGAAGGTCGCGATGGAATACCTGGATGAGAAGGGCTATGCACGCAGTGTCCAGAATATGGACATGGCAAAGAAGACCGTGACCGAGAGCAGCGCATACTTTGATACCGTACGCGTCCGTAAGACACGCCGTATGGTCGACGATATGCTGCAGGAGGCCGAGCCCGAAGAACTTGAAAAGCTCATGGACATCTGCCTTCTTGATAATCTGATGAAGGTCAATGAGAAGCTGGACAAGCTTTCCAACCGCCAGATGGAATATGCGGTGGAAGTGGTGGACGAGATCCGTATGGACAGCGAAAAGACCGGCGGCAGCCTGGTGGAATTTGTGTCCTTCCAGACACTCCTGAACCGTTATGCGGCTCAGGGCTTCCGTGTGCTGGGCTTTACGACCAGGGAAGTCGGCAATCACGGCAAACTGATGATGGCCGGATTTTCCTCTACACAGAAACAGACCATTGTGGTATTTGAGCGGGAAGTGACCGTCTAGGATGCGTAGCGTAAACTGCGAAAGCATTATCAAAGCCGTAAAGGAACTCTGCATAGAAGCAAACTATCATCTGTCGCAGGATATGTGCGAAGCACTTAAGAATGCGGCGGATACCGAGGAGAGCACTCTGGGGCGCAGTATCCTGGAGCAGCTGGAGAAAAATCTTGAGATCGCCGCCAGTGACGATATCCCGATCTGTCAGGATACCGGAATGGCGGTGATTTTTGTGGAACTCGGGCAGGAGGTCCGTATCGAGGGCGGTTTCATCGGAGATGCCATAAACGAAGGCGTGCGTCAGGGCTATACGGAAGGGTATCTGCGTAAGTCGGTCGTGGGCGATCCGCTGGAACGCATCAATACCGGCGACAACACGCCGGCCGTGATCCATTATACGATGAAACCCGGGGACGGGCTGCGTATCACGGTGGCGCCCAAGGGCTTCGGCAGCGAGAATATGAGCCGTGTGTTCATGCTCAAACCGGCGGACGGCGCAGAGGGAGTTAAAAACGCCGTGCTCACCGCGGTCAGGGATGCGGGCCCCAATGCCTGCCCGCCCATGTTTGTGGGTGTGGGTCTGGGCGGCACTTTTGAAAAAGCCGCACTGCTCGCGAAACAGGCGCTGCTCCGGGGCGCAGGCACACATTCCGAAAAGCCCCATATCCGGGCGATGGAAGAAGAGCTGCTGCGCCGGATCAACGAAAGCGGTATCGGCCCGGGAGGCCTGGGTGGCAGTACCACCGCCTTTGCCGTAAATATCGAAAGTTACGCCACGCACATCGCAGGATTGCCCGTGGCTGTGAATATCTGCTGTCATGTGAACCGACATGCCGGCCGGGAGCTGTAAAATATGGAGTATCGTCTTTCATCCCCTTTTGATCCGGAAGAACTGAAGCGCCTTCGGGCCGGAGACCTGGTCTATATCAGCGGCTGCGTCTACGTGGCGCGGGATGCGGCGCATAAGCGTATGCAGGAAGCACTGGACGCGGGGAAAGAACTGCCCTTTGACATTTCCGGGCAGACCATTTATTATATGGGACCGTCACCGGCAAGAGAGGGACGGGTGATCGGCAGCGCCGGCCCAACCACCGCCAGCCGTATGGACCGCTATACGCCGGCCCTGCTTGATCTGGGCCTGCGGGCCATGATCGGAAAGGGCAAGCGTTCGCCGGAGGTGCATGAGGCCATGCTGAGGAACGGCGCGGTCTATTTTGCCGCCATCGGCGGAGCGGGAGCACTGCTCTCCAAGGCGATCACCGCCTGCGAGACGGTAGCCTGGGAGGATCTGGGCGCTGAGGCACTGCGGAAGCTGACTGTGGAGGATTTTCCCGCAATTGTCGTGATCGATACCGAAGGGAAAGATCTCTATCTGAGAGAGGATAAGAAAGTAAAAATTTTTTAAGATACGGAGCCTGTCATGAACGAAGTGATGAATGTAGAGGAATTATTCGGAAAGAATGTATTTACCGTGGAAAAGATGCGCGTGCGTCTTCCGCGGGAGGTTTTCAAAGAAGTACTGCGCGTGAAGGAAAAGGGCGGCGAGCTGTCCAAGACCTCGGCGGATGTGGTGGCCAAGGCCATGAAGGACTGGGCCGTGGAGCAGGGCGCGACGCATTACACCCACTGGTTCCAGCCGCTGACCGGTATCACCGCAGAAAAACATGATGCTTTTGTCACCCATCCCGACGAAGAGGGACGGATGCTTCTGGAGTTTTCCGGGAAAGAGCTGATCAAGGGCGAGCCCGATGCTTCAAGCTTTCCCTCCGGCGGTCTGCGGGCTACTTTTGAGGCGCGCGGCTATACGGCCTGGGATATCACCTCCCCCGCTTTTCTGAAAGAGGATGCGACCGGAAAGATCCTCTGCATCCCCACGGCTTTCTGTTCTTATACCGGTGAGGCGCTGGATAAGAAGACGCCGCTGCTGCGTTCGGAGGAGGCTATCAGCGAGCAGGCCCTGCGTATCGTCCGCCTTTTCGGAAATAAAGAGGCGACGCGCGTGACGCCTTCGGTGGGTCTGGAGCAGGAGTATTTCCTGATCGACCGAGAAAAATATCTGAAACGTCCCGACCTGATCTTTGCGGGCCGCACGCTTTTCGGCGCACCGGCGCCCAAGGGCCAGGAGCTGGAGGATCACTATTTCGGAGCGATCCGCGAGCGTATCGGTGCCTATATGCGGGATCTGAACGTGGAACTGTGGAAACTGGGCGTGACCGCCAAGACGCAGCATAATGAAGTGGCTCCCGCGCAGCACGAGCTGGCGCCGATCTATGAGAACGGAAACGTGGCCATCGACCACAATCAGCTGGTGATGGAGACGATGAAAAAAGTGGCGGGACGTCACGGACTGACCTGCCTTCTGCACGAAAAGCCCTTTGCCGGGATGAACGGTTCGGGCAAGCATGACAACTGGTCCCTGGTGACGGATAACGGCATCAACCTTCTGGATCCGGGACAGACGCCCAACGACAATATGCAGTTTCTGCTGGTGCTGGCCTGCCTGATCAAGGCCGTGGACGAGCATGCGGATCTTCTGCGTCAGTCGGCTGCCGATGTGGGGAACGATCACCGTCTGGGCGCGGACGAGGCGCCGCCGGCCATCATTTCCATCTTTCTGGGCGACCAGCTGGATGATGTGGTGGACCAGCTGGTATCTACGGGTAACGCAAAGAAGGCAAAAGAGGGCGGCAAGCTTCAGACCGGCGTTTCCACACTGCCGGATCTGGATAAGGATGCGACCGACCGTAACCGCACTTCACCTTTCGCCTTTACCGGAAACAAATTCGAATTCCGTATGGTGGGCAGCTCCGATTCCGTGGCCGGTCCCAATACGGTGCTGAACGCCATCGTGGCAGAAGCCTTCTGCGAGGCGGCGGACCGTCTGGAAAAAGCGGAGAATTTTGAACTGGAGCTGCATGATACGATCAAGGAATATCTGACGGATCACCAGCGCATCATCTTTAACGGCGACGGTTATTCCGAAGCCTGGGTGGAGGAAGCGGCCCGCCGCGGCCTGCCCAATATCCGTTCCATGGTGGAAGCGGTGGATGCACTGTTGACGCCGAAGAGCGTCGGGATGTTTGAAAAGTTCCATATCTTTACCAAGTCGGAACTGAGCTCCCGCGCCGAGGTCACCTATGAGACCTATTCCAAGACCATCAATATCGAAGCCCTGACCATGATCGACATGGTGAAGAAGCAGATCATGCCCGCCGTGATGCTGTACAGCGGCAAGCTGGCGGAGACCGTGCGCAATGTGAAGGAAGCGGGAGCCGATGCCTCGGTACAGAGCGGCAGCCTGGCGGAGGTTACGGAGAAACTGGGAGAGCTGAAGGGCGCTCTGGATAAGCTTGAGGGGGATCTGAAAAAAGTCTCCGCTTACAAAGAAGCGAAAGAGCGGGCGTTCTGGTACAAAGACTGCATCTTTAACGACATGATCGAGCTGCGTGCGCCGGCAGATGCGCTGGAGATGATGGTGGACAAGAGCATGTGGCCGATCCCGACTTACGGGGATATGCTGTTTGAAGTCTGATAAAAAAGTACGCGGGGGCAGGGGATGGAAGAAGAGCGCTATGAGCGTCTTTTGCATAACAACCGGAAGCTGCTCTGCCGTGAATGCGGCGGTAAGCTGAAATACATTCACTCCGGCGAATACGTCTGCCTTTCCTGCGGGGCTACGGAGCTGGATGATTTCGGCATTATCCGGAAATATCTGGAGGAAAACGGACCCAGTTCAAGGGAAGAGATCATCCGTGTTACAGGGATACCCGGAGACAGGGTAAACGCCTATCTGAAACAGGAGCGTCTGGTCGCCGTGAACAGCTCCTCCGAGTTAAAAGCTAAAACACGAAATATGGGAAGGGAACAATAAATCATGGAAAAGATCATCGCCATAACCAATCAGAAGGGCGGCGTGGGAAAGACCACCACGGCCGTGAACCTGACCGCCTGTCTGGCGGAGCTGGGAAAGCGCGTGCTGCTGATCGATACGGATCCGCAGGGAAACGCCACCAGCGGTTTTTCGATCAATAAACTGGAACAGGAAAATACGATCTATGAGCTTCTGCTGGGAGAAGCGGGGATACGCTCGGCGACGTCAGGAGACGCTTGCCTAAGCAAGAACCAGCCTTTCTACGTAAAATTTCTTAATCGCTAACACAAGTTTAATCTGAGCTGAATGCGAGTGAGGGAAGT
>JAEELW010000177.1 GCA_016282915.1 Lachnospiraceae bacterium | reverse complement strand
CCGCCGACCAAAGGGAGGGGGCGTTACCGCTTGCGAATGGTCGTAGGGTGCCGTGTGCCGGTGGCACACGTCTGGCACCGACCGAAGCGGAGCGGAGATGCGAGAGTGCGAAGCACGAAGCAATCCGTAAGCATCATAAAGTGAATAAAAAGCCAATGACCTAAATATCATATAAATAATGACCAAATAATAGTTGAATAATACGGAAATTTCTACTAGGAATAATAAATCCTTTATGTTATAATACTATGCGATGCGCCGTGCGGGCGAAGAGTCTGCCGGCATAAGGATACTCAAAAGTAAAACGGAGGTAAGAGGAATGGGTAGTTCAACAAGCTCAGCGGGCAGACGGATCGAAGCGCTGCTCGATGAAAAAAGTTTCGTTGAGATCGGTTCGGCGATAAAAGCCCGCGCGACCGATTTCAATCCGAAACCTGCCGATGCACCGTCGGACGGCGTTGTCACCGGCTACGGCACCATTGAAGGAGAACGCGTTTACGTTTACAGCCAGGACGCATCTGTCCTTGGAGGAAGCGTCGGGGAGATGCACGCAAAGAAGATCTGTGCGATCTATGATCTGGCGATGAAGAGCGGAGCCCCCGTGATCGGCCTGATCGATTCCACGGGCGTGCGTCTGAGCGAATCCACGGATGCGCTGAACGCACTCGGCGAGATCTACTTCAAGCAGGCGATGGCCAAGGGTGTGGTCCCTCAGATCACGGCGGTCTTCGGCAGCTGCGGCGGCGGTCTTGCACTGGTCCCGGCGATGACGGATTTCTGTTTCATGGAGGAAAAGAACGGGCATCTGTTCGTGAATTCCCCCAATGCCATCGAAGGCAATTATACCGAAAAGAATGACACTTCGGCTGCAAAGTTCCAGTCTGAAGAGAGCGGCAATGCGGATTTCGTTGGTGATGCGGACAGCATCAATGCCCAGATCCGCGCACTGGTCTCCATGCTGCCCCAGAACGACGATGATGTGGCAGTGATCGACAGCCAGGATGATCTGAACCGCCTCACGCCCGATATCGAGGGCGCTGCCGGCGATACCTCCATTTTACTTTCCAATATAGCGGATGATAATGACTTTCTTGAAGTGAAGAGCGCCTATGCGAAGGATATGGTATGCGGATTCCTCCGTCTGGACGGTGTGACCGTGGGCTGTGTTGCAAACCGCAGCGAGCTTGTGGGAGATGACGGAAAGGTGACAAAGCTTTCCGGCCGCATGAGCCACAAGGGCGCATACAAGGCAGCGGATTTTGTATATTTCTGCGACAGCTTCGGGATCCCCATCCTGAGCGTGACCAATGTGACGGGCTTTGAAGCGACCATGTGCAGCGAGCGTCATATGGCAAAAGCAGCAGCGGAACTGACCGCGGCCTTTGCCAACTGCGACGTGCCCCGCGTGAACCTGATCGTCGGAAAGGCTTACGGAAGCGCTTATGTGGCGATGAATTCCAAGGGCATCGGCGCGGATATGGTATTTGCATGGCCCAATGCCGAGATCGGTCCCATGGATGCAAAACTGGCCGGCAAGATCCTTGCTGACGGCAAGAACGGCGGAGAGATCGAAAAGGCTGCAAAGGAATTTGCGGAGAAGCAGAACAATGTCAACAGTGCGGCCGCCCGCGGATACGTGGACGAGATCATCACGCCGCAGGAGACCAGAAAGCATCTGGTATATGCCTTTGAGATGCTCTTTGAGTAAGGGCGGCAGGATAGGGAAAGAGAGGATTTGTAATGAAGAAAAAGATTAAAGCGATCGTACTGATGCTTGTCTGCGTCTTCACCCTGGCTGCCTGCGGAAACGGTGAACCGAAAAAGATGGTGGAAGACCCTCACACTTCATTTGATGGAATAGTAAAAGTTTTTGCCTATTTTATCAGCCGGAGCGATGAAGATTTACCTGCTCTGATGCAGGAACTGACGGGGTATGCTATTGATCGTGAGATCATGGCCAGTGAAGGTTTGCTGACAGATGACAACTACGAGTCGTTTACCAATTCGCTCTACAAACAGTTGGGAGTACATATCGACTCACGTGTCTTTTTTAAAGGCATTCTTTCGTATGGTGACGCCAGAGAGCTTTTAGGCAATAATACACTTGGGTCATATGTTTTGAACGGCATGGATATAAGCAGTCTGGCTTCCGCAGAAGACATAGAGTATGATGTTAAAGCGGATGAGGTGATCGCATCGCTGCATTTCAAGACACTTGATGCCGCGAACGGCGGTCATGACGGTGTCGTGGAGATCATCTTTGACAAGAACTACCATATCACATCCATTAACGTCAATACCGTTCTCGGACTCGGCGAATCTATGGAGCGCGCGGCGGTGAATACCGCCATCGGCATGGGTTCCGTATTCATCATGCTGATCGTGATCGCCATCATCATCTCGCTGCTGAAATTTGTGCCGATGATCCTGGACGGTCTGAAGGGTAAGCCGGTGGAAAAGACCGAGGAATCCCTGGACAAGACCATTGCCGGTATTGTGGAGAGAGAAGAGGCACAGGAGATCGTTGAGGACGATACGGAACTGGTAGCCGTGATCGCGGCGGCGATCGCAGCTTCGGAAGGGGCTGCTTCGACGGAAGGTTTTGTGGTGCGCAGTATCAGAAGAGTCAGATAAAAAGATAAATCATTCAGGAGGATTGAAAAATGAAAAACTATACCATTACGGTGAACGGAAATGTATATGATGTGACGGTGGAAGAGGGCGCTTCCGCAGGTGCACCCGCAGCTGCCGCACGTCCTGCTGCAGCACCCAAGGCGGCTCCCAAGGCTGCTCCCGCAGCACCCAAGAGCAGCGGCGGCGCAGGATCTGTCAAGATCGAAGCCGGTGCGGCCGGTAAGGTCTTTAAAATCGAGAAGAACGTAGGCGACAGTGTAAAGAAGGGTGATGCGGTGCTGATCATCGAGGCCATGAAGATGGAGATCCCCCAGGTGGCTCCCCAGGACGGCACGGTTGCCAGCATTGATGTAGCCGTAGGCGATGCATGTGAGGCAGGTCAGGTACTCGCAACGTTGAATTGAACATAACAGCAGATTCGATTTGGAGGTAAGTTTTCAATGGGAGAGATCATTAACAATCTGCTGAACCAGATGGCGTTCATGAGTGATTCATTCTCATATAAGAATGTGATCATGATCTGCGTGGCGCTTTTCTTCCTTTATCTGGCGATACGGCATGAATTTGAGCCGCTTCTGCTGGTGCCCATCGCATTCGGTATGCTCCTGGTAAATATTTATCCGGACATCATGATGCGGGCGGAGGATTCGCCGAACGGCGTAGGCGGATTATTGTATTATTTCTACATCCTCGATGAGTGGGCGATACTGCCTTCCCTCATCTTTATGGGCGTCGGGGCCATGACCGATTTCGGTCCCCTCATCGCCAACCCCGCAAGCTTTCTTCTGGGAGCTGCGGCACAGTTCGGTATTTTTGCGGCATACTTTGGTGCACTTTTTGCAGGTGCCATGGGCTGGGCGGATTTCAACGACAAGGCAGCGGCGGCCATTTCCATCATCGGCGGCGCCGACGGTCCTACATCCATCTTCCTGGCCGGCAAGCTTGGACAGACCAAGTACCTTGGCCCCATTGCGGTGGCGGCATATTCCTATATGTCCCTGGTGCCCATCATCCAGCCGCCCATCATGAAGCTGCTGACTACCAAGAAGGAGCGTCAGATCAAGATGGGTCAGCTGAGACCCGTAAGCAAGCTGGAGAAGATCCTCTTCCCCATCATCGTTACCGTGGTTGTTTCCCTCGTGCTTCCTACTACAGCACCCCTTGTCGGCATGCTGATGCTCGGTAACCTCTTCCGTGAGTCCGGAGTGGTCCGTCAGCTGACCGAAACGGCAAGCAACGCACTGATGTATATCGTGGTCATCATCCTCGGTACTTCCGTAGGCGCGACCACTTCCGCGGAAGCTTTCCTGAACACGGATACGCTCTTCATCGTAGCACTTGGTCTGGTGGCCTTCTGCTTCGGTACTGCGGCGGGTACTTTGTTCGGAAAGCTCATGTGTGTGATCACAAAGGGCAAGGTCAATCCTCTGATCGGATCCGCCGGTGTTTCGGCGGTGCCTATGGCTGCGCGAGTGTCGCAGCGTGTCGGCGCGGAGGAAGATCCGACCAACTTCCTGCTGATGCATGCCATGGGGCCCAATGTGGCCGGCGTTATCGGTACGGCGGTTGCGGCCGGCACCTTTATGGCCATCTTCGGGGCATTTTGATGATACCGGGGGCAAAAGCTCATGAGGCGATCATGCTTGCATAAATCGGCTCATCTTACAGGCATCCCTGCGGAGTTTGCCGCTGACCGGAGCGGAGATGCGAGAGTGCAAAGCACGAAGCAATCCGTATGTATCATTGATGAGGATAAATTAACTATAGACCTTAACATCATTTTGATAGTAGGAGGAAAATAATATGTCAGAACAGGTGAAAAAACCGGTTGGAATCATGGAGACAGTCCTGCGTGACGCGCATCAGTCCCTGATCGCTACACGTATGCCGACGGAAAAGATGCTCCCGATCATTCCGACCATGGATAAAGTCGGTTATCATGCCGTAGAGTGCTGGGGCGGCGCAACCTTTGACGCTTCCCTGCGTTTCCTGAAGGAAGATCCCTGGGAGCGTCTCCGTAAGCTTCGCGACGGCTTCAAGAACACGAAGCTGCAGATGCTCTTCCGCGGACAGAACATCCTGGGCTATCGTCCCTATGCCGACGATGTGGTGTATGCTTTTGTTGAGAAGTCCATTGCAAACGGTATCGATGTGATCCGTATCTTCGACTGCTTGAACGATATCCGTAACCTTCAGGCAGCCGTGGATGCTACCAACAAGATCAAGAAGCAGGAAGGCCGCGGGGAATCCCAGATCGCCCTTTCCTATACGCTGGGCGATGCCTATACTCTGGAGTACTGGGCAGATATGGCAAAGAAGATCGAGGAGATGGGAGCGGATTCCATCTGCATCAAGGATATGGCCGGCCTTCTGGTGCCTTACCGTGCGGCAGAGCTGGTAAAGACCCTGAAGGAGAGCACCAAGCTTCCGATCCAGCTGCATACCCATTACACCTCCGGTGTGGCTTCCATGACCTATCTGAAGGCAGTGGAAGCGGGCGTGGATGTGATCGACTGCGCGATCTCGCCTTTCGCTCTGGGTACCTCCCAGCCTGCGACCGAGGTTATGGTCGAGACCTTCAAGGGCACCCCGTATGATACGGGCTATGACCAGAAGATCCTTGCCGAGATCGCCGATTACTGGAGACCTTACCGTGAGGAGTGCATCGAGTCCGGCCTCATGAGCACCAAGGTGCTGGGCGTGAACATCAAGACCCTGCTGTACCAGGTTCCCGGCGGTATGCTTTCCAACATGGTGTCGCAGCTTAAGGAACAGCATGCGGAAGATAAGTATAATGAAGTGCTGGAGGAGATCCCCCGCGTACGTAAGGACTGCGGCGAGCCGCCTCTGGTCACGCCTTCGTCCCAGATCGTGGGTACCCAGGCGATCTTCAACGTCCTTATGGGCGAACGTTACAAGACCGCGACCGGCGAGTTCAAGGATCTGCTGCGCGGCAATTACGGTCAGACCGTAAAGCCCATGAATCCGGATGTGATCAACAAGGTCATCCCGGGCGAGAAGCGTTCCACCGCAAGAAGTGCGGAAGCTACGGGACACGACAAGCCGGAGCTGGAGCAGATCGAGAAAGAGATGAAGCAGTACAAGCAGCAGGAAGAGGATGTGCTGAGCTATGCACTTTTCCCGCAGGTGGCGACCGAGTTCTTCAAGTATCGCGAGGCCCAGCAGGAAAAGGTGGATGCAAAGAAAGCGGATACCGCGAACGGCGCATATCCTGTCTGAGGTGACAGCGGCCTTTAAGTGTGATATACTGATCAAAGTACATTTTCAAAACAAAAAGGATCGAGCAGGGCATGGCCCTGCTCGATTAGGATATGTGCGAAATATGCTGGGCGCTTAGTATATATCCTTACTCTGCGGGAGAGAACTGCGGGAATGACGGAAGAACTGAAGGAACAATACGACAATCTGAGCAGCAGCCAGAAAAAGGTGGCGGACTACATCCTGGATAATGACGAGGAAGTGGCCTTTATGACGGCTGCCAGACTGGCAGCGGCGGCCGGTGTGAGCGAGTCCACCGTGGTGCGTTTTGTGAGCGCGCTGGGTTATGACGGTTTTACCGATTTTCAGCAGGCCATGGCGGAAGAGATGCAGGACCGGCTGATCTCGCCCAAGAAGAGCCAGTACAAGAAGCTGAAGGCAGACCCGTCGGAACTGATGCGTAAGGTGCTGGTGCGGGATGCACAGAATATCGTGGACAGTATCCATCTGGTCCCCGATTCCACCTACGATATGGCGATGGATCTTCTGCAGAATGCGCCGCATGTATATGTGATCGGGATCCGCGGCTGTGCACCCCTTGCGGAGTATATGGTCTATTACCTGAGCCTGATGCGGCCCGATGTGAAGGCGGTGACCAGCAGCAATATCAGCGAGCTTTTTGAGCAGCTTTCCTGGCTGAAAAAGGAAGACGTGGTAGTGGGGATGAGCTTTCCGCGCTACTCGCTCCGTACGCTGAAGGCCATGGAATACGCAAACAACCAGGGGGCAAGGCTCATTACCATTACCGATAACGAGTATTCCCCCATGAACATGTATTCATCCTGCAATCTCTGGGCCAGGACGGATATGATCACGATGGTGGATTCCATCGTTGCCCCGATGAGCGTGATCAATGCGCTGATCGTGGGGCTTTATATGAAGAACCAGGAGATCGTGGACCGGAACCTGGAGCGCATGGAAAAGCTCTGGGACGATTTTCAGACCTATGATCCCGACGAGATGGCGGGGCCGGAGGAGTGATGCCGGTGAAGAAAAGGATCGCAGTGGCAGGCGGCGGTGCCGCGGGGATGATGGCGGCCATAGCCGCAGCGGAAGCGGGGGCTGAGGTCGTACTGATCGAGCGGAACGAAAAGACCGGGAAAAAGATCTATATCACGGGGAAAGGGCGCTGTAACCTGACCAATTCCTGTCCGGATGAGGAATTCTTTTCTCATGTCGTGAGCAATCCCAAATTTCTGTATAGTGCGGTATACGGCTTTGACAGTGCTGCCGTCCGGGATTTCTTTGAGGCAGCGGGCTGCAGGCTTAAGGAAGAGCGGGGAGGCAGGATATTTCCCGTGAGCGATCATGCTTCCGATGTGATCAAAGCGCTCAATAAAAGAATGGATGAGCTTCATGTCGGGATAAGACTGAACAGCATCATCCGCTCCGTAAAAAAGAACGGGTCTTTTGAGATAAAGCTTGACGGCGGAGAGATCATCAGGGCGGATTCCCTGATCGTGGCGTGCGGCGGAAAGAGTTATCCTTCGACCGGCTCCGACGGCAGTATGTTCGGCATGCTGGAAAGCCTCGGGCACAGCATAAGGGAGCCGGTGCCCGCACTTGTGCCTTTTCATGTGGCCGAAAAGGAGGAATGCATAGCCGCGCAGGGACTGGCGCTAAAGAATGTCTCTCTTATTCTTAAGGACGAAAAAAAGAAGCTTTATGAAGGCTTCGGTGAAATGCTTTATACGCATTTCGGACTGAGCGGTCCCCTGATCCTGACGGCTTCGTCCTATTATCAGAAGAAGCGTCCCAAAGTGGCAAAGCTGTATATCGATCTGAAACCCGCGCTGACGCCGGAACAGCTTGACGCAAGGCTGCTCCGTGAGTTTGAAGAGAATAAGAACAAGGATTTTTCGAACGTGCTCGGCAGCATACTGCCGGGAAAACTGCGGGAAGTCTTCCCGGGCAGAGTGGCCATCCCCGGGGATAAAAAAGTAAATTCCATCACGAAAGAAGAGAGAAAAAGAGTTGCGGATACCCTGAAAGCACTGGAATACCATGTTACGGGCTGCCGCGCTTTTGAGGAAGCCATCATCACCCAGGGCGGCGTTAATGTAAAGGAAGTGGATCCTTCGACCATGGAAAGCCGTATCGTTCCCGGACTCTATATCGCCGGAGAGGCGCTGGATGTGGATGCGCATACAGGCGGCTACAATCTGCAGATCGCCTGGTCCACCGGGCATCTGGCGGGGATCAGTGCCGCGGAAGAAGGATAAGTTTGGAGGTGTTTATGAAAAACAGATTTGCGATCGCGATCGACGGACCTGCAGGGGCGGGAAAATCGACCATAGCGAAGAATCTTTCGAAAAAACTGGGAGTCATCTATGTCGATACCGGAGCGATGTATCGTGCCATGGCGCTCTATCTGATCCGGGAGGGCGTGTCTGCGGAGGATGCCGCGGCGATCAGTGAAAAATGCGCCTCCGCCGACATCAGTATCGCTTTCGAGGATGGTGTGCAGCAGGTGATGCTGAACGGTGAAAATGTAAGCGGTCTCATCCGTACCGAAGAAGTGAGCAGCATGGCTTCCAGGTCCAGCGCCAATGCGGATGTGAGGGCCAGACTGGTCGTGCTCCAGAGGAAGCTGGCGTCCGAAAAAAGCCTGGTGATGGATGGCAGGGATATAGGGACCGTTGTGCTGCCCGGAGCCGAAGTGAAGATCTACCTGACTGCTTCCAGTGCGGTGCGTGCAAAACGCCGCTATGAGGAGCTGCTCGCAAAAGGGGAGCAGTGCGAGCTCGCGCAGATCGAGGCCGATATCATAGAGCGGGACCACCGTGACATGACCAGGGAGATCTCGCCCTTAAAGCAGGCAGAGGATGCGGTACTGGTGGATACTTCCGATATGGATATCGAAGAGGTGACAAAGGTATTGATGGATCTCGTTGAGGAGAAGTGCGGCTGATGGTGGAGATCATTACGGCAAAGACCGCCGGTTTCTGTTTCGGGGTGCGTCAGGCGGTAGATAAGGCTTTTGCGCTGGCGGAGACGGAAAAGGAGCTCTACACCTACGGACCGGTGATCCATAATGACGAGGTGATACGCCGTCTTCAGGAGAAGGGGGCGCGCATCATCACGGATGAGGAAGGGCTGAGGGCGCTGGAATCCGGCACGGTGCTCCTGCGTTCCCACGGCGTGAGCCGCTCGGTGATCACTCTGCTGGAGGAAAAAGGCCTGCATTATGTGGATGTGACCTGTCCTTTTGTAAAAAGGATCCACGAGATCGTATGGAAGGAGAGCGCGGATAAACAGATCGTGATCTGCGGGAACCGCAGTCATCCCGAGGTGGAAGGGATCATGGGCTGGTGCCGCACGCCGGCGACAGTGCTGGATACGGAAGAGGAAGCGCTTTCTTTTGTACCGCAGGAAGGGCGCAGCGTATGTGTTGTAGCCCAGACGACATTTAACCATAAGAAATTTGAAAAAATCCTTGAATTATTTCAGAAAAAATCGTATGATGTTAGTATTGTGAATACTATCTGTAATGCGACGGTCGCGCATCAGACTGAGGCTAAGGAAATTGCCTCCGGGGTGGATGCCATGATCGTGATCGGCGATTCGAAGAGCTCCAATACCAGGAAGCTGTTCGAGATCTGCCGGCAGGAGTGCGGTCGTACGGTCTTCATCCAGACAGTGACGGATCTTGAGCCGATGCAGGACGGGAGCATACATAAGGTAGGGATCACAGCGGGGGCTTCCACCCCAAACTATATCATTGAGGAGGTTCAAAACTATGTCCGAAGAGAATTTTGAATCATTATTGGAAGAATCTTTACAAAAAAATATTCATACGGGGGATGTGGTGGAAGGTACCGT
>JAEELW010000176.1 GCA_016282915.1 Lachnospiraceae bacterium | reverse complement strand
TCGATGACGATGCCCTCGTCATCCGCAAGCATGATCCTGTACATATTCCGTCTTTCTCACTCCTCCATATTATAGGGGATATTGATGATGACCTCCGTCCCCTTTCCTTTTCCTTCGCTCCTGATCTCGATCACGTCGTCGCGCTCGCAAAAAAGCTTCATCCTGGCGATCACGTTATCCATTCCGATCCCGTTGGAATCCCCCGTCTGGGGCTCGTATCTCCATTCCCCGTTGATGATCCTTCTGGCGTTTTCCTCGCTGATCCCCTTTCCGTTATCCTTCACGGAGATGTAGACACGGTCTCCGTCCCGGTACACCCGCAGAAGGATACGTCCTTTATTTCCCATCTCACGTATCCCGTGATTTACGGCGTTTTCCACGATGGGCTGCAGGATCATGGCCGGCATCTTTACCTTCATGAGTCGCTCATCGATCTGTCTCTCATAGCGGATATCCCCCGAAAAACGCACATTCAGGATACGGATGTAATTATCCACCAGATCCACTTCATTTTCAATCCCCACCGTTTCATCCTGTTTCCGCACATTATAGCGGAAGAAATCCGCGACCGTCTGGACATATTCATAGGTCCGGTCCGCACCCTCCATCATGGCGAGCTGCGCTCCGGCGTTCAGTGTATTAAACAGAAAATGCGGATTGATCTGCGCCTGAAGGTATTTCAGCTGGGCATCCTTTAAGTGCGTTTCCATCATCAGTTCTTTTTCCTGCATGAGTCTTTCCTTTTCCATACTCACGCGCTGGCTTTCAATATACTCGCGGATACTGACCATCATCTTGGAAAAAGCTCCCGTCAGTCTTCCGATCTCGTCATTGTTGCGGCTCTCGGGCAGGTTTGCGTCAAGATTTCCGCCGCTCACCTCTTCCGCGCTCTTTGCCAGCGCCTGCAGGGGATGGATCAGCATACGCGTGATCCTTATGATGACGGCGCCGCTGGTAAAAAAGACCACGATCATCACGATGCCCGAAAAGAATTCAAAATTCCGGAAGCTGTCGGACAGTGCGCTGTAACGAACGGAATTGCTGACAAAAAGCTCTCCGTTCAGGCTCCTTATATACTCGCGTATATACGTATACTGTCTGGAAGCCTCTTCATACTGCACCCTGTAGCGTTCCACGTTCCTGCCGCGCTTCGCCTCTATGGTACGCGAGACCCGGTCCAGATAATCCCGGGACATATAGCTGATATTGCGCTCCATCCGGTCATAGGCCCGGTTGGTCACTTTGGTATCCAGCGCTTCCGTCAGTTCCGAATACTGCTGGGAACTCATATAATAGTCCGACAGCGAATCCGTGGATTTGGAATCCAGATATTCCGTCATTGCCTGTTGAACGCCTTCCAGGGCTTCGGTCAGCTCATTCAGATGACGGTTCTCACGATAGGTTCCCTCCATCTCCACGGACATGCTGTTGATACCGAGGAGCAGCAGGATATCCACAAGAAAGATAAAGAGATTCGCAAAGATAAATATCACGCTGATCTTGTAAGAAAGAGGGAGATCCCGGAGTCTTCTATTCATCCTCACCCTCCTCCTTCTTCAGGAATTCTGCCACGTTGAAACGGTCGATGATCGTCACATCCGCGGAAAAATACTGACTGGTGTATCCGCTGGCGATATACTCGTCCAGAGCCTCGACGCAGTAGGCGCCGAGCTCTTCGGTATCCACGGCCAGCGAGGAGTAGACCACGTTACGGCTGATGGCGTTGAGTATCTTCAGGGAATCGTAGTATCCGAGTATGTATACGCTTCCCACCATATTATAATCTACGGCCGCCTGGTAGGCGCAGGTCGTATCCAGTTCGCTTAAGCACACCAGGATCTCCGGCACTTCTTCTTCCATAAAGATATCGCGCATGCACTCCTCCACCGAGAAGGGCGTGCTGTCATCCACCATTACGGATCTTATCGTATAGCTTTCTTCCGGCGCCTGACGGCTTAAGGTATCATTGATGCCGGAGAGGATCACGTTCTGGTCAAAAAGCAGCCTCTTTTCGTCAAAAAATACGGCTACCGAAATGCTTTCCTTCTCCTGCTCTCCGTCCTCCGGCAAAAAGCGTTTTTTCTCGTTATGCGCATTGATGATCAGCTTTCCGTATTCATTACCGATATTGAACGCGCTCACGCCCACAAAGGATTTTCTCTCCGACAGGGCATTGTCCGTATACATGGTCACAACGGGGATCCCCGCCGAATCCGCCCGGTTGATCAGACCGGTCATTTCGACCTCATCGTTTCCCAGGACCATGATCCCGTCCACCGAAGAGGAGATGGCCAGCTCCATCAGCTGCTCCGGCGTGTAATCATAGCTTAGGTTGGAACCGAAGAGCTCCACATAGCAATCGCTTTTTTCGGCGGCCTCCGCCGCTCCCTGATACACTTTCTGCCAGAAGGAGGAACGGCAGTCGTCACAGATCATCGCGTAATAACGGCTGTATACCTTCTCCTCCTCTTCTTCCGGATTGGAGATCTTCATGCGAAAAAAAAGATAAGCCACGCCGAAGATCGCCGCAGCCGATATAAAAGTGATCATGGAAAACAGAAGTATCCTGGATCGCATGAGAGCATTATAGCACAAATTTGTCAAAAGCTGTAACAAGTTTTCCCTGTTGTGGAAAAAACGGCCCTTGGCTATAATCGTGAGCATGAGGATCTGTTCCGCGATTAAAAAACTGATCACCAGGGATACCCGCTACGAGAACGAATCCGCAAAGATGCCGGTTCTCATGCGCATCCTCTCTCTGACGCTGACAGGATTTTTCCTGATCAACGCCGTGGCGTTTTTCATCCACGGCACCCTGCCTGCCGTATACGGCAACCTCGTTCTGGCGGTCCTTTACTTCTGTGTCTTCCTCCTGTCCTACAGGATCAACAAGATCGCAACGGTATGGCTCTTCATCATCGTCACCACGATCTGGGCCATGACCCTGCTCTGGTTCTTCGGACCGGATTCCAGCTTCCAGATCTTCCCGCCTTTTGTGATCATCATCTTCTTTTTCGCGAGCTATAACTGCTTTCTCATGAAAGTGATCTTCGGTTTCATCACCTTTATCGTATATCAGGGCATGTCCTTTCTCTACGGAAACCGCACGCCCCTCCTGGAACTCACTCCGGGCGCCCACCACTGCGTACGCGACAGCTGCATGTTCATCATCATCCTCTGTACCTGCATCGCGGCCCATATGTTCTCCAAGGACAGCCAGAATATGGAGCGCAAGCTGATTGAATACAACAAGCGCCTGAAGACGCGTGCAAATACCGATCCCCTGACCGGGCTCAACAACCGCGGCATGGCCATGGAATACCTACAGGATTTTGTCCGCAAGGCCGATTCGATGATCTGCTGCCTGTGCATCTGCGATATCGACCACTTCAAACGCGTCAACGACAGCTACGGCCACGACATCGGCGATCTGGTCCTGAAAAGCGTCGCAAAAGCATTGAAGGATACCATCGGCGACAGCGGCTTCGTCGCCCGCTGGGGCGGTGAGGAATTCTTCATCGCTTTCCCCGACTGCAACGGGGATGAGGCCATGGAGATCCTCTACCACGTCCAGAAGGCGATACGGAAGACCGAGGTGACGGTGGGCGAAGAGACCGTAAAGGTCACGCTGACCTACGGTCTTACGGAATATGATAAAGGAAAAAGCCTTGATGACAACATCAAGGACGCCGATAACAATCTCTATCTCGGAAAAGAACGCGGCAGAAATACGATCGTCTTCTAAAGCTCAAAAAAGCGGCCTTCCGGCCGCTTTTTCATTTTTCTGTTCCCAGATATTCCCTGATCTGATCCAGGGTGATCTCTTCCGCATTTCGTCCGCTCGAAAGGGCGTAGGCCCATTCCACGGTCTTTTTCAATGCCGTTCTGCTGTCCCACTCCGGCTCCCAGCCCAGGCGCTCACGGATGCGGCTGCAGTCCAGACGGAGCAGCTTTGCCTCATGCGGCCCGCCGTCCGGCCGGCATTCCACACAGGCCTTTGACCGCGCGGGATCCGCTGCCGCCAGGCGCTTCCATTCCTCACAGAACAGTTTCGCCATATCCTCTGTCCTCAGACAGTCCTCAAGCCGGGGACCCACATTGTAATTCCCTGCCAGCTCCGGCGCTTCCGCCTGCAGCACAGCCAGGCGCAGGTAAGCGCAGACCGGTTCCAGCACATGCTGGTAAGGCCGGACCGAATCGGGATTGCGGAGCACGATGGGCGTCCCCGCTTCCACCGCGCGCACGCAGTCGGGGATCAGCCTGTCCTTCGCATAGTCGCCGCCGCCGATCACATTACCGGCCCGCATGGTGCTGACAGCGATGTCTCTCCGGACAAAAAAGGAATGGAGATAGCTGTAGGTCACCAGTTCCGAACAGGATTTGGAATTGGAATAAGGGTCGTAACCGCAGAGCTTCTCGTCTTCGCGGTAGCCCTCTTCTTTTTCTTCGTTTAAATACACTTTATCCGTTGTGACGTTCACGACGGAACGCACGCTCCCGCAGCCGCGCACGGCCTCCAGAAGCTTCACCGTTCCCATCACATTCGTTTCAAAGGTCCCGACGGGGTCCTCATAGGAGGTCCGCACGATGGGCTGGGCCGCCATATGGATCACGATCTCCGGCTCCGCCTCCCGCATAAAGCGCGCAAGCTTATCTCCATCGCGGATATCGCCGATGCAGCTTTTCAATCCCTGCTTATCCGCATGACCGAGCAGTTCATACAACGAAGGCTTTGTCGGTGCCGGAAGGGCATAGCCGCAGGCTTCGGCTCCCAGATACGAAAGGACTTCGAGCATCCAGCTGCCCTTAAAGCCCGTGTGTCCGGTCACCAGCACTCTTTTTCCCTTCAGCTTTTCTGTCCAGTCCGTGTTCATAAACCTGCTCCGTTTGAAGATCTCTTCCGCCTTATACGTTCTGCGCTTCCACGCCGCGGTGGAGCTCCCGTATCATCACGTCCATCATTTCCCCGGTCATTCCCGGATAGACCCCGATCCAGAAACCGTCCCGCATGATGCGGTCGGTATTCTCAAGGCTGCCCGCCACACGGTAGGCATCCGTTCCGCGTATGCCATCAAAGCAGGGATGTTTGATCAGGTTTCCGGAAAAGAGCATGCGGGTCTGTACGCCCTGTCCTTCCAGATGACGCACCAGGGCCGCCCTCTCCAGCTTTTCGCCGCAGCAGAGCATGAAGCCGAACCAGGAAGGCACGCTGCCTTCGCATGCTTCGGGCAGAACGAGTTTTCCGGCCAGATCCTTAAGCCCCTCTTTCAGATAATCGAAATGCTCCCTGCGCGCCTTTGTGAAGCTGTCCAGCTTTTTCAGCTGCGCCACGCCCACGGCCGCCTGCAGATCCGTTGCCTTCAGATTGTAGCCCAGATGGGAATAGACATATTTATGGTCATAAGCGGGCGGCAGCTCGCCAAACTGTCCGTCATAACGGTGGCCGCAGCGGTTGTCCTGCCCCGATTCGCAGGAGCAGTCCCTGCCCCAGTCCCGGAGAGACCGCACGATACGGTGAAGCAGCGGATCGTCGGTATAGACCGCGCCGCCCTCTCCCATGGTCATATGGTGCGGCGGGTAGAAACTCGAAGTCCCGATATCCCCCACCGTGCCGGTCTTTACTTTTCTGCCGCCCAGAAGATATTCGCTTCCAAGCGCGTCACAGTTATCTTCCACAAGCCACAGGCCGTGCCTGTCGCAGAAATCCTTTACCGCCGTAAGGTCAAAGGGATTTCCCAGGGTATGCGCGATCATGACGGCTTTGCTCTTACCTTCCCGGAAGGCCGCTTCGAGCTGCGTCACATCGATATTGTACTGGGGGATCGTCACATCGACAAATACCGGGACCGCACCGTACTGCATCAGCGGCGCCACGGTCGTGGGAAAGCCGCAGGCCACCGTGATCACTTCGTCCCCGGGCTTTACCGCCCGTTCCTTCAGAAGCGGGGAGGTCAGTGCACGGAATGCCAGCAGATTTGCCGAGGAACCCGAATTGACCACCGAACAGAAACGCACGCCCAGATAGTCCGAAAATTCCTTTTCAAACTGTCTGGTATAACGTCCTGCCGTCAGCCAGAATTCCAGCGACGCGTCCACGAGCTTTTCCATCTCGTCGCGGTCGTAGAAACGGCCGCCGTAATTGATATGATCCCCGGGGGCATAAGGCTTCCGCTGATGGTATTTCTCACAGTAGTCTCCGGCAAGCTTCACCAGATAAGCTCTTGCTTCCTCCTCGGACATTCCCTCAAACATCCTCAGTCCCCCTTCAGTTTCTTGCGGATCTTGATCTCATCTTCATCCATATGCTTGATGCCGTCGCCCTTCATGCGGTAGATGTCCATGCAACGGCGGTAGAGCAGGTGCATCGCGTTCACTTCCAGGCTGGCCTTTTGGTCCGTGCCCCACAGGTCATGCGTAAGGGTAACATGCCGCTCGATCACTTTGGCGCCCATGACGGCCGCCACCACGGAAGGTTCCAGGCTCTGCTCATGCCCGCTGTAGCCGACGATACAGTGATAACGCTCTTTCAGCGTGTTGATATAGGAAAGGTTCAGGTTCTGCACCTCTGCGGGATAAGTGGAATTGGTATGCAGAAGCACGTAATCCCCGTTGCTGTGATCCTCGAGGAACGAGA
The DNA here is from genome assembly GCA_016282915.1 of Lachnospiraceae bacterium. Taxonomy (GTDB): domain Bacteria; phylum Bacillota; class Clostridia; order Lachnospirales; family Lachnospiraceae; genus NK4A136. The sequence continues at coordinate 24,343 of JAEELW010000176.1, read as the reverse complement.
CCGCCTTATCCAGCTCCTCCTGGGTGCTCATGCCGTCCGACATGATGATGGGCTTGCCCGTGCGGCAGACAGCCTTCAGCAGATCATAATTCCCGTTGCCGGCGCTGGCCACCTTGATGAAAGGCAGGTCGTACTGCATCAGGAAATCCAGGCTGGGCTCGTCCCAGGGACTTGCTGTCCAGGCAATGGGCTTCTCCCTGCAGTAAGTATCGATATAATCGTACTCTTTCTTTCCGAATTCGATACGCTTTTTGTATTCCAGATAGGTCATCGTCCCCCAGGGCGTTTCCCTGGGCACATTCTTCTGCGCTTCGGGCACCGCGATCTCCGGCGTGCGCTTCTGAAACTTCACGCAATGCCAGTTCGTGCAGAACGCCGCATCGATGAGCTTCTTGGCGATCTGCAGATCCCCGTTGTGATTGATGCCGATCTCCGCGATGAAATACGGTACCGGATTCTCTCCCAGTTCAAAATCTCCCAGCATGATCTTCTGATTTGCCATGATCAGTCCTTCTCCTCCTGCAGATTGCTCTCTCTGATGATATATATGGGTCTCTGTTTCACCTCACTCATGATCCTTGCCAGATACTCCCCGGCCAGCCCCAGCAGCGCAACGCACAGGCCGCCGAACAGAAGCAGCAGAAAGATCACGATATGCACCGCCCGTACGTCCGCAAAACCGCCGAACTCCCATACCAGCAGCAGTATGGCAAAGGCAAAAGCCGCGAAGACACTGAAGCCGCCGAACCATACCGCAAAACGCAACGGCGCCCGCGCAAAGGCGATGAGCCCGCTGGATGCATAATGGAACAGGCCCTTTACGCTCCATTTCGACTTTCCGGCCGCCCGCTCCACATTGTGGTACGGGATCCACTTGGTGTTAAAGCCCACCCAGGCGAAAATACCCTTGGTAAAGCGTTCGCGCTCCGAGATCTTTAATACGGCATCCACCATCTGGCGCTTCATCAGCCGGAAATCCGTGCTGCCCGGCGTAAGCTCCACCACCGTCATGCGGTTGATGACATGATAGTAGAGCACGGAAAAAAGCCGTTTGACCGCGCCCTCTCCTTTCCGGTCCTCGCGCCTTGCGCCGCAGCTGTCATAGCCTTCATCCTTCAGCGCATGCAGCATATCCTTAAGCATTGCGGGCGGGTGCTGCAGATCCGCATCCATCACCGCTACATAATCGCCGGTGGAATGCTTCAGTCCCGCATAGATCGCCGCTTCCTTTCCCATATTGCGCGAGAACGAGATGTAATGAACCGTTCCCTCCGGTGCCTTTTCCGCGATCCTCTTAAGCGCCGCCAGGGTTCCGTCGCTTGAGCCGTCATCCACAAACATCAGGCGGATATCCACCACGCCCTTTAAGTCACCGTCCGCAAGCTCGCGGACCGCTTCGTAAAAGAGATCCACGCAGCTTTCTTCGTTATAGCATGGAACGATCAGTTCCATTATCTCAGACATTGATACTCCTCACACTTTCCGTAAAACTCACCCGGGGTTCCCAGCCGGTATCGTTCTTCAGCTTCGATACTACCGGCATCAGGTTCACAAAAGGTTCTGCCTTTGCCCCGTATACGACACTGCCCGGAAGCTTCAGCTTCTCCCGCAGCTCCTCCACATACTCCTTCAGCGGACGGTACGCGCCATGGGCGATATTGTAGATCTCCCCGCTCCGTCCGCGTTCCGAAAGCGCGATCAGCGCCTCCGCGCAATCCCCCGCATCCAGATAATCCCAGTATTGTTCGCAGCTTGAAAGCTGCGCGCTCTCTCCCTTTTCCAGCTTCCGCACGAGGTCCGGCAGCATGCGTCCCGCCGCTTCGTATTTCCCCGTAAGGGAAAAGATCCTCCCCCAGATCCATTCCAGCCCCGCCTGCGCTGCCGTGATCCTGCTCAGATGACAGGCCGCCAGCTTTGCCGCGCCGTAAGCGCTGAAGGGTTCGGTCAGACTCTTTTCCGTGACCGGCTCCGTCTTCAGCCCGTATTCCGCCTGGGAACCGATCCCGATAAAACGGCAGCATTTCAGCTTTTTCGCCGCTGCCACCGCATCCTGCGTACGCAGCAGATTTGCCAGCTGCGCCCGGATATCTTCCCGTCCGCCGCCCCAGGCCAGATCGAAAAAGGATACGTAATCCTCCCCCTCCAATGCCGGGCTTTCGGATAACAGTTCTTTGTCCCGGTCGATCAGCAGCTTCTTCAGGCGTCCTTCCGGAAAACGCGCAAAAAGCGCGTCGATGCGCGCATTGTGTTCCGACGCCGGCCGCAGTACCGCCAGCACCCGATAACCCTTTTCCAGCAGATGCTCCGTCAGATGGATCCCCGCAAAGCCCGCCGCCCCGGTAACAACCGCACTCTTACTCATCCGGTGCCTCGTCAAAATTGATCCTGCGCTCCTCTACCACTACGGGCCGGTGGATCACACGGGTATTGATATTCAGGATATATTCCCCGATCAGGCCTATGAAAAAGATCTGAATGCCGCCCAGCAGGAATACGCCGATCATCACCGGCGCCATCCCCATGCTCATGGACTTCCAGTGCAGGAGCTTCAGGATAAAATACACGATGGCGATCACAAAACTCACCGCGCTGGTAAAGAATCCGAGAAAGGTCGCAAGACGCAGTCCCACCTTGGTATAGGAGGTAAACGAAAGCATTGCCGCATCGTAAAGACTGTAGAAATTGTTATGTGTCTTTCCGGCCCGCCGCTTCGGCTGCACATAAGTCATTTCCTTCATATTGAAGCCGCCGCCGTATTCCGCAACGATCCCCCTGAGGAAAGGAATGGGGTCGTCCAGCTCACGCAGAAGCTTGATAAAGGAACGATCATAAAGCCCGAAGCCCGTGAAGTGCTCGATCATCTTCACATCGGACATATTTTTGATCATCTTGTAATAGATGCTCCGAAACAGGTAGATCAGCGGATTTTCCCTGCTCTTCGTCTTGATGCAGCTGACGATGCGGTGTCCCTTTTCCCATTCGGCCACCAGCTGCGGCACCAGCTCCACGGGATCCTGGAAATCGCAGCAGAGTGTCACCGTACAGTCGCCCGTCGTCTGGCAAAGCCCGTGAAAAGGCGAATTGAACTGCCCGAAATTGGTCACGTTAAAGATCGCCTTGATCTTTTTATCCTTCGCGCAGATCTCCTCCAGCTTTTCCCTGGTACCGTCCGTGGATGCGTTATCGATAAATACGATCTCATAATCATAAGAAGAGAGATCCTTTTTCAGCATCTCCCGGACCGCGTCGGCCATGGCCTCCACGTTCTCGATCTCGTTATAACATGGGATCATGATACTAATCGTTTTCATAACTTCTAGATTATATCACAAATGGGAAGCCCGCGACAAGATACTTATGATATTTAGACAGCCCCGTGTTTCATCCTGCAGGGTCCGGACTGTGAGCATACGGAATCGAGCGCCACGGACTATATCTGCATGCAGAAGATCATTATCCGGCTAAGGTCTGAACGGTAACCGTACGCAGCGCTGCCCCTCCCGCAGCCATTGTAAATCCACAGCCTTTGTGATATCATAGCATCGAAAAAATCCGATCCGGAGGTAGAAACATTGATCAAAAATACAGCTCTCTGGAAATGGCTGCGGAAAAAGAAAGCGGAGCATATGGCAGCCTCCGATCCCGAAAAGCAGAGCAAAAAGATCTTTTTCCATACCTTCGGCCGCGAACTCGATCTTGAAGATCCCCAAAGCTTCAACGAAAAGCTCCAGTATCTGAAGCTTCGCAGATATTATCATAACCCGCTGATCACACAGTGCGTGGACAAATACCGCATCCGCGAATACATGCAGGCAAAGGGCCGGGAGGAACTGCTTCCAAAGCTTTACGCCGTCTGCGACCGTCCTCAGGATATCCCCTGGGACAGCCTGCCGGAGCGTTTCGTGATCAAATGCAACCACGGCAGCACCTACAATATCCTCTGCCGCGACAAGGCTGCGCTGGACCGCTCCGACGCCTGCGCGCGCCTGAAAAAATGGCTGAAGGAAGATTACTGGAAACGCTTCGCCGAGATGCAGTACAGGGACGTGAAAAAAAAGATCATCGTGGAGGAATACCTCGGCGATGATATCAATACCTATAAATTCTATTGTTTCAACGGAGTTCCCAGGGTGCTCTATATCTCTTCCAACGGGGAAAACGGGGAATATGACAAGTATTACGACTACTTCGACATGGACTGGAAGCATATCGATCTGAGGCTCCACGGACACGAGAACCGTCCGGATCATGATGATATTCCGAAACCTGCCGGCTTTGAAGAGATGAAAAGACTTGCGGAGGAATTTTCGGCAGACTTTCCCTTTGTCCGTGTCGACCTCTATAACATCGACGGAAAGATCTATATCTCCGAGCTCACCTTTATCCCCACCGGCGGCATCATGGTCCTGGATCCGCCTTCAACGGATTACGACTGGGGAAAATGGCTGAAGCTCTAATCCCAGAGCGCCTGATACAGTGCTTTTTTCCCTTTACGGCAGGGCTGCTGCTGCAGATGGACTCCGCCGAAGAGATTTCCTTCGAGAAGATATGCTTCTCCCTTTTCACCGATCACCACATCCCAGCCGACATAGCGTAAACCTTTGATGCGGCTGTGCGCCAGCTTTACCGTCCGTACCGCTTCTTCCCAGGACGGCAGGCAGAAGCCCGTGATCTTCACTCCCGTATCCGGGTGCAGCGTATATTCGCCGCCTTTTCCGTCAACGGCGGGGCTGCTCACTGCTCCCTTTTCGATATCGATCTCCGCCGCCATCCCGCCGGCGTGCCAGTTGTCCACGGCCTGCCCGCTCCTTCCGATACGCAGCACCGCTCCCGTCACCGTGATATTTTTTCCTTCTTTATCCGCTACGGTATAGATCCTCAGCGTATTTACGGAAGAGGGATTCAGCTCCGCCAGACTGCCATGCTGTTTCAGGAGCTCCTCGATCACATAGCTTTCTCCCGCCAGCGAACGGTACAGCTTCCGGCTTTCCTCTTCCGTATCCGGCTCCGCGATAAAGATCCCTTTTCCCTGGCCGCCTCCCGCCGGTTTCACGATCCTCTTTTTCCCCGTGCAGAAAGAAACGAAGCTCTCTTCGTCCGCATCGCTCATGATCCATTCCCGCCCCAGCAGATCGGCAAAAAGGCGGTTGAACTGCGGTTTCATCTCCACGGATGCCCATTGCGGATCCGCGCTCGTTCCGTTAAAATGGCGGACCATCTTTTTCAATCCGCCTTCGGTGATATAGCTTTTTCTTTCCCTGCGGGGCATACCCTCAAAATGATAGAGAAAATAGTCCATGGCGTCCAGCCCCGGGCAGTACAGCTCTGCCCGCAGCAGATCGAGATAACGGCAAAACCTCCAGAATGCAGGCGCGTCCGGACGTACCTCCGCCACCATATGACGGAAGCAGTGCTTCCCAGCTCCGCCGGCGAAATACTCCCCCGTACTCCGGAATATCCTTTTTATCTTTCCGCTCAGCCCCATACTTTTAATCCATTCTCCCCGCTCTCCGGCGTATCATATCATATCCGCCGTCACGCAGCATGCAGTCAGGAAGCTTTACAGACTTCATGTGCTCTCCTTCGGATCTGTCACGGACCGGTCGGTCCTGTGACAGGATCTTATTTTCTGTATGAAGCAAGTTTCTTTCGCATCTTTTCCGCAAATACGGCGCAGGGCATTGTCAGGCTCACGCGGCCGTCGTGATGTCCCACACGTTTTTCTTCCGGCGGAAGCTTCATATAATCGCCGTATTCAGTCTTTAGATAGGTATCTGTATCTGCCGGGAAACGTACCTGCACTCCTTCAAATTCCAACTCACTACAGTCTTCAAACACTTCTGCCGGGAAAGTTCTGTAACGCACTTTGGCATTCCAGGCAAACAGTATCTCTTTCGCGCCTTTTACAGGATGCCTTCTCAGTTCTGCCTCCCATTTTTTCAGGAAGTAACGCTCCGGCAGGAAAAAACATTTCAAAGCAAGCCACGACAGTTTTTCCCTAATGCCCTTATTGTCCCTGAAAAGACACATAGTCTGCTGGCTCAGATAATCGTACCATAAAGCTTTTTGTTCAAATACCTTTCCGGCGATCCCGGCAGGCTTTCCCGTCATGGGCATAACATCTATGAACACCCCGTGATATTCATCCGGATAATACTTCATGTAATACTGGACATAAGTTGTCCTTTTATCGGTAACTCTTGCAAACATACGCGGAAAATGCGGATGATCATGGTAGGATACGATCTCGAGATCGTCAGGCAGTTTCTCCTTTGCCAGACTTATAAAACGGTCAAACTCTTCGATAGGCACGGATATGTCCAGATCGTCATCCCAGGGAATGAAACCTTTGTGACGCACCGCTCCCAGGCAGGTCCCCGCGATCCCGTAATAGGTAATGTCGTTCTCCTCACAGAGTTTCTTTACCTCAAGAAAAATATTGAATATCACTTTCTGTAAATCTGTCATTTTCTGCCTCCTTTAGCTTTCCCGCCTGCGGGAAAACGCTTCTTAGCTTCCTGCATAAGGATCCTGATCATTCTCCGCAAAGGCGGACGGGCATTCTTTTCCACTGCCTCATAAAAACTCTTTTTTTTTAACATAGAAAAAAAGCGATCCCTGTTCTCGTGCATATATACCGGCTTTGATGTTATGGTCTGCGCCGACAGAGCTTTATCCTTATCGACCGCGATCAGCATGAGTTCTTCTTTAACATCCTCTACCAGTTCTTTTCCTTTATTGCTCACGGCCATTATCAGCGAAGCGCCCAGGGATACATCCAGGCCGGCGCATTCTTCTTCAAGGCCCCAGTGATCGGATAAAGTGATATCCGCCACCCGCTCCTTTCTTGCAAAGCTGCACTCCCCGCAGGACGGCCGGAGAAACAGTCTTTTGTAATATCCTTTCAGATAGGGATCTTCTTCCTTAAACAGGATCTTTTCCGATCCGTCTTCAAATATCATACGGGCGGATCGGATATCGCCCTTTCCATGATCAGACCTTTTATTCCTGAATTCATATGTGCTTATTTTTTTACCGTATTTTTTTTCGGTTTCGCTTATATATATGTCAAACAGTTTCTGTGGCGGAACTCCGCGGCACAAAACAGATATGAACAGCAGATCATCACAGCTGCAGTTCTTTAGTTTAAGGTATTCTTTCAATGCCGCACATTGACAGGGCAGACCGGAAAAAGCGATCCTTTTATCTTCCTTAAGCAGCTTTGCTATATCTGCAAAACATGAGCTCATATCGCTCTGTACATATTTGGATTTCCTGAACTTTTCGCATTCTGCCGGCTTATGTGCCGGAATATGTCTTACTTTGAGTTTTTCATCCAGTTCAGCTCCGTAAACAACATACCCCCTGCCTGTAAGCTGATCACACAGCGCGCTGAATGCACCGCCTGAAGTGCTCTTTTCCACTACAGCCCTGTCTTTATTGATCCCTATATATGCTTCGATCCCCTCAGGCTTATAAAACTCCTTATACCCTTCAGGGCATACTTTCTCACAGAGTCCGCAGGAAATACACTTATCCTTATTAAGCTGCGGATATAAAAAGCCTTCCTCATCTTCCCTCATGCTTATGCATCCGGAAGGACATATTGAAGCGCAGGCGCTGCAGCCGCAGCATTTATTCTTTTTGCCATCTTTCAGAAAAGCCATTTGCCTGACAGCCTATACTCCCGTATTTATGATCATCCTTCTTCGATCTTTCGCAGCACATCGGCCAGCATCGTTGACGAAACCCCCTGCGTATGGGGAAGAAACACCACGTCCACATTCAGCTTTCGGAATTCCTCTGTTATGCGGGTATACATATCACTGCCTTTCCAGTCAGAGCCGTGAAAAAGCGCATCAAAATGAAAACGTTCCCAGGCCTCCATTTTGTTCATGGAAGTCTGGGGCACCACTATATCCGCATAACGTATGGCTTTAACGATCTCTATACGCTCATCAAAAGGTATTATGGGGCTCTTATGCTTATATTCCCTGACCAGTTCATCGGTGCTGACCCCGACTATCAGAGTCTCACACTGCTCCCTGGCGCGTCTTAAGATATTCAGATGGCCGATATGAAACATATCGAATACTCCCGTCGTATAGCCGAGCTCATAACGCTTGACCGAATCCTTTCCTTCCATACCGAAGTTTATTCTCCTCTGACTCTTTTATCCAAAGCTATATCCTGTTTGATCTGTGTAGAACTGATCTCGGGAGTTCTGGGCAGATAGACGACCTCTGCCCCTTCATCCTTCAGAAAATCAAACTTGCCTTCCCAGTCATCCCCGATCACAAAGGTATCGATATGATATTCATGCACATCCGATACCTTCTGCTCCCAGCTTTCCTCCGGGATCACCAGATCTACGTAGCGTATCGCCTCCCGCAGATTCTTTCTCTGCTCATAGGAAAAGTAACAGTGCTTGTTCTTTTCCACACGGTTGAACTCGTCCGTTGAAAGCGCCACGATCAGATAATCCCCCAGCTCCTTTGCCCTCTTCAGAAGAGCGATATGGCCATAATGCAGCAGATCGAAGGTTCCGTAGGTGATAACCCTTCTCATTGATCATTCTCCCTTTCAAGTTCCAGTGATGTGAAGTGTTCCGGATAACGCTTATCCTCCGGCGGAAGAGCCATATAATCCCCGTAGATCATCTTAAGCTCGGCACGCGCGCCCTTCGGACAGGGGAAATACCGGTCACGGATCTGTCCCCTTACGCGCCTCACAAACCAGCTCTTCTTATATACCTTTCCCCAATACGGAAACCGCTGCTGGTCATTGGAGATAAACCAGCCGCCGCTTTTTCCGCTGCCTGCAGCTGCGATCCTGTCATAGAGCGCAGCCAGGCACTTCATCGGGATAAAACGCCCGATCGCCGGAAGGATATAGGCTCCGAGCTTCTGTATCCCTTTATACTTGTCATATTCGACGCTTTTTCTGTGCCCCATGGCAAGCGCATATACCAGACGCAGCCCTTTCAGACGCAGCCCGAAACAGGGAGAACAGTCATCGAAAACAAAGAGATCCACACCGGGATGCGAATACCTCCCGCCGTAATAATCGTCGTCTGCCTTAAGGTTACGTATCCTTACCCGGCTGTCCACGACCCTGCAGATAAAATCGAAAAACTCCGGATGCTCATGATAATCGACCAGTTCACAGCCCTCCGGAGACTGTGCGCGGAAGATCTTCAGAAAACGTTCATAATCCTTCCTGGCAAAAACAATATCCACATCATCGTCCCAGGGGACAAAATCCTTATGACGGACCGCTCCGAGCAGCGTCCCCGCCAGAAGATAATAGCGTATGTCATTCTCCGTGCAGATACGGTCGATCCCGCACAGGAGCCTGAAATTTACCTCCTGGATCTCCTCCAGGTATCTCCGGATCTTTTCTTCCTCTTTCGCCGTCATAGCCTAAGTCTCCGTCATGTGCATTACGCATGCGATTATAGCATAGTTGACATAATTCTGCAAACACCTGCCTGCAGCATTTCCGTCTCTCTTCGGCGCTTTTTCCGCCTATTGTATTTCCTTTCCGCCCCGCAGGGTCCTGACCGCCGTCAGGATCGGCTTACGCCGCAGGAACAAAAGCAGCAGGATCAGGAGCGCGATCCCGTAGCGCGCAGGCCAGAAACCGTAAAATACGGAAAAGACCAGACCGAGCAGAACGAAAGTACCCTGGATCAGGAGAAGTATACCGGTACGAAACGGCTGCCTTCCATCGCATTCTTTTCTGCAGATGCTTCTCATGATCACAAAATAAAAGCAGGAATAAATGATGTAGCAGACCATTGTCGTATACCCCGCCGCGGCATATCCGTACCGGGGGATAAAGATCAGATTCGTAAGGACGTTCAGTCCGGCACAGACAGCGGTCGAGACCGCTAAGGCCAGTTTTTTCTCATAGTAGAACGCAAATTTGCCATACACCGAATAGCAGAAGGTGAAATAAATACCGATCGTCACCGGAGGGATGCAGGATATGCCGTCCGCATAGTCCGCCGGCGCAAAGACGGCGATGACCTCCGGTGCGAAGAGGATGAGCAGCAGGCTGAATGCCGCCATCAGCAGCATCATCAGGTAAACCACACCCTCCATGTCTTTTTCTTTTTTCTGCTTGATCTTTTCATAGAGCCAGGGAGACATGCTCTGTCCGAGAGCCGTCACCAGGATGGAGAGCACCAGTGAGACGGAATACGCCAGACCATAGATTCCGGCATCCTCTTCTCCCAGCATATCCCGGATCATGATACGGTCCGCCTGGTTCAGCAGTGTCTGTGAAAGATAATGCGGCAGAAGCGGGATACAGAATGCCAGTGCATATTTCCAGGTTTCGGTATTTATGAACTGCTTCCCTTTTCTGAGCTGGGCGATAAAAAGCCAGCCAAAGGAGGCAAATTCCACCAGGGCCGTCGCGATCACCTTGGCCGTGACCCGGTCTTCAAAATGCAGGACCGCAAAGATCTCCGCCACAGGCTTTGCAACGGAACAGATGATCGTCACCAGCAGCAATGCCCGGTAGCGGTATTCCACGCGCTGCGTGTTCGCCCACAGTCCGAACACCGCCGTCGTCCAGATATTCAGGAGCATAGCGCACATCTGCAGCGTGTTCAGGTGAAGGAGCCCGTTCCAGAAAACGTGCAGGGGAAAATACAGCGCCGCCCAGACCGCGACAAGCATCAGGGTCAGCCCCTGCAGCGCAGAAGTAAAACTGTCCCTGCTTTCGCTGAATTTCACAATCCCCTGCAGATGCATCCCGTTGGCCATACCGAGAGCAACCAGGATCGATATGATCGTATACCAGGAATTATAGACGTTCAGATTCCCGTATTCCGCCTTCGTAAGCAGGCGGGTAAAGAGCGGGACCGTGATCACGGACATCCCCTTCTGCACGAAATTGCAGACAATATACCACAGGGAAGCCCGTACAGAAAGAGGAAAGGCGTTGTATCGATCGATCAGTTTCACGCCTTTCCCCTCCTATGGCTCATGAAAATCCTGTACTCAGCCGCACACCCTGTCATAAAGCTCCGAGACCTTTTTCCAGTCTACGATATCAAAGAAAGCCTTTACATACTCTCCCCGCAGATTCTTATACTTCAGGTAATAGGCGTGCTCCCAGACATCCAGGGTAAAGATCGGCACAAGCCCCTTTCCTTCCATCAGCGGATTGTCCTGGTTGGCCGTGGCGCTTACAAAAAGTTCCCCTTCTTTGTTGGCCGAAAGCCAGGCCCAGCCGGAGCCGAACTGTCCCAGTGCCGCCTTAATGAGTGCATCTTTCAGATCCGCTTCGGTACCGAACTGTTCACGGATCCGTGCCGCAAGCTTCCCGGATGCTTCGTGAGCGGGTTTGGGCGAAAGAATGGAAAAATAAAGATTATGATTGTAAAAACCGCCGCCGTTATTGCGTACCGCCGTACGCACTGCGGGATCCTCAATGGAATCCAGATCCGAGAGCAGTTCCTCGATCGGGCGTTCCGCAAGTCCCGCTTTTCCGACGGCATTGTTCAGGTTGGTCGTATAAGCCGCATGATGCCTGTCATGGTGGATCTCCACCGTCTCGGCGTCGATCACCGGCATGAGAGCGTCATAGTCATAAGCTAACGGTTCCTGTGTGTACATATTTTTCCCTCCTTGTTCCGTATACTTATCCGCTGCTGTTCCGACCCGGGCCGCACAGCTGCTGCGGGCCGATACACTGATCCGCGGGCTTCCCTCAGAAAGAGCCGCGGACCGCCTCCAGTTCCTCCCGCGGCAGAAACGGCGCCATATCATCCAGCTCTGCCGATACGATCCTCCCGTCCTCCAGCACCCGCGAAGAAAGCTTCGGCGCAAAATTCTGGGAGGGATCCACAACCACTTCGCAAAAGACCGCGCTGTCCGCGGCAAGTACTTCCCTGATCTTTTCCGCTGCCCCCTTTATCTCATCGATACGCACAAAGGGGATCCCGTAGGCCTCAGCGATCTTTCCGGCATCCGGAAAACTCAGTCCGTTTCCGTCGCATACGCCGACCATGGGCCTTCCGGCAAAAAGATTGGTCTGGGTCTGGCGTATGGAATGGTAACCGTTATTGTTCAGATAAAAGATCTTCAGGTTCAGGCGGTTGTAGACCACCGTCTGCAGTTCCTGGAGGTTCATCTGAAAGCTCCCGTCACCGTCCACACAGATCACGCGTTTTCCTGCTCTCTGCACGCAGGCCCCGATCGCCGCCGGGAAACCATAGCCCATGGCCGCGCAGCCGGAATTGGTAAAAAGGCGCTGGTCTTTTTTGATCTTTGCCGTCTGAAAGCCCATCACGCAGGCAGAGCCGTTTCCGCAGACCACCACATCCCCTTCATCCAGGCAATCGTAAAACTCATTGAAAAAGGCATAAGGGTTCATGCCCCGGGGATCCTCATAATACTCCGGAAGACAGGCAGGATACTTTTCATTCACTTCCCTGCAGCGTTTCAGCCACTGTTTCCGGGCTTCCGACGCCTCCGGCCGGCTGCTTTGGCTCAATGCCTTCATTACGTCCTTCACATCCGCGCAGATCGGAAGATCCACATCCACCGTCGGCTTCTTCAGCTCATTCTCATCGATATCCACCACGATCTTGCAGGCATTCTTTGCAAACTGATGATCATTATAACTGATCATGCGGATATTCATACGGCAGCCGAGTACCAGGAGCAGATCACAGCTCTGGACCACGAAATTACCGCCCCGCGTACCTACGGTCCCGGGCTTTCCGACAAAGAGCGGATGCTCATCAGGGATCAGGTCATGCGCATTCCAGGCCGTCACCACCGGGATCCCCAGATGGTCCACGCATTCGAGGAATTCTTTCCTGGCCCCGGCCACATTGATCCCGGTTCCCGCAAGGATCAGCGGGCGCTCTGCCTGCTCCAGCTTTTCCAGGATCCGCTCCGTAACGCTCCCATCAAAAGCCGGCTTCTCTCTCAAGCCTTCTTCTTCCGCAGAAAAGCCCTTCATTTTTTCGGGATCTACCTGCGCGGCCTGCACATCCAGCGGGATATCCAGCCACACCGGGCCGGGCCTTCCGTTTACAGCCAGGAACCAGGCTTTTTCCAGATGATAGCGGATTTCGTCCGGATCCGTCACCATTACCGCATACTTAGTCATGGGCCGCACACTGTCGATGATCTGGTATTCCTGATCCCCGAGCTGTCTGAGCGGGACCTCTGTCGACCAGGTCGTTGTGGCGCGCTTCACCTGCCCCGATACCACAAACATCGGGATGGAATCCTGCCAGCCTCCGAGCACACCCGTGATGGCATTGGTGCCGCCCGGGCCGCTGGTCACGCACACCGCGGCGATCCTGCCGGAAAGCCTGGCATATCCCTCTGCAGCCATGGCACAGGCCTGTTCATGATGATCATAAATACACGTAAGTGAAGAGTTATGTCCGAATGCATCATTAAGATGCATCGCGCCGCCTCCGGTCACCGTAAAAACGTGTTCTACCTGATGCGCGGCAAGAAAATCCGCAATGTATTCCGCAAGTTTCTGAGTCATCTTTCTCTGCTCTCCCAAAAAACAGCTGCCGGCCTAAAAACCGGCCCTGTCGGTATCTTCCACTTCGGTATATCTCGAATATGTGATAAAATCCAGCCGTATGGAGGAAAACTCGCCGGCGATCGCTTCCCGCATATGACGGTTCATCCCTTCCGCTTCCTCCCGTACGAAGACATATTCCATCTGAGGATTAAAATAGTTTTCCTCCACTCTGGAATAACCGTCAAAACCGGCACAGGCCGCCTCCTTTACCCCGATCTTCTTCAGGATACGGAGAAGCATCAGAAAGGAGTTGTCGCAGAAACGCTCCTCCCGTTCCAGCAGCGGCTCTCGCTGCAGGCGGATCACCTCATGAGTACGCAGGCACTCGACATTTTCGGTAGCGATCACCGTACAGCTGCCCTCTTCCATCGTCTGAAGCTTTTCCATCATCTGCTGGTAGCGGTTTGTCCTGGTCGCGAGCACATAATCACAATGCAGATCCTCCGGCAGATAATTGACGGAGATCACGAGCGGCTTTTCCCTCTCGATAAAACTGCCGACCGCATCCTTCTGCAGACGGATGTTCTTGCCCGGTCCCACAAGGAGCAGCTTCCTTCCGGCAAAGCGCTTCTTCAGTTCCGCATAGGCCGCCCCGTCATCCCCTTCTCCCGCAAGGTACTCCCGGTACTGTTCCTCGGCCAGTTCCTTATCATAAAGCAGCTTTTTCGCTTCAGGTTCGATCCCCGAAAGCATGCGGTCCAGGCCTGCCACCGACAGTTCTTCCTTGTTTCTGAAGAGACTCACATAGGCAGGATGACAGCGGTTACGCGCCGAAAGAAAGAAGGGCAGCTGATAGCCCCACACGAAACGGGTCCGGAATTCAAGTATGCTCTCTTCCATGGCTTCCAGCACTGATGCCATATCGTATTCCTTGCCGCAGCAGGCGTTCATATGATCCATGAGCAGCTCCAGCGGCGCATTTCCGGCGCTCTTTCCCATGCCGAAGATCGTTCCGTCAACGATCAGGGAACGCTCTGTTTCATGTTTGAGAAAGGCAAGGGAATTGGCAAAGGCGAGCTGCCTGTTATTATGGGCATGAAAGCCGATCCGTATCTGCGGATCCAGCTCCTCATCCAGGATCCCGAAGATATGCAGGAGCTTTTCCGGATCCATCAGGCCATAAGTATCGACCATGGAAAGCGCATAAGGCCCCACTTCATTGGCGCGCCGTGCGACCTCGCGGAGCTCGTCATCACTGTACGCCGTAACGGAAACGAGCTGTGAGAAAACCTTATATCCCAGTTTCTTCACGGCCATGCAGTAGTCCATGGCTTCCCGGCTGCGCTCCTTCTTAAAGATCACCCGTATGCCGTCCAGGAAGCTTTCCTTCTGCGGCCGGAGCCGTTCGATGCTTAAGGTTCCGTAATCGATCATCCCGACGGTCATAGGAGCTTTGCGGCTTACCTTTCCCCAGATCCTGCTCACGCATTCCTCATCCGGCACGATGCTGCGGTTACGGTCAAAAGGTCTTCTCTCATCCAGAAAACCGATCTCTACGATATCCACCGAGGCATCCACCAGCCTCCCGTAGATGCTCAGAAGATGCTGATGTCCGAAATTCCAGTCATTCAGATAGCCGCCATCCCGCAGCGTGCAGTCCAGCAGACGGATATCACGCATGACGTGCCTCCCACTTCATCCACGGCGCCCTGCCTTCCTGTATCATGCGGTCCAGGCTTTCCATTTCCCTCTTGGTATCCATGCAGCCCCAGTAGCCGTCGTAGCGGTAGGCCGCCAGCTCGCCGGCTTCTGCCAGGCGGTTTAAGGTATCTTTTTCCAGTATCGTACTGTCCGCGTCAATATAATCAAAGATTCCCGGCTCAAAGACCATATAGCCCACGTTGATACGGCTCGAGTCCTCCACATCCTTTTCGCGGAAGCTCGTCACGAGACTGCTCTCCTCTTCGATATCCAGCACGCCGAAGCGCTGTCCCACCGTTACCGCCGTAAGGGTCGCGGTCTTTTTATGCTCCCTGTGGAAACGCAGCAGCTCGTCCAGATCGATGTCGCTCACACCGTCGCCGTAGGTCATAAAAAAGGGCTCATCACCCACATAGGGACGTATCCTCCGGATGCGCCCGCCTGTCATGGTATCCAGCCCCGTGTCCACGATCGTCACCCGCCAGGGTTCCGCTACGTTGTTATGCACCTGCATCTTTCCGCCGTCGGTAAAATCAAAGGTCACATCGGAATTGTGCAGATAATAGTTTGCAAACCATTCCTTGATCACCTGCTGCTTATAGCCGGCGCAGATGATGAAATCATTGAAGCCGTAATAAGAATACTCTTTCATGATATGCCAGAGGATCGGTTTGCCGCCGATCTCGATCATCGGCTTCGGTTTTAAATGACTCTCCTCGCTGATGCGCGTTCCGTAACCGCCCGCAAGGATCACAACCTTCATACGGCTCTTATCCATTCTCCTGCTCTCCGAACGTCATCCTGCTGTAATATTCCAGTATACAATGCCGCAGCTGTATCAGTGCGCAGGCCGCCGCCGAATTCCGTATCTTCATGCGGTTGCCCTTGAAGCGGTATTCCTTCACGCTGATCGTACCGCAGACATTTACGCCGATATAGACAAGCCCTACGGGCTTTTCTTCCGTTCCGCCGTCCGGGCCCGCAAGCCCGCTCACCGCCACCGCAACGTCCGCCTTCGTAAAATCGACCGCGCCTTCGGCCATCTCACGTACCACCTGCTCGCTCACGGCACCGTAGCGGTCCAGTGTCTTGCGCTTTACCCCGATGATCTTGCGCTTGGCTTTGTTGGAATAGGTGATACAGCCAAACTTGAAGATCTCCGATGCGCCGGGCACATTTATAAGCCTTGCCGCGATCAGGCCGCCGGTACAGCTTTCCGCCGTTGTGACCGTCAGATTGTTGGCCTTCAGCAGATCAGCCACGGCCTGCTCCAGCGTTGTCTCCTCATGAGTGGTATAGACGCTGTCACCCAGCCGGCTCTTGATCTCTTTTATCACCGGTTTCAGGAGTTTTTTCGCCGCCTTTTCATCCTCGGCACCGGCAGTGACACGCACATGCACCTCGCCGGTCTTTGCATAGGGTGCCACGGTCACACCGCCGCCTCCCTTTCGGATGAGATCGTCCAGCAGCTCCGCCACCTCACTCTCCGAACGTCCGCAGATCTTTACCATGGAGGAAAGGATCACCTGCCCGGAAAGCTTCTGCAGATAAGGCACCGCCTGCTGCTCCCAGATGTTCGTCAGTTCTTCGGGCGGTCCCGGCAGCATCATGATGAGCTGCTTCTTTAAGCCTTTTTTCCCGACGGCGGCGATCTCGCTCTTTGTCAGTTCCACCAGAACGCCGGGCGCCAGCCCGTTACCGTTCTCCAATACCAGCGCGTCTTTGACCACCATGGCCTGACGCAGGTTATTGGTGCTCATACGCTTTCCCTTTGCCGCAAAAAACTCGCGGATCTTCAGGGCCGCCGCCTCATTCAGCTCCATCTCCCTTCCCAGGAGTCCTGCCACCACGTCTTTTGTGATATCATCCTGGGTAGGCCCGAGCCCTCCGCTCAGCACCACCAGTTCGGAGCGCGAAAGCGCCAGCTTTACGCTCTCCCGGATCCGTTCCTCATTATCCCCCACCACCGTCTGATAGTAGGAAGAAATGCCGAGCCTGGCATACTGCTCCGCCAGATAGGCTGCATTGGTATTGATGATATTCCCGAGCAGTATCTCGGTACCCACACTGATGGTTTCCGCGATCATACCTTATTCACCTCTGAATAGCTCTTTTATTCCGTCTGGCCGGATGCCGTTTCCTTGATCCTGCCTGTGTTCTGCTTTTTGCCGCTGTCCTTCTCGCTCAGCACATCCCCGTTCCTCACCAGATAGTCGATCAGTGAGATGATGGTGAGCGCAAGCGAAGCATACATGAGGATATCTGCCACCAGCTGCAGCTCCTCCATATTGATGATCATCACGATCTCCATGATCATCGTCACAAAAGTCTTGACCTTACCCCACCAGCCGGCGGCGATCACGCGCCCCTGTTCCGCCGCCACAAGGCGGAAACCGCTGATGATGAATTCCCGCGCGATGATCACCACAACGATCCAGGACGGCATGCGCCCCAGTTCCACGAAACAGATCATAGCCGAGCAGACCAGCAGTTTGTCCGCCAGCGGATCCATGAATTTGCCGAAATTGGTGATCAGCTGATATTTTCTTGCGAGAAAACCGTCAAAGAAATCGGTCAGCGAAGCGATAATAAAAAACCCCAGCGCGATCCATTTTGAATAATCGCCGGCCAGGTCCGTCATAAGAAAAAGAAGGAAAAACGGGATAAGCAGTATTCTGAGTACCGTCAGTTTATTAGGAAGGTTCATCTATCTCTCCGATCAGGTCGTATTCCTCGCTTCCGCTGATACGGACGCGAAGTATCGTACCGCTCATATATTCCCCCTCACCCTTTACAAAAACATATCCGTCCACCTCCGGTGCATCCCGGAAGCTTCGAAGTACCAGCACGCCTTCTTCGGGAAGTCTTCCTTCCACCATGCATTCCAGCGTCTGTCCGGCCATTCTCCGGCCGTTTTCAAAAACAATGTCCTGCTGCAGCTCCATCAGTGCATCGCGCCTTGCGCATTTCACCTCATCCGAAAGCTGCCCCGGCATTTCGGCTGCTACCGTACCTTCCTCCGCAGAGTAGGCAAATACGCCCAGCCGGTCAAAACGGGTATTTCGTACGAATTCCTTCAGAGCCTCAAATTCCTCTTCCGTCTCTCCCGGAAAACCGGTCAGAAGAGTGGTCCGCAGGCAGATATCCGGTATGCGGGCTCTGAGCTTTTCGATCGTTTCCGTAAGCTCCGCCCTGCGGCTGGCCCGCCCCATGGCGCTCAGTATACGGTCCTCACTGTGCTGTATGGGCATATCCAGATAATGGCAGATCTTTTTTTCCGTTGCGATGGTCTCGATCAGTTCATCGTCGAGTTCTTCCGGATAACAGTACAGCAGCCTTATCCAGGCCAGTTCTTCGATGGCGCACAGCCCGTGCAGCAGTTCGCAGAGGCTCTTTT
The DNA here is from genome assembly GCA_016282915.1 of Lachnospiraceae bacterium. Lineage (GTDB taxonomy): Bacteria > Bacillota > Clostridia > Lachnospirales > Lachnospiraceae > NK4A136. Next base: position 5,736 of record JAEELW010000176.1, on the reverse strand, counting down.
TCCCGTAGAGGTCGATACCGTAGCGCGTCGTCTCCTGTGCTACCAGGATCAGCTCCCGCACGCCGCCGCGCACCAGTTCTTCCGCTTCCGCCAGAAGCTTTTCCATGGGAACGCTGCGGTAATGACCGCGGAACTGCGGGATCGCGCAATAGCTGCAGCGTTTGTCGCAGCCCTCCGCGATCTTCAGGTAAGCGTAATGTCCGCCGGTGGAAAGCACCCGTTTCAGGCCGTACAGCGGTCTCGAGAGCGTTTCCATCGCATCCTCCGGCTTTCCGTCAAAGGCACTGCGCAGCACTTCCGCGATATGGTCAAAAGCCGAGGTGCCGACGATAACGTCCACCTCCGGAAGCTCTTTTTTGATCTCCTCCGCATAACGCTGTGCCAGACAGCCTGCGGCGATGAGCAGCTTAAGCTTCCCTTCCGCCTTGAGCCGCCCCATTTCGATCAAGGTATCGATGCTCTCTTCCTTTGCGTCCTGGATGAAGCAGCAGGTATTGACGATCACCGCATCCGCTTCCTCCGGCGCATCGCAGAGCGTAAAACCCGCCTCCGCCAGACAGCCGAGCATCATCTCCGAATCCACCAGGTTCTTGTCGCAGCCCAGGGATACGAGCATGACCTTTTCGGGCACTGCTCCCAAGCCTTATTCCTCGTCGCCCAGAATACGGATCCTGGAGCGGTTCAGCTCCTCCACCGCGATCGACAGGGGCTTCTTTCCGCGCCCATCCACAAGGGGCGTATCCCCGCCGACGATCTGGCGCGCACGCTTCGCGGTCGCCATCACGATCGAATAACGCGAATTGACGATGGGCGCCTCGCCCTGTTCGGTTTCGCTGTTTACCACTTCCATCAGGTCGGTATACGACGGATGCAGCATCATGGTTCATTTCCTCCTGAAATTCTGAATATCTTAGCGATCATGCAGGCATGATCGTTTTCTGTGTTTTTCTCCTGCGAAGACTCAGCCGCCTTCCGGCACGGCCATACGGCGCAGATCTTCCCGTATCCTGCGGATCAGTTCCGCATTGCAGCGCGGGCTGGCGTGTGCCGCCTCGATCACCGCGTGCGCATCGCTCACGGCCTGTTCCACGGTATCGTTCACGATGATGTAATCGTATTTTTCCATCTCCTCGGCTTCCGCAGCCGAACGGTCCATGCGCTTCTTTATGACTTCCGCGGTTTCGGTCCCTCTTCCCTCCAGACGCGCCTTCAGCGTCTCCGCGCTGGGCGGCGTGATGAAGAGCAGCAAAGCCGCCGGGTGTATCCTGCGGATCTGCATGGCCCCCTGGATCTCGATCTCGAGGATCACGTTCTTGCCCGCCTTCAGCTGCTTTTCCACATAATCCCGCGGCGTTCCGTAATAGTTCCCGCAGTAATTGGCGTATTCCAGCAGCCCGCCGGCATCGATGGTATCTTCAAATTTCTTCTTATCTACAAAGAAATAGGATACGCCGTCGATCTCCCCGGGTCTGGGTGCGCGGGTCGTCATGGAGACCGAAAGCACATAGTCATCGTATTTCTCCATCAGGCCTCTGACCACCGTGCCCTTTCCGGCCCCGGCAAAACCGCTGATCACAACCAGTATGCCTTCTTTACCCATATGGCGTCTCCTTATCAATAAGCATTGCCGCTCATTCGGTATCCGTTTCCTGCGGCTCTGCCGCCGGTCGCTCGCCGGCCCTGCTCAATATCGTTTCCGGCAGGAGTGCGGAAAGCACGACCTGTCTGCCGTCCATCACGATCACGGACCGGGTCTTTCTTCCCTGTGTGGCGTCCACCACCAGATCCGCTTCCTTTGCGTGAGTCACCAGCCTTCTGACCGGCGCCGCTTCCGGATGCACGATCGCAACGATCCTGTCTTCATTTACCACATTTCCGAAACCGATATGGATCAGCTTTCCCATCTTTATTCCAGATTCTGAACCTGTTCGCGGATCTTTTCGATCCCGGTCTTGAGCTCGATCGCGGCATCCGCGATGGTCAGGTCGTTTGCTTTGGAAAGGGTGGTATTGGCCTCGCGGTTCATCTCCTGCGCGATGAAATCCAGCTTCCGCCCCACGGCGCCGCCCTGCTGCAGTTCCTTTTTCATTGCGGCGATATGGCTCTTTAAACGGACCATTTCCTCATCCACACAGATCTTGTCCGCATAGATCGTGGTCTCCGTAACGATCCTCGCCTCATCCACCGTCGTATCCTGCAGAAGCTCCTTCACCTTTGCGGTGATCCTCTGCCGGTATTCCTCGATCAGTACGGGAGAGCGCTCTTCGATGGTCTTCTGTGCCGCCGCCATCTCGTCGAGCTTTTTGATCAGGTCGGCCGCCAGCGCCTCGCCCTCGCGGCTGCGGCTCTCCACAAAGGCCTCCGCCGCACCTCTCAGCACCACTTCCAGATCCTGCCAGATCTCGTCCTCGTCTGTATCTTCCTCTTCCATACTGAACACTTCCGGCATACGTACCAGGGTGTTCAGACGGGGCTCGTCCTCCATGCCCAACTCCTGCGAGATCTCGCGGATATAGCGGTAATACTCCGCCGCCAGGCTTTTATTGCAATGCAGGCTGATCTGCTTATCCCCCAGCTCTTCACAGCTGATGTACAGATCGGTCTTGCCCCTTTCCATATATTCCTTCAGCACGCTGCGGATCTGCGACTCAAACATATTAAAACGTCTGGGACTCTTGATGGACAGATCGAGATAACGGTGGTTAACCGCCTTGATCTCCACGCTGATCCTGCGCCCGTGCGCTTCTCGCTCGCAACGGCCGAAGCCGGTCATACTTCTGATCATAATAACCCCCGGGATTGATACGATTTGACAGCTTCCTGCCGTCAATCCTTGATATTATAAGCTAAAACCCCAAAGGCGTCAAGCAAAAGCAGGGCTGAATTTCCGCCGGGTTTCCGCGCCTTTGTTACTATCATGGCCCTCAGGCCGTGATAGTAACAGCGTCTTTTCAACGGGAAAAGCCGCATTCCCGGATGGGAACGCGGCCATACTCCCTGTCACGATCCTTTCTGCTCTTTATTTCCCTTGCAGCCACATCCGGCCCTGCCGCAGCTTCCCGCCGCCGGGCAGCCGATACAGTGCCTTCCTTTTTTCTTTTCCCTGATGATGTAGAACAGAGCAGGACCGACGATCAGCAATATCACCAATGCTGCGATCAGATTCACTGCGCTCATGGCAGCACCTCCGCTTTCCGCTAAGCGGCCCGCGGCCACCGCCTGTATGCGTGGCCCGGTGCCGTATTTCTCTTATGCCGCGCTGTGCGCCTTCAGGCTGTATTCCGCAGCCACTTTCCTGCGGTTGACCACGATCAGGCCGGTGATGATCAGCGCAAAGACGATGACCGCGATCAGGCCGCCGGCAAAACCCGCGCCCACGCTGCCCGTTGTGATCAGCGTACCGATCTGATATACCAGGAAGCCTACGGTAAAGCCGGTCGCCAGCTGCAGACCGATAGCACCCCAGAGCCATTTCGCCGATTTCATCTCCGAATTCATCGCGCCCAGTGCCGCGAAGCAGGGAGGCGTATACAGATTGAACATCAGATAAGCCAGGGCTGCCACCTTTGTGATCCCGATCACGGCCGCAACGCCCGTGCCTTCACCGATCAGCTCCAGCTCCTCGGGATCGACCAGATTGGTGATCGCATAAACCGTAGCGATGGTACCGACGACGTTCTCCTTGGCGATAAAGCCGGTGATCGCCGCAGCAGCCAGCTGCCAGGCGGCAACGCCGACAATGGGGATCAGCAGTGTTGAGAAGGGTCCGGCGATCGAAGCCAGGATCGAAGTGCTTTCCATGCCTTCTTCCACCTCTTCGAAATTCCAGTTAAAGGCCTGCATGATCTGTACCACGGTGTTACATACAAGGATCACGGTCCCGGCCTTTACGATATAGGCCTTGCCGCGCTCAAGCATGGACTTTAAGGCAAACTTCAGGCTCGGCGCCTTATACTCCGGCAGTTCGATGATAAAGAAGCTCTTGCGGTATTTCATGCCGGTGATCGCTTTGATCAGCAATGCGCCGAGAAGGATCAGAAGGATACCGACCATATAGCAGACATAACTGATCCATTCCGAGCCCGGGAAGAAGGCGCCCGCAAAGAGCGCGATGACCGGCAGCTTTGCTCCGCAGGGCATAAAGGTCGCCAGCATGGCGGTGGAACGGCGTTCCCTCTCGTTACGGATCGTACGGCAGGCCATGATGGCCGGGATGCCGCAGCCCGTTCCGATGATCATGGGGATCACGGATTTTCCGGAAAGTCCCACACGCTTAAAGATGGGATCCAGCACCACGGTAGCTCTGGACATATAACCGCAGTCCTCCAGAAGCGCGATCAGGAAGTACATGACCATGACCAGCGGCAGGAAGCCGACGACCGCGCCCACGCCGCCGATGATGCCGTCTACCAGCAGAGCGTAAAGCAGCGGATCGGCGTCTGCCATCTTTTCTCCCACCCATTCCTGGAAGCTCTCGATCCCGCCGGCGAGGAGGTCTGCCAGCCAGGTACCGACCGTAGTCTGGGAAATATAGAATACCACGAACATGATGCCTGCAAAGATGATCAGTCCCAGGACCGGATGCGTCAGGACCTTATCCACCGCATCCCCCTTGTTTCTGTCCTTTGTCAGGACCTTCCGCACTTCTACCTCTTTTACGATGCCGTTCACAAACTCAAAACGCTTGCGGTCGGAGGCTTCCACCGCGGCCTTGTCGCGCAGGTCCACCTCGCCCTCGTCGTAAGGCGCCTGCTGCCGCTGACCGTTCAGCTCTGCTGCCGTCGTAACCGCTTCCTTCAGGCCTTTCCCTTCCGTGGAGACCGTCTCCACTACCGGACAGCCCAGCTTTTCGGACAGGCGCTTCACATCGATGCTGTTGCCTTTTTTGTCGTTCACATCGCTCTTGTTCAGGGCAACGACCACGGGGATCCCCAGTTCCAGAAGCTGCGTCGTGAAAAAGAGACTGCGGCTTAAGTTGCTGGCGTCCACGATGTTGATGATGGCGTCCGGATGCTCGTTACGTACATAACTGCTCGTGATGCTCTCTTCCGAAGTGAAGGGCGACATGGAATAGGCGCCCGGCAGATCCACCGCGATCAGCTCGCGCCCGCTTTCATTGAACTGTTTCCGGATCGGGCTCTCCTTCTTGTCCACCGTCACGCCGGCCCAGTTCCCGATCTTTTCGCTGCGTCCCGTCAGCGCGTTGTACATGGTCGTTTTACCGCTGTTGGGATTTCCCGTTAATGCGATCCTCATCTTTCTACCTCCCTAAAATGCTCAGGGCTTTCCGCCCATTCGCCTTATCTATCCCCGTGTAGTGAACCTTAACATTCATTAGCTCCAACTAACCCCTTGCTCAAAAGAAAAGCCCTTATCTTCGGGCATCTTCTTTTCTTCGCAGCCGTCTCTGCGGACAGCGGCCGGAGTTTCTTCAGATCTTTATGAGTGCTGCCAGATCCGGGTCGATATTGTATCTGGCGTCCTTGATGGAAACGACCAGATTCTTCTTTTTATCGACAAGGGTGATCTTCTCACCGCTGTAGCAGCCCAGTGAAAAAAGAAATGCCTGCAGCTCCTCGTCACCGTCGATCTGCAGCTCCTTGATCTCGTACTCTTTTCCCACTTCCGCTTCATTCAGTGTCATAGATCCGGTCCTTTCGGTTTTTTGCGCTCAACTCATATAAGCCTTAGCAAACGCACGTTAGTTTTCACTACCAGCTATATGATAACCCTAAT
>JAEELW010000175.1 GCA_016282915.1 Lachnospiraceae bacterium | reverse complement strand
GAACCCTTATGGCATTGTACACGGCGTCCTTCTTTACACCATGATCGACTGTACTGCAGGGATCAACGCCAGAGCCGATGGGAACGCCTATGTAACGCAGAACTCCTATGTCAATTACCTGAGCAACGTAAGCGACCGGGATGTGATCTATGCCGAATCCGATGTGATCCGCCGCGGCGGGACCGTTGTGGTCGTTCACGTGAGGGTGTATACGGAGGATGGTCTGAACCTTGCAGACGGCGTGGTGGATATGTTCCGGATCCCTTCCGCTGCAAAGGATAAATCATAGACACTTATACCTTCACAGCTCTCGGCATTTTTTCATACCCGGCTCTTCCCTGACATCAGATGAAATAAGTTTCTTTAACTGCGTAAGCTCTCTTTTTCTTCCATAAAACCGCATCTTACTCGTTCCCTTCCGACTCGGCCGTTGCCGAGTTAAATTATATTGCATCAAAAGCCAAATGTAGAGAGTTATTCGGTTTTCACCGAGTCGACATATACCCTTAACTTTCAACAGAATTATAACTAATTGTTCGTCTTGCTGTACTTTTTATGATCTCAGACGCCTTCCGGTATTGTTTTATACTTCCATCCGCTTTTTTCCCGCATTGTTTCTTGTTATTCGGCAGTATCTAAACTGAAAGAAACCATCGTTCCGTTTTATGACTTGAAATATAGTATCCACACCCTCCTGACTCCAAAAAAACTCTTGACTTCTCCTGCATTTGCGAGTATTATCGGATTCACGCTCGCTTTTTTCTTCACGGGCGCTTACGATAGCAAAGTTTACACACTCACCGTTTTCACAAAAGCAGTTCCATTAACACATCATTCTTTTTTGTACCACCCTTAGCTTAGCACGTTTTTTTCACGCCTTATAACGACTATCTGTCTATCCGTACATTTACGCGCATGCAGCGCAGAAAGGAGGATCGTTCATTTTTGTTGCGTCAGATCAGAGAACAGAAAACAAGGAGGGTAAAGAAAATGGTAGACATCAAAAAAGACTGCACGCGGTATACGCAGGAGGAAATCCGGAAAATGAGCATATTCCGGCGGCTGCTTTTAAAGATCCGGATCGGCCTGCTGCTCTGCTACTACAGCTGCAAGGTATGGCTGCTCCTGCAGCTGATCCGATTCCGGGGCATCTTTGATCCGGAGATGAAAAAACAATATATCGTCGCCGCATACAAGTATAGAAAATCGAAGGAAAGATAAACACAAACAAAAGGAGGACGTTTTCTATGAAGCTGATAATCGCATATATTAAAAGAGATTACCACTTTTTCAGATATCATATGGCACGTTTTAAAATGTGGAGGATAATGCAGTTCGTGAGACTTATCTCATTCTTTTCAAAAGATGAAGACTACAGACAGCTATACATACGAATGCGATACCAGTATGACCATTCCTCATAGGAAGATGGATGCGAGCCGGGATCCTCTCCGGCTTCGTGGCAGTATATAGCTGTGGATTCCTTTGCTGCTTCTGTTGGTAAGATAAGAACCCGGTGCCGCATCCAAGGTACTTACAGCTCAGCAATTATCTCCGCAACTGCACTGACCGTTTCCTCCAGCCGGCTTCCATCCTCGGGAACACACAGATCCGCATAGCTTTCATACAGCTTTGAGCGGAGCCCATACATCTCCTCCAGGCTTTCTCCCGGCCGTATCACCACGCCGCGTTCCTTTAGCCCGTTAAGCCGCCTTTTAAGTTCGTCCAGCCCCACTTTCAGATAGACTACCGTACCGCCTTCTGAAAGATGCTTCATGGCCGCGGCACTGTATACCGCGCTTCCGCCGGTTGCGATCACGGTATCCGTCACGTTTATTCCGAGAAGCGCCTCTTCCTCATATTGCAGGAAGCTGTCGATCCCTTCCTTCTCTATGATCTCCTCAAGGCGTGCCCCGGCTTTGCCCTGTATCAGCAGATCCGTATCGATGAAATCCTTCCCGCAGATCTTGGCCAGGATCACTCCGACCGTACTTTTCCCGGATGCCGGCATCCCGATAAGGATGATATTTCCTTTACGACTCATGACACTCATTATCCCCGTCTTCCCTGATCTATTATCCTACAGATCCTTTTGCATACGAACACAGCAGAAGGTATCTCCCTGTACCGGCTCACCGCACACTTCATATCCCAGCTGATCGTAAAACGCGACTTTATTATCCCGACTCTCTACTACTGTCCTCGAGAAACCGAGTTCCTCCGCCCAATACTCACATTCCGATACGACCATGGTGCCGATCCCAAGATGCCTGTATTCCGGCAATACCACGACTCTGCCGACCATCATGCACTTATCGTCCAGCGGATACATCCTTGCCGTAGCTATGGGGAATTCGTCTTCCGTGATAACGATATATCTGGTTTCCGGAGTATCATGTTCATCAAACTCCTGCCTTAGGGATATATGATGCTTTTTAGCCATGGCCTGGATACGGACATAATATGCTCCGGCCTGCTGCCAGGTCTGCTCCGCCCGGATCACTTTATATCCGGAGAGCACTTCGAGTTTTTCTATATCCTTCTCAAAAACCGTATAACCGTTCAGCTGTATTCCCTGCTCCTGCCGGCCGAATTCATGCATCCCATAGTCTGCAGAGAAAGAGTCGGCTTCTCCGGTAAAGATCTTTCCGCTGTTATCTGCGATCCTTACGATCTTATTATCATATATACTCATCTGCATGTATAATATCTCCACGATATCTTTTCCCTGCGGATCCATCCTGTTATCGCAAGGTGCCGCATTCTGTATATAAATTACAGCTCACTGTCCGCATAAGAGAAACCCCACTATGTGATATACAGATATATTATGTCGTAAATTGTCATTTTTTCAATATTTGTGACGCATTTTTAAGGAATATGCTCTGCTTCCCGGATTCAGCTTCCGGCAATATTATACTTGTAAGTCTTTCATACATACGCTATGCTAAAAGTCATCAGATATCATCCTAACACGGAGGTGCTCATGGAACCGGAAGTCATTATCGAAGAATGGTCTCCGCTTGGAAATATCCAGGCATTGGTTGAAAAAACGGAGCGAACCTATTATTTCTACCTTTGGATCAATCCGGAAAGTAAGCAACCTCAGATCAGAAGCTGCTGGATCTGCAACCGGATCAAAGGCGTACGCGACATTAAAGAGGCCCTTGCGATCGAGGGGCAGGAACCTCTGATGCCGACGGAATTTGTAGACCACGATCCAAACGGGATCGATATAGACGAATCGGATCTTTCGATCCTTTGGTCAGAAGAAGGCGATGCGGCCGCAGTACTTTCACACGATAAGCTTCTGGCCGTTATCCCTTCTTTCAGCGGGATGAACGGCTTCCATGGGTATTCCACATATGCCAAAGGAATGGGATCTTTTGCCTGGGAGATGAAACAGGCTTATGCAAATCTCGATGCTCAGTTCCGGAAAGGCCAGAAATTCTGGAGCTATTTCGATACGGAATACTGGTCCGAAGTGCAGGATTCCCATATGAAAACTCTTCAGGCATTCTTTGGGGAGCATGAAAAATATTACGCGATCGACAGGAACGAGTTTCCTCCCAAGGCACTTGTCACAGGCCGAAAACAGGGCATCCTCTTCGCCTTTACCATAGCCGTATCCATGATCCCCATGCCCGGCGTCGAAATGTCGTATGATGAAGATTATCAGAAGTACCGCCGGATGGAGCTGGGCTTTGCATGTCACCCCGAACACAGCGACATCCTTAAGCGTGTATATTCCATGATGTCCTTTCTGGCAGCTATGCCCTGGCTGGAGCTGACCTTCCTTGGCCACGGTCACACGATCCCCTTCGACGGCATCCCCGGATATGATTACCTGCTCTTTCTCAACACAAACGAGATCAAAGATATCGATGCTCCGGTCTATAACGACTTTATGGGTGAGCGAATAAACCTGCTTTGGATCCGGCCGATCACCAAAGAAGAGTATGCCTTTGAGCTTGAAAACGGTGTTGCCGCATACCTGGAAGACAAGGATCTGACTACGATACATATTTTTTGAAAAGGCATGGATCTGAACAGGGGATTAAAAAGAAACATGTAGGAAGTCTATTATTTCTTATACGACGGTTATCAGAAGTAAGCTGAAAACATGATAACAGACTGAACAGATATCTATGACGAAATGCCTGCTGATCTATAATGCATCCGGAGATGCGTCATAGAAAAAACACGCTATAGTAACTGCATGAGCCGGAAAGAGGACATAATATGGACGTGATCTCTGATGCAAACGGAATAACGATAAAAAAATTTCTGTCAAAGACTTTTATTCCCTATAGCGAGCTGCGATCCGTGGTCATCAATGAGACCGGGATCAGCTTTACTGCCGCAGACGGTACGGTCACAACGGTAAAGAACCGTATCATGTATGATCTGAGTGCTTTATACAAAGAAATATACAACAACAGATTCTATTATAAAGATGAGGTGGAATCATCCGGCTGTCCCGATCAATACAGCATGGAGGAGATAAAGGCCAAAATCCCCGGGATCATAGAATACGCCCACGCCCGGCTTATCGAGCCGGTCAAAAACAGCTATGGTGCAGAATATGACATCGTGATCACGGACAGTATTGTCGACGAATACATCCAGCTTGATCTCTGCCTGACAAAAGCCGGCAAAGCAGTTCAGTTCTTCGAAGCATTCGACGACATCGCCCTCGCCTATCTGCTTGAATGGGAT
>JAEELW010000174.1 GCA_016282915.1 Lachnospiraceae bacterium | reverse complement strand
GGTGTCACGATATTTCCTATGTCCGGTATCTCCGGTCCTGCATACAACTGCGCGACCGGCGGCGGTGTCACGATATTTCCTATGTTCGGTATCTCCGGTCCCGCATACAGCTGCCCGACCGGCGGCGGTGTCACGATATTTCCTATGTCCGGTTTCTCCGGGCCCGCATATACCAGCATATGAGTGGGCAACGGCGTAAGTCCATCCGCAGGCTCCGGCTTCTTAAATATGTCAGAAGTCGGCCCAAAATCCGGACCCGCATATACCACTGTTGTACTATTCAATTCTAGTCTGACCGCGCTCTCGGGATAGATTGCGTCCGGCAATTTTTTTGGTGCGGCTATCTGTGTATACTCTACACACTTTTCTTCATGTTCGTCATAGGTATTTGAAATCTCATAAAGGCTCATGCTTAACTGCCTGCATTTGGTCAGCTCCATCTGCAGACGCATGCTGATGGCGATAAGATTTGCCTTACTCAATAATCTGTATGGCATGATCTGCTTTCTGACCGCGATCAGTTCTTCATTAAGCGATCTGATCTTATCGGAAAGCTTATCCAGATTATCTGCAGCATTATCCAGAAACTGGGTTTTTATTTCAAATTCTGCCGGTTTTACGGCTTGCGTATTACGGCCCGGATCTCCCGGTCTTTTTATCCACTGATCCTCAATGCGTGAACAATACTCTTCCAGAAAATCTGACGTTTTTGTATTGTCCGTAAAAACATTCGTAAGAGTATCGACTATTCTGCTGGCAGTATTTATATCCCTCTCTCTCATTCTGCCTTCCGTATACTGCCCGTCCTTGATCCTCTGAAAATCCAGATGCTTTCCGGACTCATATGCGATCATCATTGCCGCTATGCCGGGGATCGTTAAGCTGGGATTCACCAGGGCAGAAACAGCAGGAATCCCGGGATCAAAACCAACATCATTCAGAATAATATTATTATAGTTTTCTCCTTTAGGACTATTCAGAAAAGCTCCCACAAAGGACCATTGATACCGATCCAGCCTGCCATCGGACGCTGCGATCTCATTCGCATGCAGTTTCAGATATTCCTGCGAAAAGCCCGGTCCGTCCAGACTCACTGCATAACTTTTTCCTCTCATCCCGGCCGGAGCCGTGATCATTGCATGCTCGGCAAGGTTTCCGCCAAGAGAGTGTCCTACGAAATTAAACTCGTTGAATCGATCACCATACTTTGCGTATATTTCATTCGTAAACTTTCTTGCCATCTCCTGCTGGGCTGTCTCACCATTATTAAGCAGACCTGCATCCGCAAACACAACATCCTGCATGAAATTCAAAGCACTGTCCGGCTGCGTCCCCCTGAAAACAACAGAACAGTTACCATCGCCTGTATCAACCAGGGCTGCATACATTCCCGATCCGAACAATTGCTCATCATCACATACTTCCAGTACTGTCCAGGCCGGATCATGATCCAGGATCTCCGTTCCTTCACTAAGAGACTCATAGACCTTCTCTGACAGGCTCATGTTATCACGCATGGATAAAGCCATTATTTTTCTCCTTTACCGATGATCTGTCTTTCTATATCAAACCGCTTACTCTAGCTCTGCTTTTTACTGCTTTTGCTTTGAAGACTTCTCTCTTTTCTGCTTTTTCCCGTATCCGTCTTTCGCTTATTATATCTGCACAGCACTGCTGAATAATTATCACTTGTTTTATTCTTTAAAGCTTTTCTGACAAGGATCTTTACGATCCTCTTCTCGGAAAGCCAGAAATTCTTCAGCAGTTTTTCCAAATCCTTTTCTTTGATATATCTGTATATTCCGTCACTGCATAAAAGGAACTGTTCTTTTATCCCCAGTTTTCCCCTTTTTTCATGGATCAGCATCTTCCGGTACGGACCCACAGCCGCAGTGAGCTTCCCGCGTCTGGGATCCTCTCTTCGCTGCTTTTCGTCCATAGTCAGAAGTACTTCCTGCGTATTCTCCCATACATCATCCGTTGTCATCGCACATAAAGAGCCGTCTGCAATGTGGTATATGTGGCTGTCGCCGACCGACATGACTACATATTCATCTCCCCAGATAAACAAAAGGACCACCGTGGACCCACTGACAATCCCCTTTTCCGCATATTCCTCATACAGCTCTTTGTTCACGCGGTGCAGCACATCCCTGCACATGGTATAGGCGTCCTCTTTTTGCACGGAAACGCGGTTTTTATATATATAGTGCCAGCATTCGTCCAGACCTTTTATGATCTCCCCGCTGGCACGTTCTCCGAAACTGTGACCGCCCATACCGTCAGCAACGACCATGATCGCGATATCCCCCGCAACCGCCGCCAGTACCGCATCCTGATTGTTCGGCCTTTTTCCCTTCTCCGAAACGGCCGCATACCTGATCTTTCTGCTCACAGCTCCTCCGCTGATGTTTCTTAAACTAAAAAAGTATGCTGCGCGGCAACACTCCCGTGCAGCAGTTTATAATTCCCCGGATTACATTATCTTATCCGCTCCCGGAATCCCTTTCAGCAGTCCCCCGGCCGCCTAACGGGGGACTGACTGTTCTGCGGGGACAAGATCCTATATTCCCTTTATTCTTTGTTTTCTCTTTCCTCTATGATCTCTCTGAGCTTGCTTACGAGCCGGTCATAGGTTTCATTCTGCAATCCTATTGATATGATCCTGTCTATCCGGTCATGATTAAAGATCGCCGTCTTCTCCGGACTGAGATAGCCCTGAGGATACGGGCAGCCGCAATAATCATAGATCATCTCATCGGAAGGATCTGCAGATTTTCTCTGATACCCCAGTATCATCAGTCTCTGTTCCGCGCCTTCCAGCAAAACAACAGAACCTATCGGCAATACTCTGTCATATGAAAACATTATTCGTCCCCCTCTCCGCCGTCTTCATCATTTTCCACATCGTCTTCGTCGCTGTCTTCTTCATCTTCGCCGTCGTCTTCCCTCAGCTCCTGACGGGCTTCCGAAACCTGCGCGACGAATCTTTCCTCCTGGATATCCCTGTATCCATATGCGATCACGAATTCGATCTGCTCATGATCAAAGCTTAATATATCCTCATCGCTGTTATACCCGTTAGGAAAGATAAAACCGGAATAGTCCCAAATCCTGTCTTCCTTACCTGTCACGACCGACAGATATCCGGCGATCATGACCGGTATTGCTGAATTCTTCATTTTCACGACCGTTCCGATTGGTAATAATTCGAAATCCATACTTCTTCCTCCTGAGTAGTGTATATTTTTTCAAAATGTATTTACTTCTTAAACAGACCTAAAAAACCTTTTCCCATCTCACCGAGCATTTTCCCGGCACCATCCAATGCCTTCCCGGCATTATCCAGTGCTGATTTTGCGGCACCACTGACGGCATCTATCGTTCCCGACACATCGACCTCAACTTTCAGGCTGACGCCCACGCCGAGAGAAGCACCCAGATCTGCCGTAAATTTACCCTCTTTAAAACCAATATCGGCATGGGCTCCTACGCCAACATTAACTCCGGCTTTCACGCCCACATCCGTACCCAATACCTTCACACCGCCTTTGGCCGAAGCTTCTACCGCGATAGCCTCTGCCTTCGCGCCTATGTGCGCACTGGGATTAAACTTTCCATTCTTATCGATAAAACCGACGGAAGCATCTCCGCTCAGTTCAGCTTTCAGCGCGTCCACTTCTGCTTTGCCATAAAGACCCAGCATATTATTGCCCAGCTGACCCTCGCCTTCCGCATGCAAAAGAGAAACACTCGCTCCAGCTGCGACTCCCATACCTCCCAGACCGATATAAGCCGAAGCCTCCGCATCGGCATTAAGAACCCGGATACTCCCGGATGCATGAGTACCATCTGCATCACCGGCAATTCCATCTGCTCTCCAAAGAGAATTCTCTGTTTTTACGCCAACATTTGCAATATTGACATCAACACCGTCGAAGATCTGTCTGTCAGTAAGGTCTTCGAATTCCCTCATTTGTTTTTTGTTTTTCGGATTTACCTTTTTCCCATTAATAAATTTAATGCTGGCTTTTTTCTGATGTTTATCATTAAACTTATTTATCTTACTGGATATACGGGAAGCTTTTCTCGCCAGACCCTTATCGCGTACCTTATACTTTTTCTGATAATCTCCAAAATCAAATGAGCCGGAATAGCTCTTATCCGTAGTTTTCCATCCTCTGGCTTCCAAACCGAAATGACTGATATTTTCGTCATTCCACCAGTGACGAAAGATCTGCAAAACACTAAAAGCAGAAACTCCCGGCATAGTCGCAACTGCCAGCGTCAGAGGCCCCATATCCTGCAAAGAACAGATCAGATAATCGATAAAACCGATATGTTCCCGGCCCATGGCATAATCGATCGCGTTGTATTCGGCATCACGGTATCTTTTTGCCACATGCTTTAAGTCGGTGCCCATATTATTCAGGGACCTGCTGTTCTTCTGAAGCCTGCTCTTCAAAGTATTCAGATTACGCTTGAGTGCTAAGCCCTCTGCTCCCTGAAATCCACACAAAAGAGAAACCCTGCTGATCTCAGCTGTAAGTCTGTCGATCTTATTCGAGCACCTCTTCAGGTCGGAAGCTGCACCGCGAAGCTTTGAATCCTCTACATAAAATTCGCTCATCTTATTTCTCCTGCTTTAATCCTCATCTGTTATAAAGCACTTCATTCCGACAGGATTTCATCAACACGATCTATCGTTTCATCCACATGATCCGGGATCGAATCCGGTTTGCTGCAGTATCCGTTATAAGCACAATACTTACCATCTTCCGTTTCGATCACAAATAACCAGGAGAACGAATAGGTTGAATCTGCATCAGGCTCTTCCTCCGAAAAATTCTGCTTCCATTCGGACACTCCATACTTCTCTACAAGTTCTTTTATCTTTTGAATCTGCTCGTCGCTTAAAGATCTGGCCGTGGCATCTCCCGAATAATACTTCCCGGATGCCAGATCCATTACCGTTCGTTCTTCCTTGTTTCCCCTGTCTGCTTCTATTGCAAATTTCGTTATAATATCGCCTTCCTCGAGAGTTCCGCCGGATTTTGAAAAAATGGAGTATATGGCCGTGGTCCCATCATCAACATACATATACCTTTGCGATTCCAGGATCTGCCGGACGGTCTCCGCTTCCCATTCCCGCTCTCTCAGTTCATAATCTTCAATGAAACGGATCAGATCCACACCCTCCAGGTCTTCCTCCGTAAATCCGAAAGTTTCCATCATGAATTTTTTTTCTTCACTGATATCGCCGGACTGAGCTTCAGCCACTTCCTTTACTGTATCATCCATCTTATCCCTTTCCTCCTCTTCCGTGATCACTTCCGGTTTCTGCGTATCCTTACCTGTCTTCTGTCCGCAGCCACTCAATAACAGTATACACACTGCCGGTATAAAAATCCATTTCTTCTTCATCGTTTTCACCTGTTAGCAAGAGATAATGCATACTGTTCCATTACCTTCGATGCCTCCGGGTAATACTTCAGCAGCATATCGAGGTTCTCTTCGCTGCCCGACATGTTATAGGAGAAGTATTCTGCCCATAATTCCATCGCCGGCCGGTTACCGTTTTGATTCCAGTATTTATTGTCATGTCCATACCCATTATCCCGCAGCACGTTGTGAGATACACCACCGTAGACATCAGTCACGGATTCCACCAGTGCAGACCCGTTAAGAGAAGCATTATGCCTGTTTACCACTGCATTATAAAGCGCCAGATCTTCGTTACTCAGCCCCTTTGAGGATCCATTTTGTATTGCAGCGAGCACATTATCTATGCTTCCGTTACTTCCGTAAATCCCTTCCTTCTGGATCTGGGCTGCCAGACTGTACATACTGTGAGGATTGTCCGGATTTTTGTACACATCATAATAGATCGCATCAAGCAGCGTAACCTCTTTTCCCATTGCATCGCTGTATATCTTGAATACGGGACTATCGTAACCATTACCCTGAACAAGATCACTCTGATCATCGATCGCATGTCCGCATTCATGGAATAAGGTTGTATAGGGTCCTCTCGGATCATTTCCAAAACTGTCACTGTCATAATTTACTTTTCCATTGCTGTAATATGCCCCGTCTTTGTTATAGAATTTATCTATGGCATAGCCCGCCGTAGAATTCAGGTAAATGCTCCGGAAAGGTTCTTTTGCATTGTAGATCAGATATTTGATATTGCGGATATCTTCTTCCGTAAACTTATTACCTTTCCCGCTCCTGAGGAATGCATCCAGCTTCTCTTTCCATTCCGGATGAGCATTCTCATAATCGCGGATAAACGCATCCTTTTCTTCCTTACTGTCACTCAGCAGCTCCTGTCCGGACGGTCTGTTATAACTCACAACCCCATTATGATTCTGGATCAGATTCTCTGCTTCTATATATCTTTGAAGGACAGCATTCAATCCCTGTCCCATAAATCTCGCTTTTTCAATTTCCTTTCTGAGCCTGGATGCAGCTGATATCAGCTGGGTATAAGGCCCATTACTTCCTTCAAATAACTGTTTGAATGCCATCGTAAATGATGGTGTCAGGGTGACCCTGATCAGATCGGAGTGTAATCCATCCATCTTTTTTGCCAACGAAAACAGATCATCTGCTTCCCGGCTGATCCTATCTGTTTTAATACTGAACTCTGCCATAACCTGCACTCCTTTACTGCCTGTTTACAAAACGGTCCCGTGGTTTATCTGTGTACCACGGGACCGGATCAATGACCTATTTATGAGATCACATCATTGGGAAGCCCGCTGAATGCTGCGTTTGTTTCCTGAACCAGCTGATCAACAATGCCTGCTACCTTCGTCAGCTCATCGATATGTCCGTTGATCATCTTCTTGACCTGCTCCATATCATTGTTCAGCCCGGCTGCCTTGGCGATAAATCCATCGTAAGGCTCTCCGTTACAAACCGTCTTCAGACCCTCCAGCAGTGTCAACATCTGCGAGGTTGCGTTACTTACAGCCGAATAATTTGCATTGAACTTACCTACTGTACTGAGAAGCTCCTCTTTTGATACCTTTAACTTTGTGTCAGCCATCTTTTTTTTCTCCTTTTCTTTTTATACTCTAACGATTTTTCTGATGATTGCCTTTACCGGACATCAATAATTCTTGGTCTGTACCTCTGCCTGTGCTCTGGCTGCTGCAGACTTAGCATCGGATGCCATGTTTCTCATAGCTGCCACATACTTCCCGATCAGTTCGATGAACAGTACCATCTTTGCCTTGTGATCCTGGACTTCTCTGAAGAATTCTTCTGCCGCATCGCCCTCAAAGCTGCTGCGAAGAGCCAGTCCAGCCTGCTCGTAGGAGTCACACTCGCTCTTCAGAGTGTTGTTGTACCCCTCCAGTTCACTTGCCTTTGTTTCTAATTCCTGCCAATTTACATACAGTGCCATTCTTTTTTCCTCCTGTTAGGTATATATTTATACGGCCCTTTGCCGCATAATATCACATTGATGATCAAAAGTTCTTGTTCAGAAGAAGCTCCTGTGCTCGCTTTTGTGCGGCTTCTGCTTTACTTACTGTGGTTCGGATGCTGCTTACCACATTCCGGATCCTTTCAACCGTTGTCCTCATATCCGACTCCAGTATGGATCCCTTATTCATATATCTGTCCGAAGCTTCTCCGCTCCAACCGGCCTTGATCTCCTGCATCGTGGAATCATAATCATTATTGATCATGCCTTCCAGGGTATTTGCAACTTCTTCCAGTTTACTTGCCTGAGCTCTGGCGACCGCAAAATCTATATCTATTATCGTTCCCATTTTCTTCTCCTCTCCCTTAACTGATCACATCGCTGGGAAGTCCGCCTATCGTTGCGCTGGTCGACCCTACCAGTCCGTCATAGATATCCGCTGCCTTGCGCAGATTCTGCGGATGTTCGGCCAGGGCTTTGACCATGGTATCAATGTCGGCTTTTTTTGCATTGTAGATGTTTCTGTGGAGATCTCCTGCTTCTCCCTTCCAGTGGGACATCGTATCCCGGATCATCTGATCCACTTCGTCCAGCTGGATCTTCATATCTTTTACTTTCGTTTCCACTTCACCGGCCTTGGCCCGCAGCACACCCATATCTACCTTTACTGCGTTTCTGTGGAAAAAGCCTTCCGCGATAAAAATCATCTCTCCGTCCTCCCTCAGATCTTGATATTGTCCACGATACTTTTTACATCCGCTTCACATTTCTCATATTCGACTCTTGACATACTCATCGAAGCCACCAGACTTTTCAGTGCTTCGTATATCTCTGTCATCTTTGCCTGATCTCTGCGGAAGCTCTCCTGAAAGGCTTTGTTATCGGGTCCGTCCCAGAGCTTATCCAGTTCATTCACTTCCTGATAAGCCTCATCGATCCTGGTCTTGAGAAGCTTCAACGCATTTTCCATCGTATCCACTTCCTTTTGTAATTGTGAGGTGTTTACTGCGATCTCTCTGCTCATAGCGTTTCTCCTTTATATATTGTTTTTACGCCTGTCTGATCAATCTGTCGTCATATTCGGGAAGCTCTATCGTTGAAATACTCCGATTTCTGATATAGCTTATGCTGTCTTCTCCGTGGATCACCGCGCTATCATCGCATCGGGTATACATCTCTCGGATACTTGCCAGTGCCTGTGCCATGTCCAGCAGCTGTCGCACTTCCGTGTCCATCCGTTCAAGGATCATCCCCAGCTCCCGGCATTCCTCCTCCATCGGCTCCATCCTTTTCATCTCATAAAGGACACTCAGTACCGCCGATCTCAGATCATCCTTGCGTCGGATCTGCTGCCACAGGCGATCTTCGGCTTCATATAGATTTTGAGTCATCACTCGAAACATTCTTTTTTTCTCCCTCTTGCTCTTTACAATTGTCATTATAGCAGTCAATCCTCAAATGTTTTATTTTTCTGACAAATGACATGTTTTTGAGGATGAATGACATTTAAACCAGCAAAAGTTTATCTCCGTTCACGATCCCTGCTTCTTTTAAAGTGATATTTGTGCTTAATATACTGCCTGTACGGTAATTGCATAAAAGCAGCTGATCTACACGTCCCGTGATCCTGGAATGCTCCTTCTGTCCGATCATTTCACTGATCTCTTCCAATACGGTATGTATCTCGATCTCTTCATTCAGCTGAAAATCATAAGTCTTGTCTACGCTCGGTACAAAAATATCTACCAGTATCATATCATTCCCCCATAATAACTCTGTATTTCTGCATCATATTCAGAATCTTTGCGGTTACATCCTCTCCGTCCTTTCCGGATCCTGTGGAACACTCCTCCAGTACTTTCGTTCCATCTCCCGAAAAAACACGGATCCCACGGCTTTCCTCAATATAGGTCCTGCTGATCTCCTCAAACTCTTCTTTCTCATGAAGGCTCATCCGGACATATTCTTCCGTTCTGCTGCCTGAAAGGATCAGGGTGAAACGTCCGTCTTTTCCCATATAAAGGCACGCTGCATACCGGCTATCCTCTTCTTTGTAGAAACATGCAACAGCGGTGCACTCCCTGCAGATCACAAACATATCGCTCACAGCGGTCTCCATGATCAGTTCATCGCCATCCAGCCTGAGTATACCGCTCTTTCCCAGCTCATACACAACCTGATAGTAGTCTCTCCGGCTCAGTTTTTCAATCGTTCCGCCACCTCTCAGCGATTCAAAGCAAAGGAACCTGCGCAGCCTGCAGGCATCCGCAAGAACAGAAAACTCCCCTTCACTGAAACAGTATACCTTGTTTTCTCCTTTCACAGCTGTCACCGTCTTCCCAGATCCTTTAAGCCGGCTTTGTATGAACGTGAAACCGGGATCGTAAATCCGTGTTTCAGCTCGATCATATTCTGCCCGCTCAGTACTTTCTGGATCTTTCCACTGTTTATGATATAACTTCTGTGGCAGCGGATAAAATCTCCCCGAAGCTGCTGCTCCAACTCATCCATGGTCGTATAAAAACCATATTCTTCTTTTAACAGCCGGACAAAAACCTTTTTCTCCCTCGACTCAAAATAATAGATATTATCATAGGGAAGATAGGTTTTTCCTTCTTTGGTCTCCATGACAAAGGACTCTTCTCCGGCTTTTCTTTTATTCCGTTCCAGACCCTCGCTGACAAACTCGCTGAGTGTCGCTTTCATTGTTTCTTCCGTAAACGGGCGCATCAGGAGGGAATCCGCACGGATGCCCGGTTTCATATATTCCAGCGGAGATATACTTTCATCCGCGATCAGGAGCAGCCCCGTCTGTTCATAGGCCTTTCTCACTCCCTGCAAAAATGCCAGCGCACCTTTCATGGCAACATCATAGCAGGCAAAATCGATCAGCGGTTCCGTCTTCAGATACTTCCCATACTCCTCCAGTGTAGAGAAAAAAAACGTATCCCAATATTCTTCGGTCATATCTGCCGCAACATCCGATACTGCATTCTTCAGCGCGGCGGATTCCTTTTTGTCCCCATCCAGCGCGACCAGCGATATCATGCGTCTCCTCCCTGCTGGTTTATGCGATAGAACGGAGTAACGACCATTTTGGTATCATCACCGTCATGCGTAGGCAGCATACCAAATCCGGGCGGGTACTTCCTCGCCTGCTCGTTATACTTGACATGATCGAAGGCCAGCAGTTTCTGGGCCTGCACGTTTCCTCCGAAATGCATACCGTTTCTTTCACGGATAAATACCTGGAAGACATTGATCGTCATGACCTCCGGCACCTGGTCCTGATTAAGATCCGCAAACCAGTAGATATTATGCATCGCACCGCGATCAAGCAGATTGCATAACAGACCGCTCATATCAAGCACACCTTCTTCCGGCTTGTTCACATGCTTTGCAAAATCGACCAGATTTCCGATCACGATAAAGCGTTTCGGGAAGACCTGCATCTTGTCGTAAAGCTCCTTGTCGGTAAAGCCCTTATCCGCGCACTCTTTCTTCAGCGCATTTCTCTGCTTAAAGTCGGGTATAAGAGCTTCGAAAAAGCTGTACATCTCACTGTCATTATTGATATAATCAGCTCCCAGCACCGAGGCCAGAGCCCGGAACTCTCCCTTGAAATCGATCACCGAAAGCCGGATCCCCGCCATATAAGCCGAACTGCAGATGATCTTCAGCATATTCGTCTTACCGGTATGCGCTTTTCCCGAAATGATATAGGTATAAGTATTCCTGAGACTGATACCGTAGATCGCTGCGGTCCGCTGATCATAACCGACAGGAAGATATTCTTTCTCTGCTGCCATGCGGATAACATCATCCAGCTCACAGAACTCGCCCCAGATCGGTTCGTCAGGGATCGTAGGTATCTCTCTGGCTTTCTTTCCTTTCCAGGCCTGCGAAAGCTGTCTTGCTATCTCTTTCAGCTTCTCGCTGCGTTCAAAGTCGTCAGCAGCTTCAATACTCATGGCGGTCTGGAACTCCAGTATGGATTCTCCGATCTTTACAAGACCTCTGCCCTTGATGTTCGTTTCCGGAAGGACCTCAAGGTGCATGGTATGCATCACCTCACCATAGGCAAAGCGCTCGTTCAGTTCCAGTGCAAAAGAGGTACGTATCAGTTCCGATACCTTGATCGGTATCTCACCCGACGAATAACCGCCTGCGGAAAGAGCAAAATAGATACCGTAATTATTTGCTTCCTTCATCAGGCTGAGCATCAGATCATCGTAGCGGTTTTCGGTCTTCACCCTGAAGGAGGCATAATTATCTATCGCCACGATGACAGCAGGAATACTGTATCCGGAAGCCTGAACATACTGTTTAAAGCTGCCGCCCTGCAGAAGATGTTTTCTTTCCTGAAGCATACGGACAAGGAAAGTGAAGAATTTTTCCACCTTTTCATTATCTTCTTCAAACATCATACCGCCGGTATGAGGCAGACCCGCAAGAGCTCCGAGAAGCTTGCTGCTGAAATCCAGGATATAGAAATTGACCACCTCCGGCGAATAGCATTCCGCCACGGAATACAGATAACTCAGAAGGAAGGTACTCTTTCCGGTCATGGGCATACCGACTACAGCCATATTGCCGCATTCCGCAATATCCACCGCAACCGGATTCTGTGCCTGATTTTCAGGATCATCATAAAGTCCGATGAGTGTTTCCAGAGTGAAACGTTTTCCGGGCTGATGCCACTCGTTACCGTCAAAGGTCCTGCTCCTGTATCCTTTCAGTTCATCGAGATAGATCATCTCCGGAAGTACAGGGAGCCAGAGCTGCAGATTACGGTTATAACCATTCTTTTCCGCGATCTCGGCAAGATACCCAACGACAGCATCCAGCTGGGTCTTTTCTTCGGCCTCGGGAAGCTTTTTACGCATGTTGCCCGCAAGGATATTGATCATCTCCGGCATATTCACTTCGTCCTCATATGCACTCCGTTTCAGGCAGCTCGCATATACATCCAGAAAATCCTGAACCGCATGCTGATTGTGATCGTTATCCTGATATTCGATCCCCTGCCGCTCGATCTCCTTAAAGAATTCCTTGATCAGATTATTCTCAAGACTCTTATCTTCCAGACAGTCCTCAATATTACACTCGATCCTGCGCGCAGCATTGTCCGCAACATCTATGAGGCGTGAGATCCATGCATTACGGATCTTCTCTTTTCGCTGAAGCTGTGCATGGCTGCCCACAAGCGCTGCCTTTCCGTTGTCTCCCAGCATTCTGGCGATATCCGCCTGCACGCCGCCGTTTTCATCATAAACGGCTCCGCTGTAACCCGACTGGAACAGCTCATAAAGTTCATCATTACCTACCTGCATATAACCCCGGCCGGCCTGTGTGATATATGCGGCATCGGGCTTGTGCAGCATGTCCATGCTGTCCTGCCTGTCCTGCACACGCAGACACAGACGGAATTTCGAGTTACTCCAGATATTATCATCCACGGTACCTGCCGGCTTCTGCGTGGCAAGTATCAGATGTACGCCAAGGGAACGGCCGACCTGGGCCACGGAGATCAGCTCCTTCATGAACTCCGGTTCTTCCCTTTTCAGCTCCGCGAACTCATCAATGATGATGAACATATGCGGCACGGGAAGCTTTGCCTCGTTATTCTTGTACAGGCGCGTATAAAGGTTGATATTGTTCACGCCATGCTCGTTAAATATCCTCTGACGGCGCATGTTTTCACTCTTGATCGAGACCATGGCCCTGTGAACCTGGTTTCCCGACAGGTTGGAGATCTGTCCGATCATATGCGGAAGACCGTTGAACAGGTTTGCCATGCCGCCGCCCTTGTAGTCGATGATAAAGAATCCGATATCATCAGGGCTGTAATTGATCGCAAGGGAAAGCATATAAGTCTGCAGGGTCTCGGATTTTCCGGAACCTGTAGTACCCGCTACCAGACCGTGGGGGCCGTGGTACTTTTCATGTACATCCAGATAGCAGTCGGCTCCGCCGGATTTCTGACCGATCAGCGCACGGAGCGAATCATAGGTTCTGTTCTTTTTCCAGCGGTCCAGAACCTGCAGCTCCTCAAGATGGCTTATGCCATACATATCAAAGAAGGTAATACCACTGGGGATCTCACCGCCGGAAGTTTCTTCCTTGACTTTGACATCGGACAGCCGTCTGGCCATCCTCTCCAGATGATTTCCGACGACCATATCATAATTGACAGGTATACGCTCGTCCTCGCCATCCGTAACATAATAGGCGCCCCTGTAACGCTCGGTGTTTTCGATGATATACTCGCAGGCATTGGGAAGCTCATCATAGCTGTGCACCAGCAGTACCGTGGTCATGCCGTAATTTGCTTCACTGTTATATACGTATTTTGCCAGCAGTTCGCCTTCCAGCAGTTCCGGATTTTCCAGAAACAGTATGTAATACGGCTTTTCGATCACCTGCTTGTTGCTGCTGATACTGTTCTGCTTTTCTTCCGCGCGGAAACGAAGGATATTGGTCAGTTCATAAAATACATCACTGGCATCATTACGGTCCATAGCCACATAACGGACCTTGCCGTCTTCACTCCAGACGTGAGGCAGCCATTTGGCAAAGCCCCAGTTCGCCTCGTTGATGTTTCCGTTTCCGTCAAATACAAAGGCCAGTTTCACATCCGTATAACAATCGGAAGAAACGATCTGCGCCACCAGATCGTGCATGATCTGGTAACAGCCTCTGTAGCCCTCTCCCCCGATCAGACCGATGAGTTTGTTTTTATACAGATCCACACAGACCGGGACATCCTTGAGCATCTTATAGCTTTCCTTGATCATTCGCGGACGCTCGCCCAGATTATCACTGAGCACGGAAAAACGTTCCTTCGGAACATTGATCTCCACCTGGAAAGGGATCTCCCCGATACCGAGCCTGTGCCGGAGGAAATCTTCGTGACGGCTGTTTCGGTTCCATAATTCGATATTTTCCCTGCCGATAAAGCTGCACTCATCCGAAGAACGGTACATCTGATACAGAGCTTTCGTATTGTTCTCATACTTATCTTTTATATCGTTGGCACAGCGGATCAGATACTGGCTGTAGGTTTCAAAACGCCGGACCTCTTCCTCGCGGTTTTTCTTTTTCTGCGCTTTCATGTTCTTCAGGGCCCAGAAAGTACCGACAACTGACGATCCGACCGCCGTGATGATACCGGAGATCATCAGGACCTGAAAGTGCCCGGTGGAAGCCATGGATGCCGCGATGGAAACACCGGTACCAAGGAGCATAGGCAGTGCCATGGTGAGAGAGGGACCGATCGCCATCAGACCCGGCTGGGTTATATTTTCCCTTGGTGCGGGAGGCGCCTCGATCTCCACCGGTTCCGCTTCGATCTTGGGAATATTTCTGGGGGAACGCCGGAACAGCCTGTCCTTATCCGGTACAGGAATCTTTTCACCGGGGCGCTGGGCTTCCACCGGCCGGTACGGCATCAGGACCCCGGTCCCGATCCGCAGACCCTCGGTGGCGGTATTTACCGCAAGGACATTGTTCAGAAATATGATCTTGAGTCCGTATATGTTTATCAGGTCACCGAACTGAAGCTTCTGGACGTTTCCTACTACCCGTTTTTCATTGATGAAGGACCCGTTTTTTGAGCAGTCGGTGAGGATAAAGCCGTTTTCCACCCTCTGTATCCGGGCATGCTCCGCCGAGATCAGGCTTTTCTGATTGATGCGTACACTGTATTGAAATACATTATTGGAATCACTTCCGATGGTGATATAATTGATCCCTGACAGATCGAACTTGCTGTAGACGATAAAGGATGCATCTGTCATCTTTACGATGATGAAGATCTGGTCTGTTCCGTGCAGATGCACGGATAAAAGATCGTTATGCTGCAGCGCTTTTCCCTCGCAGCACATACCGGTAGCGGAATACAGAACGGAATAGGAGGAGTCCTCCACAAAACTCCATTCCCCTTCCATAACTTCCATCCTGAGGACTGCATCCTCCGAAATACCAAAAAGCTCCTTTGAGAGATTCAGATCATAATCTGAATTATCCATCGCGGGCAGCAGGATCTCCCTGTACGCTGCCGCGCCATACACAGATAGTACGCAACTCATTTATTTTCCCCCTGCTTTTACAAATGTGATCTTCAGCTGTACTTCCCCCGTTATGATCACATCTTTGTTTTTCAGCTCGATCCACGCATTCCCGACCTCTGCGATCCTTTTTTTACGGACGAGCTTTACTTTCCCCGATGAACCGATATTCCGTATATAAATGATCCCCTTCATGGCATCATATATACCGATCTCGCACTGCTTTTCATCAAGATTTCCGCCGATCAGCGAGATATCATTTTCGCGGCCGGAACCGATATAGATGATCCCGGCCGGATCAAGCATATATTCCCGATTCGTGAACAGACCCTTCTCTTCTATATGAAGCAGCAGACGTTTCCCGGAAGGAAGCCGGATATTGTCTTTTTCAACCGCTGTCGTGGAATATTTAACATCATAAGGGCCTTCCGATCTGCGCTTCAGCTTCTCGTTCCCGGCTTTTTCGTTCAGTATCCTCCGGTCCAGTTCCTGGCCGCGAAGCACGTCATTGGCTACGCGTTCCAGTTCTTCTGCCTTCTTTTTCTTCTTTTTATGCTTAGCACGCAATATCAGCAACAGGACCAGCAGTGCGATCCCGCCTGCCACACAGCCTATGATCTTCCACATTGCTATACTCCTTTGATCGTTACTGTATAAACACTGTGACCCAGTTTCAATGTTGAACCGGTCACCACCGGCACCTCCGCATCATCCCTGGTGATCGTGATGTTTCCGTTGACCACCGTAGGATTACTGTTGCCAAGATGCTTGACAACATATCTGCCGCCGGTCTGATAAACCATGCAGTGCTGGGAAGATACCGCCTGATCATGACCCAGGACGATATTTGACGGCGGTACACGTCCTATGATCACTCTCTCGTCAACAAAAGGAGCGCTGTATTGTTTCATCGGGTTACTCTCGTCAACCAGGACAAGAAATCTGGTTGGAGCTTTCTTTATTTCATCAAAAAGCCCCATGGTGGAATGCTCCGGCGTTTCCATGTCATTTCCGAGCAGTACCGTATGCTCGATCCCGTTATCTAAAGGATTCTCCGTTATCGGCTTCTCCGGGAGGGGTATCCCCAGATTGTCCTCTTCCTGTTTTTTCCCTTTAACAAGGAGGAGTACGATCACCACGATCACTGCTACTGCCACCAGACCTATAACGATAAAGAGCACGATCGTAGCAGTGGACATGGATTTTTTTTCTTCCTTAGGTGCCGGATCAGGTCTTTCTTTCACCGGAGTAGGTGTCGGCTCCTTTTTTTCTTCTATCGTAGGCGTCGGCTCCTCAACTACCGGTTTGCTTCCGGTTCCGAAAGGCAGACGCAGCGTAGTCGTAACGGACAGCTTTTCTGCCGCTGTGTCGATATTGATCTTTGCTTCCCTGCTGCTGCCATCCATGATCTCTGCCTCAGGGATCAGCTTGATGCATTTATATGCCTGATACGCAGAGAGTCCGGAAGAAACCTTACTGCTGTCATCAGCCTTGGTAACAAGCTCGTAATATCCCGCTCCGGCTCTTGCAAAAGAAAACAGGGTCTCCAGCGCAGCCTTGTCCCCGGCATCCACACCGATCGTGTTTACCTGTACTCCGCTTGACTTTATCAGTTCCCTGATCTCGTCCGGTGTATAGTTCTGGTCAGCTGTATTATGATCCGCTCCGTCGCAGATGATGATGATACGGTAGAACGCATTATCATTGCTTTTTTTGATCGTCTCAAGAATATCGCGCAGCACTTCCATCAGGTAACTGTCCTGATATTTGTAGCTTACCGCCGCCACAGCGCTGTGCGCCGCGGCTTTGTCCGTGGTAAAATCCGCAAGGAGATTCAGCTCAGCCCCATAGGTTGCGATCTTGATCTCTTCTCCGTCCAGCATGGAATCTATGACTCCGTTCATAAGATCCGCAGCACCTTTTTTCCAGTGCGTTTCTATGGAATTCGAATTATCAAGGAGCATTATCGTTTTAACGGGAATCCCCTGCCCCCGGATGTCGCTGATCTCTACATTCTCACAGATCGTGGTCCCCACCTGTACCGTACAGCCTTCTATCGTGTCCTCCACACCATCCAGATATATGTATACGGCATCCTCTGTAGTCCGGCTGCTCACTACCTTTGCATCTCCCGCTGCCACGGACGAAAGAGAAAATACTGCAAACACCAGAGCCATTGTGAGGATCGTCAGAAATGATTTCTGCAGTTTCTTCATTACCTCTGTTCTCCTATATCCCTTATTTATCAGACGAATGTTATTATACTATGATTTTTTGTAATATTCAACAAAAAAATGCCCCTGCTCACTCCCTGCGTTGTGTATTTTAGCTATATATACCTCTCCCCTTTTCTGCCGAAGCCGCTCCTTCCTCCGTTTCTCTTCCCTCAATTCCCGGCCATATGCACAGGCAATGCATCTTGCATGGTAAGCGCGACCTGCTGCATGTGAAGGAGCTGCGCGAACGCTTCCTGAAGGAAACGGAAGCCCTGTGCGGGGACAGTTCCCTCAAGCCCTGGGAAAGGGTCTCTGCAGCGATCGGCATCGCGCGCTTCACGCCGGGCAGGGACAAAGACGTGGAAGACACCTTCCGGCAGGCCGATACGGAAATGTACAACATGAAGAAAGAGATGAAAGCCGGGAAGAGCTCCTCTTAAAAAAACCACCGCGGAAAGCGGTGGTTCTTTCATTCATAGTCCAGAAGCTCCGAAAGCCAGTAGGATTCGTCCTGTGCCGAAAAATAATATTCCCCTCCGGTACGGTTGGCTGCGTTTGCCACCACCCGGGGGCTGTTCTTTTCCTGAAGGATAAAGCGGCTGTTAAAGAGCAGGCTGCCGAGCTTTATGTGATAATCGCTGGTAACAATGGCCACCGCACGGATCTGCGGGTATCGTTCACGGAAGATCCGCTGGCAGAAGACCGCATTTTCCACGGTGGTACGGGATTCGGTCTCGCTGATGATGCGCTCTTCGGCGATCCCGTGACTCAGGAGCCAGGAAGCCATGACGCCGCCTTCACTGGCGGAACTGTTGGCAGAAGCCGTGTGTCCGCCGGTCACGCACACAAAGGCCTGCGGGTACTGCTTCGCTGCGGCCAGCGCCATGTTCAGGCGCTTTTCCAGCTCTTCCCGCATGGTCCCGTCGCTTTTCAGCTGATAGCCCAGCACAATGATACAGAGGCTGTCATCCTGCGGCAGTCCCTCCGGCAGCGGATCTGCGGCATCTTCGCCGCAG
The DNA here is from genome assembly GCA_016282915.1 of Lachnospiraceae bacterium. Classification (GTDB taxonomy): domain Bacteria; phylum Bacillota; class Clostridia; order Lachnospirales; family Lachnospiraceae; genus NK4A136. The sequence goes on along the minus strand of JAEELW010000174.1, from coordinate 14,425 downwards.
ACGTTCACAAAGCCGCTTTCGGACATGCCCGACCAGTATGCGAGCAGCTCCTCCCAGCTTGCTCCGTCCGAAGGAGAAAGCTCCTTCAGCTCCTGAAGAAGAGGCCCGGCCTCCCCGGAGGTCTGTGCCTTAACGAGCTTTTTTACCCGTTTCTCCAGTTCGTCCTTCGAAAGCTTTTTCTCCGCTTCCGGCGTAACGCTTTCCACCGTCCGGTCCTCTTCTTCCGGCGCCTTCAGAAAACGCGGAACAAAGATCAATGCCACAGCCAGCAGCACTGCGCAGAGCAGGATGAGCGTTATCAGCAGTCTTCTCCGGCCCGTTCCTCCGGCCGTGCTGCCGTCGATCATGCCCCGGCCCTCGCCGTGATGATCCAGGGTGCCGGCTGGTCCTCGAATACATTATTCGATTTCAGCCTCGAGACGGCGATCCGGATGATGTTCACATCGTTTAAGCCGTAATTTGCCAGTATATCCTTGATATTTGCCGCAACCTTAAAGTCCAGCGTGTAGATCACGAAATCCATGGCAGGATTGAGTCCGGTAAGATATTCCAGCTCGTGTTCAAGGCTCGCGCTGGCTACCAGCATGGTGGTGTCGGGAACCGGAAGCCCGGTGAAGGTATCCTCACCCACATGATCCACTATGGTCACGTTTCGCAGACCAAACTGGTTTACGTTCTCCTCCATGGTCTCACGGTCCTGGCTCTTGTACTCGACAGCTATGACCGTACCTTCGGTACACATCATGGCAGCTTCCACCGCAATGCTCTCGCCGCTGATCACGCAGAGATTCTTATGCTCATCGATCTGCATGCGGGAAAGCAGCACGGAACGTATCTCACTGCCCACATATTTAACGGAGCCCGAGGCGAAGAGCTTATTATCCATACCGAACTTAACGGTGGATCTGGCATTGGGATTGAGCACGATCATGCCTGCGCTGGCATTGATGCCGCGGTCGATCATTGCCGAAACCTTATCCCTCTTGATCGGGCCTGCGGGCTCGGATCCCTCATTGTATATGACCTCGCAGTCACCCAGGCCCACTTCCCACATCTTATAAAAGATGTCCATGTTTCCGGCCTCGGTAAATACCAGCACGCAGCGGTGTGCTTCCACCGCGGGTATCAGGCTCTTATTCTTTTTGGTGATATCAAGGAGCTTCACATGCTCCAGATCGATATCCGTATTATCGGAAAAATACTGTAACCAGGAAATGATGTGTTTATTGGAAAACAATTCATCAGCCATAATGCATACCCCCTTATGATCCTTTGATCTTTGCTTACAGAGCTTTGCCGTCAGCCCTTACATCCTTCCGAAAACAACGTCCTTACTTGCATTTTGCCAGCAGCTCTTCCCACTTCCTGTCGACATACTCCTGTGCCGCCTCAATGGTCCACTCGTTTCCTTTTGCAAAGCAGTGCTTGAAACGTGTCTGCTTCCTCATGAATTCCTCCACGGGCAGCTTTTTCTTGGGCTCGTAGGTGAGCCGGTATTCGCCGTTCACCACTTCATAGATCGGCCATACGCAGGTATCGATCGCTGCCCGGCAGATCGCAAGCAGATCCTCGGCGGGATAACCCCAGCCTCTGGGGCAGGGCGTTAAGCAGTTTACGAAGGTAGGGCCCTCGGTATAGATCGCCCTGTGTGCCTTTTCATGGAAGTCCTTCATATTGCCGAAAAGTGTGGTCTGCGCCACGTAAGGCGCTCCGTGCATCACCACGATCTGCGTCAGATCCTTCTGATTCTGCTTCTTACCTACGCTCTCCACGCCGGAGGGAGTGGTGGTCGCGGATGCGAAACGGGGCGTTGCGGAGGAACGCTGGGTACCCGTATTCATATACGCGTTGTTATCGTAACAGAAATAGGTGAAATCGTGGCCGCGCTCCAGCGCCCCGGATAAAGACTGGAAGCCGATGTCATAGGTACCGCCGTCGCCGCCGATGGCCAGGATCTTGATATTCCTGTCCTCTTCGATCTTTCCCTTTTTCTTCAGCACTTTATATGCTGCCTCTACGCCGCTGGCAGTGGCGGAAGCATTTTCAAATGCGGTATGGATATAGGAATCTTCCCATGCGGTATAGGGATACTGGAAGGAAGAAACCTCCAGGCAGCCTGTCGCATTGCAGATCACCGCCTGATCCTCAGGCTCCACCGCACGCATCATGGCACGGCAGACGATACCCGCGCCGCAGCCTGCGCAAAGCCTGTGCCCCGAGTGAAAACGCTCGGGCTTGTTCATTTCCTGCTTAAGATTATATGCCATCTTTTTTTACCTCTCCCTCTGTCCCATGTGGGTGTAGAGCTCGCCGGCCTCGCCGGTAGCCGCAATGTTCTTCAGTCTGTCATAGACGCTGAGCGCTGCATCTACCGTAAAGTCACGGCCGCCCAGACCGAAGACGATATCCACCATCAGCGGGCGGTCCGGCATATTGATGCAGGCACCTGCTGTCTCCGCAAAGAGAGGTCCGCCACAGGCAGAGAAGCCTTCGCTCTTATCCATGACCGCCACTGCCTTTACGCCCTTAAGCACTGCAGCCAGTTCCTCTCCGGGGAAAGGCCGGAATACACGGATCTTGATGAGTCCGGCTTTTACACCTTCCGCACGCAGCTGATCAACTGCCGCCTTTGCGGTACCGGCGCTGGAGCCCATGATCACCATGGCGATCTCGGCATCCTCCATTTTATATGCCTCAAAAAAGCTGTAGCTGCGGCCGAAGGTCTTTTCGAAATCGGCAGCAACCTCAAGAATGACTTTTTTCGCATTCTTCATGGCCTGTGCCTGGGCAACACGTGCTTCCATATAATAATTCGACACACCGTAAGGGCCCACAGCCAGGGGATTTTCCTTTTTTAACAGGTAGTTCTCGGGATGATATTCGCCCACGAATTTCTTTACGGCCTCGTCCTCTTCCAGTTCGATATTCTCGATCGCGTGGGAAGTGATGAAACCGTCCTCACAGATCATGAGCGGCAGACGCACGTCGGGATGCTCCGCGATCCTGTGAGCCTGCAGATAATTATCATATACTTCCTGATTATTCTCGGCGTAGATCTGGATGAAACCGCTGTCGCGCTCAGCCATGGAATCCGAGTAATCATGGTTGATATTGATGGGTCCGGTAAGCGCGCGGCAGGCAACCGCCAGCACGACCGGCAGACGCGAGGAAGCCGCCACATACAGCACCTCATTCATGAATGACAGACCTGCGGAGGAAGTAGCGGTAACCGCTCTTACTCCGGCCGCTTCCGCACCCAGACATGCGGAAAGAGAGGAATGCTCGCTTTCCACGGTAATGAATTCCGTATCGACCCTTCCGTCCGCCACATACTGTGCATAGTACTGGGGGATCTCTGTAGAAGGAGTGATCGGAAACATCGCAAATACATCCGGATTGATCTGGCGCATGGCCGTAGCGATCGCCTCGTTACCGGAAAGTCTCTCTCTTATGCTCATGCCTCCTCCTTCCAGACTATGGCGTCAAAGGGGCAGGCATTGATGCAGATCCCGCAGCCCTTGCAATGATCATAGTCAAAATCTTCTCTCTTCCCATCCTTTACGGGAATGGAGGCATCGGGACAGAAAGGTGCGCACAGTACACACTGTTTACACTTATCCTTAAGCCACTGGGGTGTGCGGCTGCGCCACTCACCCGTCTTCGTCAGGCGGGAGGTACCGGGCTCGTAAATCTCACAGCCGGTCGTCATGTCCTGCCAGGCGATCTTTTCGTTGATCTCTGCTGCTTTTTTCATTTTATTATCCTTTCACCTCGTCCATGGCCTCGCGGAGGCATTTCAGGTTTCCCTCCACCACCTGGGGCTTTTTTGCAAATTTATGCCGGTACGAACCTTCCATATCCTGAAGGAACTGCTCCCGGTCCACGCAGGCGCTCACGGCCACCACGGCCGCCAGCATGGGCGTGTTCGGGAAATAAGCTCCCAGATTGCGCAGGGAGATCTCTCTCGCATCGATGGTGCATACGCGGCCCTTATAGCCGCGGAGCAGCTCCCTGTACTCTTCCGGATCCTTCGCCGAGTTGATGATCACGGCGCCGTTTTCCTTCAGTCCCGCACACACATCCACGCTTTCCAGAAGCGTCTCGTCCACTACCGCCACATAATCCGGTTCGTAAATGTTCGAATGAACGCAGCAGCGCTCATCGGAAATGCGGTTGTACGCCGTAATGGGCGCACCGCTCCGCTCCGGTCCGTACTCCGGAAAACTCTGTACAAATTTTCCTGCCATAAAGGCAGCATCCGCCAGGAGCTGACTGGCGGTCTTGGCGCCCTGGCCTCCGCGGCCGTGCCAGCGGATCTCGATCATCTTATCCATCACCTTCTCCTCTTATTCATAATCTTCAGCCGGTCCGTATACGGGCGGCTCAATATTGATCGCAGGCGTAACTTCCGCCTCATTTGCGGAAACAGCATTATCACTGACGCTGTCATCCTCTTCCTCATCATAGTCCGTCGGCGGACCGTAGACCCGCTCATTCTCGTTCTCCTCGGGACCGATATCGTCGATCGGCGGACCGTAGACGTCCTCCAGCTGGTTGTCCTCCTCATAAATTACCGGGGGACCGTAGACGCCGGATTCCGCATTATCCTGCTCATCGATCACCGGCGGGCCGTAGACATCCTCCAGCTGGTTATCCTCCACCCGGTTAGGGGGACCGTAGACGCAGCCGTGGATATTCGGACCGCAGCCCTGTGCGCTGAACAGCGTTGTCGCTGCCAGACCGATCAGCATCGCTTTTCTCTTTTTGATCTTCATCAGCTTTCCCTCATTTCATAATCAAGGTCTTCATCGATCATCTTGAGCATGATATCGGCAAAGATGGGATCGAACTGCGATCCCCTGCCGCCTTCGATCTCGGCACGCACCTGCTCCTGAGCCATTGCCTTCCGGTAGCTGCGGGGACTGCTCATCGCATCATAGGCGTCGGCTACGGCAAGGATCCTCGCCTCTTCGGGGATCTCGGCGCCTGCCAGTCCGTCGGGATAACCACCCCCGCTGAAGCGTTCATGGTGCCAGCGGGCCGCCTGCGCCAGTACCGGCATGTTCCGGATATTCTCCAGGATCGCGGCGCCTTTCGCCGGGTGCTTCCGGATCACCGCAAATTCTTCCTCCGTAAGCTTCGAGGGTTTGTTGATCAGACGCTCCGGTATGCCGATATTTCCCACATCATGAAGCAGTCCGGCCATATAGATGTCGTTCTGCCTCTTTTCCGAATAGCCGTAACGTGCGGCGATCTCGCGGGCGTATCCGGCAACCCTCTGCGAATGTCCCTTCGAAAAACTGTCCTTGGCGTCCACCGCGCCGGCGACCGAACGCATCACCTGCAGGAACAGATCCTCGCTCTCGTTGGTCTTCCGTATCACCTCTGCCGTCATATGCTGCTGCAGGATCACCAGTTCCAGGGTATGACGCACCCTGAGCAGCAGCAGCTCCGGCCGGAAAGGCTTGTGGATGAAATCCAGCGCCCCCAGTGCCAGGCCTGTTTTTTCCGTTTCCTCGTCGTCGTTGGCCGTAAGGAAGATCACCGGAAGACTGTCTCCGGCGTGTTCCAGCCCCCGCATCTGCCGCAGGGTCTCAAAGCCGTCCATCCCCGGCATGAGGATATCCAGAAGGATCAGATCCGGCCGCTTACCGTCCGCGACCAGATCCAGCAGGGCCTGCCCTCCGTTCAGCGCCGTAACGCGCATCCCGTTTTCGCTCAGGATACGGCCTGCCAGCTTCATATTTTTCAGATCATCATCCACCACGACGATCCAGGGTTCATATTCCTCTCCGTGCCTCCAGCCGGCAGTGCCGTTGGAATAGATCAGCTCCTCCACGCAGCTGACATCGGTCTTTTCAAAATATTCCGTACGCCGCCACGAATCCATGATCCTTTCGATGACCTTGTGGATATCGCGTTCCGCAACCATGGGAAGCAGAAGGAAGAACTGGTTTGCCGCGCACTGCATCATGATATCACTGTTGCGCAGCGAACGCATCAGCACGCCTCCCAGGCGGTCGCTGGCTTCCTCCAGGTTCAGACCCTCTCCGCTCTCCTCGGCGGGCGAAACGGTAAAGAGCAGCTTATACGCCTTTTCATGATAACGCTGGATATAGCGCATCATATAACGGTATACACCGGTAAACTCTTCGCGCTCCAGCCAGAGGGCGTGGGAGCCGATATTTCGTTCATCCAGCATATCGCTGATCCGCCGCAGATCTTCGATGGTCGATTCCTTACAGATATGCTTCCGCTGCTCATCGGCCGGCTTTTCCTGCCGTGCGCGCATGGGATTGTTCAGGATGTTCCGTATCCTCTTCTGCAGCACGCCGGGCACCAGAGGTTTACGGATAAAATCCAGCGCTCCCATGGACAGGCCTGCCGCTTCCGTATCTTTATTGTCGTCTGCCGTAAGGAACACGACCGGCACTTCCGCCAGGGACTTTTCCTTTTCCAGTTCCCTGAGCCGGCGGTAGGTTTCGAAACCGTCCATTCCGGGCATGAGAAGATCCAGGAGCACCAGATCCGGCTCGCCGTTCTCACGGATGTGCTCCAGAAGCGCTTCCCCGCTGCCCAGCGCCGTGACCCGCATTCCGTCCTCGCTCAGGATACGGCCGGCCAGCTTCAGATTCATCAGATCGTCATCGACAACAACGATCCATTCAACCGCCCCGTTCATTTCAACTCTCCCGTTCTGATCAGCAGATCGATCCCGTCGGCGATCTTTTTAAAATGCACCATAAACTCTCTGTGATGTTCCGTCAGATAGCTTTCATCCTTCTGCTTCGCCGCATTTTCCAGCCGCCGGGCTTCCTCAAAGACCGCGGTGGCACCTACCGTTCCCGAGGTGCTTTTCACGGAATGGATATGGATGCGGTACTGATCCCAGTCGCCTTCACTGAAGAGCCTGTCCAGCAGAACGATCTTTTCGTCCGCTGCTTTCACGTAATCGTCCAGCAGCTCATAGAAAAGGCTCCTGTCTCCCGCGCTGTGCTTCAGCCCCTCTTCCACGGAGATCCCGATCTCTTCCAGTCTGCTGTTATCCGCCGTGCTCTGCTCCTCCTTTTTCCGGGGTGCAAATTCCAGCACGATCATGCCGTTTTCCGGCTTTTTCCCTTCTGCCGGTATATAGCGTTTCTTCTTTTCCACGGTCCTGTGCCGGATATTGTCCTGCGGCAGATAAGAGAGAAGCTTCTGTTCCAGCTGCTCCACCTCAATGGGCTTGGAAAGATAATCGTCAAAACCCGCTCTCAGATAGGTTTCGCGGGCACCGACCACCGCATTTGCCGTGAGGGCGATGACCGTAGTGGCCTTCGTCAGGAGCTTCTTTTCCTGCATCCTTTTCAGTGTTTCGATCCCGTCCATTCCCGACATCAGATGGTCAAGGAAGATGATATCGTACTGCTTGTCGCGCACCAGTTCCAGTGCCTCTTTCCCGGAAGAAGCCAGATCCGGAGAGATCCCGTAGATCTTCATCAGGTTTTTGGCTACCTTCAGGTTCATGTCGTGGTCATCGACCACCAGTATGCGGGCTCCGCGGAGGAAGAGCGATGCGTCACCGCTCTGCTGACCTTCGCTCACGATGTAGTCGTCATAATTACCGATGGGGCGCACATCATCGACACCCTGGCGCAGGGTAAAGGAAAACTCCGAACCCCTGCCATACTCGCTGCTCACATCCAGCTGGCTCCCCATCAGCTCCAGCAGGCGGATCACGATGGTCATGCCAAGCCCCGTGCCTTCGATATTACGGTTGCGCTTCTCCTCGATCCGCGTAAAGCTTTCGTGGAGGCGTTCGATATCTTCTCTGCGTATGCCGATGCCGGTATCCTTTACCGAGACAAAGAGACGGAGATTGTCTCCTTCCCTGCCGTTATTGCGCATCGTGAGCCTTACCTCTCCCTCATCCGTATATTTTACGGCATTGGTCAGAAGGTTCATGATCACCTGGCTGATACGCACATCATCGCCCGTAAGCACGGAAGGAAGCGATTCATCGATATCCAGGACCAGCTTCAGGTTCTTTTCCCTGGCGCGTTCCGAAACGGAATTCTCCAGGTTGGCGATCATAGCTACCAGCTTATAGCTTACCGGTATGATCTCCATCTTGCCGTCCTCGATCTTTGAAAAATCAAGGATCGTATTGATCAGGGAAAGCAGGGTACGGCCGGCGCTCTGGATATTTGCGGAATATTCCAGGATCTGCCTGTCCTTTGCTTCACGCAGGATCATCTCGTTCATGCCGAGCACCGCATTGATGGGTGTACGGATCTCGTGGGACATATTGGCCAGAAATGCACTCTTGGCGTGATTGGCCTGGTCCGCGATCTCGATCTGCTGTCTCAGCGAAACGGACATGTTCTGCAGGCTGCGGGAAAGGATCGCCATTTCGTCTTCCCCTTCCATGCCCATATCCTCATCATAACAGCCATCCGCATGCAGCTCGGCCACCCGGGTTATATTTTTGATCGGCGCGGTGATGCTGCGTGCCCAGACCATGCTGAAAGCCACCGCAAAGATCAGGACGATCACGGCGATCAGGACCTCCGCGCTGATCAGCGATCTCTGGGGGGCGTTGATCTCCTGAAGCGGCGCGTACAGACCAAGGAGCATGCCGTTCTGCAGCCTCTTAAGGATCAGTTTCTGCTCCGTACCGTCACAGTCCCGGTAAGACAGCACGGTATCCGTTTCTTCCCCGCGCAGCTTTTCGAAATAGGCCCTGTCCTCTGCGGAAAGCTCTCCGGAGGAGGCACCTTCGGGAAACGCCTCATGATAGAGCAGCGTGCCGTTTCCGTCCATCAGGAATGCTCTTCCTCCCCTGTAAAAGGAGATCTGCGAAACGGCTTCCTTCATATGATCCGCGCTGCCGTCCTCTTCAAGGCTGTCCGCGCGGTACTCCGCCTCGGTTAGCAGTATCTGCGCGGAATCCTCATCCAGGATCTCCTGCGTCCTGCTCAGGGAGATATATACAAAACAGACCACCACCAAAAACATCAGGATCGTGATGAGCATGATCAGTTTTGTCTGTATCGACTTCATTTCGTCCGAAAAACCTCCGACGCAAAACAGCGGTCAGATTCCCGTATTCCTGACCTCCCCGCGCAAAAAACCACCTTATATCATAACATAACATCATGCTTACGTCAAAAGAATGCAGTGGGAAAAATAGTGTCTTCCGCCTGTCTTCACAGCTCACAGCAGTTTTCTGATCAGGGGAATGCACTTCAGGATACGGGTGATGAGCGCGCCGGCAAGAAAACTGAATACGACCCAGAGCAGGGAAAACCACAATCCGGGTACTTCTCCGGCACAGGCTTTTGAATATGCGGGATAGATGACCAGCTTCCACACGGGATCCAGAAGATAGACCCCCAGGCAGAGCGGCCCGAGGAAACGCATGACGGATGCAAAACGCCCTTCCGACAGGGCCGGATGTTTTTTCTCCATCAGACAGCGGACCAGCAGGAAAACAAAGACCGCCGTCACATAATCGAACATGCGGTAGTACTCTTCCGTGTAATTGATGCCCTTCAGCTCCATATATCCCAGCGTGCAGCCGGCACTGACGGCGATCCCCGCCGCGGATGCGGCAAAAAGAAACCACAGATGCTTTGCCTTCACTTTTTCGACCGGAACCCGCTCTGTGAGGAAATAGCCGCAGAGCGAATAGAAAAACGGCTGCACCACCGCAAGCGGAAATGACAGCTCCTCCGTAAGATAAAGTGGTTTGAGACCGCCTTTGAGCAGGCACCAGTTCACAAAAGGCAGGACGCTCCACAACAGCGCATGCCCGCACAGAAGCAGCAGCAGTTCCCTCTTTCCGCCCGCCTCAGCCATGGGCCGGAGAAAAGGAAGCATCAGGAGAAAGGAAAGATAAGCATAGAAAAACCAGTAACTGCCAGCGTTCGGTATATTTCCGGCAAGAAACGAACGGAGAAACGACAGGGGCGACAGATCCGCCTCCGTACCGTGACGGAATGCGATCAGGGCATTCAGAAGAAAGATCCCCAGCTCCGCGAGAAACAGAAGCAGCGCGAAGCGGGGGATACGCTTTTTCATCACAACGGAAAAATCCTCTTTTTTCTTCAGGAGCAGCGCACCCGAGATCATGAAAAAAAGAGGTACATTGATACGGTCAAAGAGAGTGAGCGCCAGATCGGCATAGCGCGCAGCGCCTTCGTGTACGGAATAGACCATCACCGCGGGCACATGATTGAGCAGTACCAGCAGTGTCGCCATTACCCGCAGGGTTTCGATCCAGACGCTCCTCTCTTTCTTCACCTCTTACAGCACTCCTTTGGCCGACTTTTCATCCGCAAAAGGCCCGGGGATCGCCTCAAGACCGCGGTGATTACCGAAATAATCCGTATCAAAGCGGATATCGCTGCCGTCCGGATTTTCAAAGCGCTGCTCCGGCTCAAATGCGAGACCGAGAGCGTCACTGGTGAGAATGCCGTTCTTAAAATCCTTCAGGAGTGTGAATACGTTCGTCTTCAGCGTGTATTTTCCGTTCTTTTCCACAAGCTCCACGCTGACTTTGTCCTTTTTATTCACAAGCTTTTTCTTTTCGTGCTTGCAGACATCAGCACCGTTAAAGTAGGCGTTGCCCTCTACCCATACGGGAAGATGACCGAAATGCGCGCTCGCCAGCGCGCCCATATCCGGCATGCCCTCCGGAGCAAAAGGCGCGAACCATTCCTCATAAGTCGGGAAGATATCGAAGGCCTTCGTCCCGACCACCGTGTAATCGGCATCCGCGGGCGTTTTCTTTTTATCTTCCACCTTGTACTTCTGGATAAAGATATTGTTATAGATCCGGTCGTCGCCGTGAAGGATGGTCATGAAGCCGGCCACTTCAGTGCGGTGACGGATGTGATAGGGCGTATAACGGGGCTCGCGCTGCCCGTTGACCACGCTGTCCACGCCGGAATTGATCAGGCTGAAGGAACCGAGGATCAGATTGTTCACACAGGCGATGCCTTCGCTGGGGATCGTCACGGATACCTTTGAAAGCAGGAGATTGTTGTCGATCAGCGTGGGGCCGTGTCCCACTTCGATAAAGACGTCGGTATTGAACATGCAGCCGGGGCCGCCTTTGATGCCGTCGGGACGCTGGTTGTCGTGCATAAGGTTCTGCGAGACCCTGGCACCCTGGGCTTCCCAGTCGAGCCATACGCCCATGATGCAGTCATGGATATGATTGCGGCGTATCGTCACGTCGATAGCCGCATGCAGCTTGATGCCGGCGGTCTCGGCGCCACCCAGCTGCGAGGAATTGCAGATATGATGGATGTGGCAGTCCTCGATCGTGGAGAAAACGCCGCCCATACGGCCTACGATACCGGTCTGCTCACAGTGATGGACATGGCAGCGGCGTATGATATGGCTGCCGACCCGCTCTTTGGTCCAGCCGTGGTACTGGCCGCGGCACACCGCATCCCGCTCCATCTGGGTCGGGCTCTTCACATGCCTTTTCGTAAAATACATATCGTTTTCGGGATCCAGGTATTTCCCGAGGGAAATCCCGCAGCAGCGGCTGCCGTAGATCTCACAGTCTTCGATGATCCAGCCTTTGGCCCAGTGGGGTCCGATCATGCCGTCCTGGTATGCGGCGGGCGGAGCCCAGGTAGTCGCCGCCTTGCAGACCGTAAAGCCGCTCACGCTGATGTAATTCACGAAATTCTTATCGGGCATGAACACATTGCGGCGGACGCTCAGTTCCACTTTTTCCTTATTGGGATCCAGTCCTTGGAAATTGGCGTAGAAAACGGTCTCGCTGCCGTCCTGCTCGGAATACCACTGATAAACGGCCTCCTCCGGATGCCAGGCAAAGGGATCCGCTTTTGCTTTGATGCATTCTTCCAGCGATACTGCCTCGTACATGGCCAGATCGTTCAGGAAAATGCTGCCCGTATGGCGCAGTATCGGTGAAAAATACCAGTCGCCGCATACAAGCGTGGTATAGGGATTGTAACTGCCGAAGACCGCGTTGTCCACACGGACCGTCCAGACATTTCCCTTGTATTTCTTCCAGCCCTTCAGCTCCTCCGCCCCGGTGATCACCGCCCCCAGCGGCACTTCGGAACGGTAGCAGATCGGCGCGTCTTTTGTCCCGGCATTTTTCGGGCAGACATACTCCCGGTAGATCCCCGGCGCTACAAGAACATCATCGCCCGCTTCCGCGATCTTTGCGGCATCCCCGATGTGCTTGAAAGGACGCTCCTTACTGCCGTCGCCCTCCCGCGGCCCGTTGATGTCAACGTAATACGTTCTTTTTTTCTGCATTGCCATAACCCTCCATCCTTTTGTGATACCTGCCCCCTGCCGCCTATGATAACATACTTTGCCGCGGCTGTGAACCGTATGCATAGCTCTTGCAATAAATGAAAAATATAGTAAAATAGAATAGGGTGTGCCTATTTTACGGGGGTTGATCATAAGAAAATGGACAACAAAGAGAAAAAACATAAGATAGCGGTATTCGCCAACGGGTGGAGCTCGGAATTCATCGGTCTGGTTCTGGACCGTATCCTGAAACGCGCCGAAGCCGATAAAACGGACGTGTTCATCTATGTTGATTTCGTACTCACGGCCCAGTCTCACAACATCAAGATCGGCCAGCTTTCCGTCTATGACCTCGTCAATCCCGAGGATTACGACGGAGCCATCATCATGGCCAATACCTTCAGCACCCCGGAAGAGACTCTGCTCATCCGGCGTATCTTTTACGACAGCGATCTTCCCATCGTCACAACGGAGGTGAAGATCCCCGGTATGTGCTGCATCAGCACCGGAAACTACAAGTGCATCTATGATCTTTCCAAACATCTGATCGAAGAACACGGCGTCCGTAAGGTTGTTTATATGCAGGGGAACGAGGGTAACCTTGAATGCGAAGAACGCCAGCGTGCTCTGGAAGACGCCCTGCATGAACACGGTCTGGAGCTGATGGATACGATACGCGGCGATTTCGGTTTCTATTACGCTTCCGAATTTGTAAATGACTGGATGAAAGAGCACCCGGAGCTTCCGGACGCCTTTGTCTGTGCCAACGACCTGATGGCGCTGGGCGTGATCAACCGGCTGCACAGTAAGGGCATACGCGTCCCCGAGGATGTGATCGTTACCGGTTTCGACCATGTTCACGAAGCCCAGACCTCCTATCCTCTGGTGGCCACGGTCTCAAGACAGTGGGAGAAGCTGGGTGATTATGCCTATGACGAGCTCATGCGGCAGATCGAAAAGCGCGATCCGGACGCCGACAAGCTCTATGACTCGCACTTCGTCGCCTCCGAAAGCTGCGGCTGCGATCCCGGCGAGGAAGCGATCCGGACCCGCTACGAACGGGTGCGTAATATCTATTCCGATTCGATCCAGACGGATATGCTGGAGTTCTTTTTCCACTCCAGTCATATGGAGATCGCAAAGATCCAGCGCCACGAACAGTTTCCCGAAGTGGCAAAGCAGCTGTGGGGCACTGACGAATTCCTGGGACATGATTACTGCATCTGCGTATCTCCCCTCCTTTTTGTTGCGGAGGATCAGAAATATGCGGAAAACGTAAAAGGCCCCCAAGGAAAAATGGATATCATATACGAGCGCAGGAACGGCGAATCGCTGCCTCTGCGCAGTTTCGACTGCTCCCGGCTCTATCCCGACTATGAAAAAGATCCGGAAGGTTCCGATGTTTACATATTTGCAACGCTTACAAACCACGAACAGATCATGGGATATCTGGGAGTAAAGAATTCCCCGGAAATACTTTACACCGTCAAGTTAAAGCACTGGCTGGACAATCTGGTGATGATGCTCACGACTGTCCGCCGCAACACCTTCCTTACCCGTACGAATGAAAAGCTCCGCTCGATCTTCATGACCGATTCGCTTACGGGCCTTTACAACCGTACCGGCTGCTCGGAAGTGCTCTACGCTTTCATCGATTCGCAGAAAAAGAACGGCAGACCTTCCAGTCTGGTCTTTGTCGACATCAACGGCATGAAGCAGATCAACGACGGATACGGCCACTTGAACGGCGACCTGGCCATCAAGGCAATCGCCAACGCGATGAAACAGTCCCTTCCGGACAACTGGCTGTTCGGACGCTACGGCGGCGATGAATTTATCGCGGTCGGCAACTATAAGGAAGGGCAGACCATCGAACGCTACCGCGGGATGTTTGACGACTCCCTGAAAGAAGTCATGAAAGGCCTGAAGGTTCCCTTCAAGCTTTCGGCCAGTGTCGGCATGTGCGTGATCAATGCGAATGATAGAGGCAGTATCGCCGATTACATACAGATCGCCGATGATTCCATGTATGAAGAAAAACAGCGGGCACACCGCGAAATGGGGATTGAATGAAAAATAAGTTAGGACCTTTTTCGGAATACGGACTGGACCGGGTGCTCATCACAGACGCCTGGTG
>JAEELW010000016.1 GCA_016282915.1 Lachnospiraceae bacterium | reverse complement strand
TGAAATACACTAACAACAAGGCGGTCACCGGCGCAAAGAAAGCTTCCGTGACGGTGAAGTTCATCGGAAACTTTAAGGGCTGCGCACAGGTCACGAAGGAATTCGATATCACGCCCTATGACCTGAGCGCCCATGGCGTAAATCTCTATGCCGAGGATATGGTCTATACCAAGGCCGGCAAGTACCGGAAGACGCCTTACGTGGAAGTGAACGGCAAGCTTCTTTCAACAAAGGATATGGATCTGGGTTATGCCGTGTACGGCAAGGACCTGGCGGACGGAGACCTGATCGGAGACGAGCTGATGCAGGCCGGGAAGCTGGTCATCACTGTGAACGCCACAGGCAAGGGGAATTATACCGGGACCATCAGCGGCTATTTCACCCTGAGCAAGGCCGACAAAGCCCAGGATCTTTCCAAGGCGAAGCTGAGACTTGAAAAGAAGAAATACGAATTCTGCGGCGGCCCTATCGAGCCGGATGTGACGGTAAAAATGGGGGATGACACACTTGTGAAGTATCAGGACTACACGGTGCGCTATGTTATGAACGTGAACAAGGGCAAGGGCATCTGCATCATCACCGGCCTCGGCGATGCCGGCTACGGTCCGAAGAAGTACTACGGCAGCAAAGTCGTGAAGTTCAGCATCGTTAAGGGCACGCTGAACTGGATGTGAGGAAATCAAAAGGAAGCAAACAGACCGGCGGCTTGAGAGGCCGCCGGTTTTATGCTATCATAAAGCTGCACAGACGGACATGAACAGAAAGGGGGCGGCATATGCACAGGCTTTATGAGGATGAAGATATCACGGTATTCTGGGATTCGGAGAAATGCCGGCATGAGAAGAAGTGCGTGAGCGGAAGTCCGCGGGTCTTTGAATTCGGCCGGCGGCCCTGGATCGACCTGTCGAAGGGAGAGACGGCAAAAATCTGGCAGACGGTCGCAAGCTGTCCCTCCGGGGCATTGAGCGTGGTCTATAATCACGGAGTGACGTTACGCCTGGATGAGGAAGGGAAACGCTGTCTTGCCCTGCTGGAGGATAAGGTGATCGGAGAGTGTGATTACAAGGATGAGGGTGACTGCCGGAATATCTATCACACGGAGGTCTCTCCGGAGTACGGGGGAAAAGGGATCGCAAAACGCCTGGTGTATAAGGTGACGGAAGCCGGCGAGCGGAAAGGACTGAAGCCTGCCCCGACCTGCTCCTATGCGGTGAAGGTTTTGGGATAAAGTGAATAGTAACAAAAAGCGGCCTCCGGGCCGCTTTTTATGGTATATATTGACATAATATGGTATAATATTTCATACAATTATTTCGCTTATTATGTAAAGTTGCATGATAAAACTACATTTTTCGGCAGTTTCTGCCGATATACATATCGAAAACATGTGACAGCTGAGGGATGAGAGACGTGAGAAAGGCAGAAAGAGGGAAAAACCGGGGCTTTACGCTGGTAGAGCTGGTCGTGGTGATCACGGTCCTTGGGATGCTTATGGCGATCCTGATCCCTCAGCTGCTTGGTTATATCGATAAGAGCAGGACCGAGGCGGAATACGCAGCCGGAGAAAACTGCCGCGTGGCGGCCCAGGCGAAGCTGGAAGCGCTTCAGTATCTTGGAACCGAGCCGGATTTCAACAGTAAAGGCAACCATGCATCGGCTGCGGATATCGATGAGTGGCATAAGGCCTTTGCGGATCCGGTGCTGGAGATGGCCGGACAGGAAGTGCGCAACCTCTTTATTGCGACGGGAAAATATTCACATTATAAAGAAACGGCGGATATCAGCCCGGCATATCATGTGTATTTTGTCGTATACCAGAGGACAGAGGATTCCCCCGTGGTGTATTATGACGGGAAGGGATGGAGCGATCAGAGTCCCTGGGGCGGTATGCAGGAGTCGGCGCAGGTCGGCGGCGATACCGTATTTTTGCAGTATTATTGTGTGAAGTGCGAAACGGATGCGGCGCATTCCACGCCGGGAATGGTATTTACAGCGTTATTGGGCGGAAACTGAGTGGGTATGCGGAAGGGATATTTCAAAAACAACCGGGGTTTTACTCTTGTGGAGCTGGTGGTGGTGCTGGTGATCCTTGCGCTGCTCGCGGCGCTGGTCATGCCCGGGCTTCTCGGCTACGTGGACGGCGTAAATGAGAAGGCGTATATCAATAATGCGAAAGCAGCGGTCACGGCGGCTCAGAGCGAGCTTTCGGCGCTGTACCAGTCCGGGAAGCGGAAAGCGGATAAGACAGAGCGGCAGAAGTGGATCGAGAACATGGAATTTGAGGCGGGTTCATCCCTCTCCGTGAACTGCTACGATTATGTGGAAGAAAACCGGAGAGCCGCCTATACGATCAAAGAAGCTCTTTATACGGAAGGCGATTACAGCGTCTATTATGACGGAAAAGAATATACGGTGGAGCCGAAAGGCAGGGCGGAACTTAGCATGAGGATCTATCATGACGGAAATAAATGTGATGATCTGGAAGTGAATGCGGCGGTGGCGACGGAATGACAGAGAACGGAAAAAGAAAATTCAATAACGCGGGCTTTACCCTGGTGGAGATGATCGTGGTGCTGGTGCTGATCACGATCCTTCTTGGCGTGGCGTCCATCGGCATCATCGCTTTCCAGGACCAGGCAAGGAGGATGAAGCTGGACGATGCCGCCGAGAATATCTTCAGCTCTGCCCAGGCACGTCTGACCCGCATGTATACCAGCGGGGATCTGAAGCACTGGCAGAAGCTTCTTAAGGATGCGGACGGAAATTATACCGTTGAAGCGGTTCCGGTGATCAATATGGCGTCGAGCTTTGTCCCCGATTCCAACTATATCACAAGATCCCTGATGCCTTCCGAGTCGGAGGAAGGCAGGGTCATGAATACCATGGCTATGCTGCAGGACAGTGCTTCGATCTGGGGCGACTACAGTGAGGACAATGTCCTGATCTCGCTGAAGGCAAAGGCGGGGGATTATGACAGATACCTGACTTCTCCGGGATCGCTTCCCAACGATACACTTTTCCTTTTTGCACTGCTCACGGAGAATATCACGGATCCCGAGATCCTGAATGCGGCCATCTGTCTGGAGGTCGCTCCCGAGGATGCGCAGGTCTTTTCGGCATTTTACAGCCTGGATGCGGAGAGCTTTGACTATCTTGGAAAGACCGAAGGAGCGAGCGGGGTCGTGGACATCTCGAGACGCGAATATACCAGCCGCGAGGATAAGGAGCTGGGCTATTTCGGCGTGGAGACGCTCACGCATGTGAGCGTGAAACCGCCGCAGGATCTGAAGCTGGGAACATTAAAACTGTACAACGAAGATACCTTTAACGGCCATCTGTCCTTTGACGGAGAAGTGGAAGAGTCGGCACCGAAATATCTGAACTATACCCTGACCCTGTATGATGAGCTTACAAAGAAGAAAGTACTGGTATTCCGTTTCAGCGGAAATGATGTGCAGAACCGTGATGCGGATATCGTAGCAAATTACGTGACTTGCGAGACCTACCGTTACGGTTTCAGCCAGGAGGAAACGGCGCTGGGAAGCTGTACGCTGCCTGTTTTCTGGGAAAAGAGGACAGGGGATGAGAAAGTTCCCGGTCTGAGCTTTGTGCTGGATGCGGCGGACGCATCGGCTGCGACCTCGATCCTGGACGGAAATAATAAGGAGGCGGAAATGATCCGCGCGGGCCAGATGACGGGAGCTTTTGCGGAGACGCTTTCCTTCTTCCGTTTCGGTACCTGGACGGAAAACAGTCTGGGGTCCTGGACAGACCGGGTCTATGCGGAGATCAACGCCGTGGATGACGGTGATGAAATGAGCGGTCTGGAGGAAGAGGCTTTCGCAGTGAGCGATCCCGAATGCCCTTTCTTTGCGGATATGGAATTTGTCTCTTCGCAGGCAGACGCCAAGGTGAAGGAATTCGGAAAAAATGCGGAGATCCTGAATGCGAGACATCTCTATAATATCCGCTATTTTGAAGATTTCGAGCTTGGAAATCTCGGCGATAAGAATATCACGAATTATAATCATTACCGTTTTACCTTCCGTCTGACGCAGGATATCGACTGGGCCGAATTTGCAAAGACTTCCTATTATGCGACTTCGGATAAAGCCGTGCATGTGGAGCGTGACGGAAACCATAAAGTGAACGCAGAGGAATTCGGATTTCCTTCCATACGTCAGTTAAGAAGCCATAACCTCGGCAATAACAAGATGTCTTATGATAAGCTGACCGGGAAAAAAGAAGGAAGCACTCCGGAGGGGACGGATAATCTGAAACTTGCCTTTGCCGTGAGCGGGCTTGAGATCAGCCATCTTGATAATGAAGTCGTAAATACCTACGTGGATTACAAGGAGGGGCAGAAGGAGCCGACCGGTCTCTTCCTGGAGAATCAGGGAACCATAGAGTATTTTGCGGTCGATCAGTCTCATATCATAGGAAATTATAAGGTGGGGGCGATCTGCGGCGTAAACCGCGGTATACTCCAGTTCTGTGGGACGAGATCAACAAGAAATGATAAACATCCGGATCCGACCATCGTGGAAGGTTATGAAGATGTGGGCGGCGTGTTCGGATATAATGCCTGCACGAAAAACCCGGATGCAAAAGCAAATCTTTACTACAGGGATCTGACAAATAACGCCAGAGTCCTGGGACGTAAATACGTGGGAGGTATTACGGGACGTCTTGTGAACGGCAGCAGTGTATGCCTGGATGACAGCGGGACATCAGCGGATTACGGCAGCATTGATATGATCGGCTTTACAAGATGTGAAAACTATGGACAGGTGCGGGGCGAAAGCACTGAGGGAATGGATCCCGCAGATACCTGTTTTATCGGCGGGATCGTTGGTTATATCAGTAATACCCAAAAACCGCTGGATGCCGCCTGCGCGCTTACAAACTGTTATTCCCATCCGATCTATGATAAGAAATATGATGAAGAGTATCCGGCAATAGAACAGCTTCTTACGATACGACATGCGGAACTGGATGAAAACTCGGATGTGATGAAAGCCTTGAACCGGCTGAACGTGGGTTATTACGTGGGCGGGATTGCAGGCTTTGCATATGACATTACCATTAAGTACTGTGGTTCTCCGCTCCGTAACAACAAATATACGGACGGCTACGGAAATGAACTGGAGCAGAACGCATTTCTCTTCGGAGACCGTTATGTGGGCGGTATCGTCGGTTTCACTGCGTCGCGTTTTGAAGACAACAAAGTGTCCACGAACTGCATGACGGTATGCGGTAATGATTATGTGGGCGGTATCGCCGGGATAACCGCGGCTGCGGATCTGGAACAGACAGCAGACGGCGTGTACAGTGTTTCCGTTATTGAAGAGAGGGTCGATAACACAAAGATCAACGTGAACTTTGCAGTGAACCGCGGCTGTGTATTTGCAAAACACGATTATGCCGGAGGCCTGGCGGGCATATCGTACGGTACCATGAAATCAAACCGCGTAGAGGCTTACGGGGATATGAGCGTGAAGGTTTCCGGCCGCAATTTTGTAGGCGGTATCACCGGGCGGCATTGCGGCGGTTCGACTGCGGACGGCTCGAATGTCACGGTGAGCTGCAGTGTGGATGGTGAAAACTATGTGGGCGGTATGATCGCCTATGTGGGATCGGGAGATGTGAAGCCATATAAAAAGAATACGGATGTCAGATGCAGCGTCTACGGTAACGGAAGCTTTGCCGGAGGTGTGTTTGGGGCGGTCACGGACAGCGCCATGGCAGATCAGACGGATTACCGCTATTTATCGAAACCCATGGCTCTGGATGGCCGTTTCTACGTAGGCGGCGCAGTAGGTGCGGTGATGCTCCATGCAGACGGAGCTGAACATCTTCTGATGATCCCCGTGGATGCATCGGAGCTGGAACTTCATGCTACGGCCTTTGCCGGAGGTCTTTCGGGTTACACCGTGCTTGTTGGTGCAGAGAGCGAAGAGGAACTCCGCAGCAGACTGGATGCGGTCGGCGGCGTTTCGTACACCGAGCTTCATGCAGCGGATATTACCCTTCAGAAAGGGATCGACAGACATCGGGAGCAGAACGCCGGCATCGGAGAAAGCTTAAGCGGGAGTCTTTATGTCACTACTTCCAAGGATACTTATATTTGCAAAGTGAAGTCCATAAGTCCTCTGGATGATAAAGGTCTGGTCTATGCCGGCGGCGTGGTGGGGATCAACGGAGAGATCAGCAGACTGAACTTTAAGCAGATGAATTATGCTTCGAATAAATGGAAGACCAATTATAAAGTGAGTATGATCAGTGCAACTCACATCATGGATGTTTATGAGGTCTATGATACCGATCAGCTGCATTTTGTAAATAAGGAAATTGCCTGTGCATATGCAGGTCCGCTGATCGGGCTGAACAATAAAAACTCTACGATCGAAGACAGCCTGGTAGTGGAGTGTAAAATGTCTTCCGAAGCTTATTACCGCGGCGGGATGTGTGAGATCAATCAGGGTGATATCAAATGGTTTAACATGGTAAGTGATAACATGCGAACCGGCTACATCAGTGATGATGAGGCAGTGGATCATGTGGGAACCATGTGCGGAAAGAATGAAGGAAAGATTTACTTAAACCACTCGCCGCGTTTTATCGTAAAAGGACGTCATGTGGTAGGCGGTCTGGTGGGTGAGAATTATAACACCATCGTGTTGCAGACAAAGGGAACGGGAGACACCCTTGCCCTGCTGAAGCAGGTGGATGTAGAGGCCAGCGAGAGCGTGGCCGGCGGCGTTGTCGGAAGGAATATGGGCAATATCGTATGTCCGTATGCACCTCAGAAAGAGAGTATCATACTGGAATACGGCGTAAAAGTTAAGGCAAAGGATGCGGCCGGCGGATTTATCGGGGAACAGTATGTGGACGAGACGCATGATAATGAGGTCACCATTGAGTACTTTGGTATTGACGAGAGGGCAAACGGACGCAGCCCGTCCATCGAGGCGACAGAGGGTGCTGCCGGAGGTATTATCGGGCGCCTCGTGGATCTTGGGCAGGGTATCCTGATCCAGAACTGTTCCTATATTCCCAATGCTAACGGTACAATAACTTTCGGTACTGTAGTAAAGGGACGGTATGCCGGCGGACTCATCGGTGAGGTGAGCATGCAGGCACAGTATATCAGTGAGAAAACAACAAGGATCAGGGAATGCACGGTCTTCGGACAGCAGATCGCGGACGGAACGGATGCGATGGCCGGAGGGATCATCGGACGCATTGATGTGAAAACGACCATGGCAGGCTCTGCGGCAGGAAATGTACAGATCCTTGACTGTATCGCCATGAGCAAGCCGAAGAACAATAACAGCAAAGACAGGACCGCCGGAATTATTTATGACGCTGCAGGAAGAGCCGTGATCGACAACTGCCGCTGCTATTCGCCGACGGATGCAGCTTACGGGATCTGCGGGACGGATGCTTTTTCCATCACCAACTGCCTGGCCAATGACCGTCAGGGACAGTTCGGAAGCTGTGTGGAAATGGAGGATAAGAGTAATTTCCGGAATAATTACTGCATTACGACACATGAAAGCAGGGAGCCACAGGGATACGCGGATACGATCCCGGATGTTACTGCGCCGGACGTATACTTTTTGGCGGAATACAATCCGGCCAACCAGCCTTACCATTATTACGGAATCTATAAAGACGAGAACGGCGTTCAGCAGAAATACAAAACGGATCTGGTGATACGTTATACCGGAACCAAGCCTGCCTGGGCCAGTACGGATCAGTACAGATCGCTCTATAAAGGGGTGGATGCCGATTTTGAGTCATACATCAATGCGCACGGATA
Source organism: Lachnospiraceae bacterium (assembly GCA_016282915.1). Taxonomy (GTDB): domain Bacteria; phylum Bacillota; class Clostridia; order Lachnospirales; family Lachnospiraceae; genus NK4A136. Next base: position 11,236 of record JAEELW010000016.1, on the reverse strand, counting down.
TTCGAATCCATACCGGAATTAAGGAGCAGGCAGCATGCGGGAGAGAGAGGGCAGAAGAAAGCCGCTGAAACAGAATAAAGGTTCCTCCCTGATCACGGTCCTGGCCGTGATCACCATCGTGATGGTGGTGGTCTTTTCGGTGCTGGCGATGGCGTATCGTTATTATATGTCGGAGTCGGGAAGCATCTTCCGGCAGAAGGGAGACGAAGCGGCGCGCAGTCTTTCGGAAGAACTTGGAGACGAACTGATAAAGACCAGCTGCGCGACGGCGGAGCAGGCTGCCGCGGCCGGAGGATTGTGGCAGTATCTGCGCTCGCATATGGGACAGCCGGGCTGGCTGTATTTCAACAGCGGAAAGTTCAGTGAGCGAAAGCCTTATGACGGCGGCAGCGATGTGTATGCCGTGGATCTGAGTGAACTGAAAGCGGACAGCCTGGAAGCGGCAAAAAAGACCTTTGCGTTAGAAGCGGTATCGGTGGGCGGCAGCGCGGACAATGAGGTGCCGGAGATGGAAGTGGCACTTTACTGGGAACCCGGGAAATATACGGACAGGCTCAATGACAGCCGTGTTTATATCGAGGTGAGCTGCCGTATGGGAGATCATGTGACGGTGATCACCAAACGTTACAAGCTTTCAACCATGCCATTTGCGGAAGGGAACAACAGTATGGAAGTGGCGGAAGACGGCAGTTATAAGTATCAGAACTGGGTATGGACCTATGACGGAGAGATTTAAGGAAAAACTGAAGGATAACAGCGGCATGACCATGGCGGAAACCCTGGTTGCTTTTGCATTGCTGATCATCATCAGCCTTTCTTTCCTTGCGATCTTAAGCTTTTCTTCGCGCATGACCATGGAAGCGGACGACCGGAGGATGCTGGCGCAGGAACTGGATGAAAAGCTTGCACATAAGAATGATGAAGGCTTTGTGGAGCAGGGGATGCTCATCACGCTGAAAGAAAAGAGCGGGACGGACAGTATCCAGCTGGACGACTGCGGCGTATACAGCCTGGCCTGGCCGGAGACCGATACGGCGGTGACGGTGCTGCGTTTTCATTATCAGGGGGAGGCCCCGGCGGGAGACTGAGGGATATGAAGAAGGCAGGAGCTTTCAAACCGATGCGGGATAACAGAGGAACCACCATCGTTGAGATGCTGGTCTGCTTTGTGCTGCTCGGGATACTGATGGTGGCTGCCAGTCAGTTCCTGACATCTTCCATGCGTACTTACTCCTCGGCAAAGCGCGGCCTGGCAGGCAGGGAGGCGGCGGATCTGGTGGCAGATCATATCGAAGGCCTGCTGGAGAGCTCGACGATAAAAAAAGCCTTGCAGCCGTTTACCGAAGAAAATAAGCAGATCACTTTCTGGGACAGGGAAAAGAGAAAGGCTGTGATCTGCTGTGATGAGGACGGTTATCTGGATGTTGTCTACGCCAACGGAAAGGATGTCTCGGTACACTGGAAGTTTGATCCGGGAGTATACCGGGGGTACCGGATCAAGAGCATGCGCTTCCTGCTGACGAAGCCGGAGACGCCGAAAGCAGGAGATACGGAGGAATATCTCGATCCTTCGGTTTATGATCCGAAGACGGTGAAGCTGGAACTGGTGGTGGAGAGCGCGCAGAACGGTGAATACGCGATCGACCGTTATATACGTTTCGGAAATGTGAAATAGGCAAAAAGACATGAAAGAAAGAAAACGCTGGGTAGATATTCTGATCAAGATATTGCAGGGACTTGTGCTGGGGGCAGCTCTGATGCTCCTGGCCTTTGTCGCTTTTTTCTACTTCCGTGTCAAATCCGACGGGCATCTGGCGCTGCGCGGAGCCAAAAATGCGCGTTACGCCATCGAAACGGTGGCGATCGAGTTTTACGGAGAGGGCAGGAATGTGTTTTCGCCGAATTCGCCGGATGGCATGGCAAAAGGCGTGAAGGAGAGAGTGCAGAAACTGGCGGGGGCAGAGGGAGAGGTCCTTTTGCAGGGATACGATCTGAGCGAGAACCGGGTCGTAAAGATGCGTTATACGGAAGGCAGCTATGTCGTGAGCTTTTCCATCGATGAAGCCGGAAACGAGCAGTGGAAGCTCGCTTACCTGTTGGACCTGGACCTGTTGTAATATCTGTTGTATAATGAATGAAGGCGGCTCAGCCGAAGATCGGATAAAGTTTTCATAGCACGGGGGAAGAGATGGCACAGTACAGATACAAAGCGGTAGATGATGCGGGGAAGACCTACAAGGGCAGCATAAACGCACAGTCGGAAGCGGAACTGCAGGAAAAACTGAAGGCGGAAGGACGTTTTCTCCAGGAATACCAGGTTATGAACCGGACGCTGCGTTCCAAGCGTCTGCGTTCCGACAAACTCGGGGACTTTGCACTGAATATGAGCAAGCTTCTGAAAGCCGGCGTTACCATGGTACGTTCCCTGGATATCGTGGCGGAGGATGAAGCCACGGCAGAGAAGGAACGCGCGATCTACCGTGATCTCTTAAAGATCGTGAAACAGGGCCGCCCTTTATCCGCGGCAATGATGGATCAGGGAGATACCTTCCCGCCGCTTTTTATCAACATGACCAAGAGTGCCGAAAACTCGGGCGGCATGGAAGAGACCATGCTGCAGCTTTCGGATTATTATTCGAAGGAATACCGTCTGAACCAGAAGATCAAGAGCGCCATGACCTATCCGAAGATCCTCTGTGTCATGATCGTGATCGTGGTAGCCATCATCGTCGGTTTTGTTATCCCGCAGTTTAAAGAACTGTTTGATGCCATGGGCGAGCTTCCGCTGGCTACGAGGATACTGCTTGCGGTCAGCAATTTTGTCGCCGAACGCTGGTATGTGATCATATTTGTAGGTGCCATCGTGGTGCTTTTCTTAAAACTTCTTTTCTCACTTCCGAAGCTGAAGATCTGGAAATCCAAGGTAGAGATCCATCTGCCGGTGATCGGAAAGCTCCGCAAAGTCGTTTATACCGCACGTTTTTCCAGAACCCTTGCAAGTCTTTATGCAGCGGGTATCCCGATCCTGAACTGTTTAAAGATCGCGCGTTCCACCATAGGAAACGCTTATATCGAGCAGCAGTTCGACCAGGTGATCGCGTCCATCAGCGCCGGTGAGAATCTGAGCACGGCCGTTGGGCAGGTGGACGGCTTTATCAAGAAACTGACCTCGACCATCATGGTCGGTGAAGAAACCGGTTCGCTGAATTCGATGCTGGTCTCCATAGCGGATCAGCTGGATTACGATTCCGAGATGGCGACGCAGAAGATGGTCACGATGCTGGAGCCGATGATGATCGTGGTCATGGCCGTTATCGTCGGCTTTATCATGATCGCCGTGATCCAGCCGATCTACGGCTCGTACCAGACCATCGCGAATAACAGCCATTAATATAGGGGAAAAATATAAAATGGATCATAGAGAGGGAGGAAAGCAGCATTGAGTGTGATCGTATACATATCCGGGCATCAGCTTCAGATCGTGCAGGCATCCGGGAGCGGCGGTTCCGTGACAGTAAAGCGGAGCTTTGTAGTCCCGGCACCGGAAGGCAGCGTGATCAACGGAACGGTCATGGACGCGGACAGTTTCACGGCTTTTATCGGGGATTTTTTCCGTACAAACCGTCTGCCGCTTAAAGACGTGATCCTGGTAGTCAACAGCAGCAAGCTTGCCGGTAAGACGCTGGAGATCCCGGCCATGAATACATCAAAGACCCTGTCCTATGTCATGCGGGAATTCGCCGACATGGAGCGCGACGAGTCACAGGATGTGTGCGGCTTCACGGAACTGAAGAATAACGCCGACAGCAAGCTGAGGCGTATTTATGCGGAAACCGTCAGCCGTGAGTTTTTACAGGCGTATATCGAGCTCTTTTCTTCCGTCGGGATCAAACTGAAAGGGATCTACAGCAGTGAAGGTCTCCTGATGAAGATGGTGGAGATGACGGCGGCCAAAATACGGAAGACTTTTCTCGTCCAGATCGCGGATGACAATCTCCTGGCCAGCGTGCTGTGGGTGAACGGGGTTTTCTATTATTACAATTCCCAGCGCTGCTTCCAGCCTGTCGGGACGGAAGAGTATTTTGAGGAGTGCCGGCGTACCGTAGACCAGATCGGGCAGTTCATGAAGGCAAATCAGATCACGGAGCCCATCGAGACGATCTATATCGGCGGTATGGAACGTGAAAACGCGGAGTTTTACATGAGTAAGCTTCGGGAGAGCGGAACAAGCGCCGTGATCGACGTCTTTGACTGCGGACTGACCCGGAAGGTGAAAGCGTCCGCAGATCTGCAGGGGATATTGATGGGGATCTGCGGTGCCATGGGACAGACAGGCACCAATAATCTCCTGAATCACCTTAACAGGCCGAAGGAAATAAATGACCGGCAGACAAGGGGGCGGATCATCCTTGTCGTTGCGGTATTTCTCCTGATGGTAGGGGCGCTGGTCGCGTCTATCCTGTACCGTATGCGTGTGGAAGACGAACTGCAGGCTTTGAAGGATTATAACGAATCGCCGAAGATGGTCGCGGATCTGATGGATTATGAGCTGTATCGTAACGACGCGGCCATGTCTGCCGCAGACGTTTATTCCATGATATATATACGTGCCGCAAGAGATACCTATCCCGTACTTACCAGCCCAGTGATAAAAGAATTGGAGGATACGGCGAGAGGCTATGCCGATGTGGAGATCGGCAGCTTTGATGCGGTCAACGGGACCATGAGTTTTACGGTTTCGGCGGATAAGGTGGAAGATATCAACCGTTTCATCGCGGAGCTTTTGAAGATCGATATCTTTACGAACGTGGATTATACGGGTTACAGCTTTGACGAGGCGAAGAAGCTTTGGGATGTTCATGTGAGCTGTAACATCTCCGAGAGCGTGGGAAGGCAGGTGGACTGAAATGCAGATGACGATGACCGAAAGAGATAAAAAACTGATCGTGATGCTCTCGATCGTTGTGATCGTTGTCGCCATCGGCTGGTGGGGCATCCGGCCTGCGCTGAAGGCTGTGAGCGATGCAAAGGCGGACATCGAAGAGGAGCAGGAACTGAAGGAAACGAACGACATGAAGGTCGCGCGCATCCCGTTCCTGCAGGAGCAGATCGAAAGCAATCATGCAAAACTGGATGAACTGAAGACCGGCTTTTTCCCGATGATGAACAGTGATCAGATCGATAAAAAATTCACCGGGATCGTACTGGAGCGGGGGCTGTTTGCATTTGACCTGAGTATCGGTATCGACCGTGCTCCGCTGGCGATGAGTCCCTACCGTTATTCGCGGCTGGCGGCGAATCCCGATCTTCTGAATGAAACGGACGAAGAGGATGGGGCGGCGCCGAATGCGGATTACGAGGAAGAGTATTCGAATGTGAATGACCGTGTATACCGGGCGCATATCAATTTCCGTATTGGCGGCAGCAAGGAAGAGCTGATGCGCCTGATCGATGATCTGGCCGCTTACGAACCGATGCTCCTGATCACAGGTTACCGCTGGAGCGAATCTACCTACGTCGAACCTTATGATCCTACGCAGTCTATGGCAGCGGAAGGGGATACACCGGAGGAGGGAGCGCCTGATCCCGGCGCGGAGCTTCCGGCAGAGCCGCAGATCCCGGAAGAAGACCCTGATCTTCCGGAGAATGCTCATGTGGAGGAAGATGCGAGCGGCACCTATCTGGTCGTTGTACGGCAGGTGCTGGAACTGGATCTGGATATCTTTATGTATAAGGACAGCGAAACCGCAGCACAATGAGAGTAAACGGGTGCGGCGGACCGGCAGGCAGTACAGGATGCCGGATCCGGATATTTAATATATCGGACAGCAGAGCAGAGGAAAACTGAGGTGAGTGTCAGGAACGGGATGGCCGGGCAGACGGCCTGAGTACCGGACAAGCCGGATATCAGTTTTCGATCGCAGAGGAGAGGAGAAGGGAAGTGGATTTCAGACAGACAAAGACGATACGTATCGGTGACGTGCTGAAGGAATTCGGCTACGTTACGGACGAGCAGATCGGGCAGGCCATCGCATACCAGAAGGAGCATAAGGGCGTGCTGATGGGCGCGGCGCTGATCGAGCTGGGCTTTATCAATGAGCGGCAGATGCTGGACGCCATCGGTAAGCGCATGGATCACGAGGTGGTGAATGTCTCGGATGTGAGCGTGGATATCAAGGCGGTGGAGCTGCTTCCGAAAGCACTTGCCGAGAAATACTGCATCCTTCCGTATGCCAGGGATGAACGGGCTCTCTACCTTCTGATGAACGATCCCTTAAACTTCTACGGGATCGAGGATGTGCGCCAGATCACGGGTATGCACGTCGAGATCAAGCTTTGCGAAAAAGCACCGCTGGAAAACGCGATCCAGTATTACTATTCCGATGTGGCGGCCAGAAAGGCGGCAGGCCGGGCGGCCCAGAACAGTACGGCTGTGGATGAGATCGTAGAGCTGAACCTGGAGGAAGGCGATGAAACGCCGATCATCAACCTCTTAAACAGCCTGATCATCCGTGCGTACAATTCCAACGTTTCGGATATCCATATCGAGCCTTTTGAGAATCATACCTCGGTGCGTATGCGTCTGGACGGCGTCATCACGGATATCATGACGCTGCAGAAGAACATCCACAGTTCCCTGATCGCACGTATCAAGATCATGGGCGACCTGGATATCGCGGAACGCCGCGTGCCTCAGGACGGACACTTCCGTACCAGCTTTGAAGGTACAGCCTTAAACGTCCGTGTTTCCGTGATCCCTACGGTTTTCGGTGAAAAGGCGGTGCTGCGTATCCTGGCCTCGGCGGCGACCATCGATCACGCCGGAACCTTCGGCATGAAGGATCAGAATTACGCGATCGTGAGCTCGATGCTCCAGTCGCCCAACGGCATCATTTATGTGACCGGACCCACGGGCTCCGGTAAATCCACGACCCTTTATATGATCCTGGAGGAACTCTCAAAGCGTTCCGTGAATATCTCCACGATCGAGGATCCCGTGGAAAAGAATATCGCAAGACTGAACCAGATGCAGGTGAACAATGTGGCGGGCCTGACCTTTGAAGTGGGACTGAGGGCTCTGCTCCGTCAGGATCCGGATATCATCATGGTCGGTGAGACGCGAGACAGCGAAACGGCATCCATCTCGGTCCGTGCGGCTATCACCGGTCACCTGGTGCTTTCCACCCTGCATACCAACGACGCAGCGTCTTCGGTAGTGCGACTTCTGGATATGGGCGTCGAACCCTATATGCTGGCCAGTTCCCTGGTGGGCATCATCGCCCAGCGTCTGGTACGTAAGGTATGTCCTTTCTGCGGCGTGTGGGAGCCGATGACGGAGCAGGAGGCGACGGTCACAGGCGTGCGGCTTCCGCAGGTGAAACACGCCCGCGGCTGCAGCAAGTGCAATAATACCGGTTATAAGGGCCGTATCAGTATCCACGAGATCTTGCCCGTGGACAAGATGGTTCGCTACATGATCTCCAAAGGAAATACGGCGGAAGAGATCAAGGATTACGCACGGAATTCCCTGGGGATGCAGACCCTGAAGGAAAGCGCCCTGGAGCTGGTGCAGGAAGGCATGACCACCATTGACGAGCTGCTGAAGGTGGCTTATTACGACTGATACCGGGATTTTTGCATTACAAAAAGCCATTTAATGCACGATCCAATAATTATTCTGCATGAATGAGCTTGAATAATTGCAAAAACAGACTAAAGTGGAAATCAAATCTGTCGATATAATAAACAGATGCGAGTGTGTAAGGAAACACAAACAAATCAACAAGGAGGGAAAGCAAATGAAGAAAAAGGGAATCAAGAGTAACAAAGGTTTTACACTGGTAGAGCTGATCGTAGTGCTGGTCATTCTGGCCATCCTGGCAGCAATCCTGGTACCGGCACTGTTGGGATATATTGACAGCGCACGTAACAAACAGACTCTGCTGAACGCACGCAGCGCCATGACCGCAGCACAGGCAGAACTGAGCGCGATCTACGGCTCCAGCACCGCGACGCCGGATGAACTTGCAGATGCAGACTCGGTTCATAATAAAAATCTGAAGAAGACAGCAGATTTTGACAATCTGTCACCGAAGCCTTCGGTATTTGAAGTAGGATGTGATGAAGAGTATCCCGCTACTTTGGCAGAAGGTAAGACCCGCAAGGATTATCATAAAGCATTTACTGTCAGCTATGTACACTATAAGGATGAGAGTGCTGAGGTCTGGTACATCAATGGTGAATGGGTTGATACCGGAGAGAAACCCGATTCTGTAAAAGCTCTTTATCAGGTACTGACGGAAGGATCTGGCTCCGGAACGACAACTCCGTGATCGTATACGGAAAGCCAATCCATATAAAAAACAATGCTCAGCCGGACGATCGTCCGGCTGAGTTTTTCTTTAGTAGGAGGATGGCGCGCTTTTAGCATCCGTCCGCTCACTACGCTTCCCGGGCAGAGTGAGCCCCGGCAGACCGCGATGTCCGGAACAGCTATGGTGCGGAAGCAGCGGGCATAAGAAGTGGGCGCATATGAAGGAGCCGTAGCATGCTCTTGAAGCTGCTGAACGCAAAAGGGACGAGCCGCCATGGAAGGCGGCGAGAGGGAGAGCCGATGCATGGATGCAGCGTCTCGACCGGTCCCGGTCGGTGAGAAAAAGCGGAGCAGCTTCCCAGAGCTGCTAGGCGACTGAATCGCGCCCCGCGCTTATGCCCGCTGCGCCGCACCCAAATGAATACAGACATCCCGATCTGCCGCAAGCGAACGGCAGCCGCTCCAATCCTTAATGCCTAGTCCGCCGAAGCGTTGCGACCGGTCCGGAGCAGGATATGTCCGCAAGCGGCGATCAGGAATGCGAATCGCGCCCGCGCTTATGCCCGCTGCGCCGCACCCAAATGAATACAGACATCCCGATCTGCCGCAAGCGAACGGCAGCAGATCTCCCCATAATAGTTTTCCCCCTTGTCTATCCCCCAAAAACAGAGTATAATATAACCGTTTATTTATCCGGCAGCTATAGACTTTATTTTTTGCCGCTTATTACCGATATCATTATTGAAAGTGTGTATCCAAAGTTCAATCTGCTCAAAGTCACAGGATGCAGAATAAACAAGAGGAAAGAGACATGAAGAATATCAGGAAGAACAAAAAAGGCTTTACACTTGTGGAACTGATCATCGTGCTGGTGATCCTGGCGATCCTGGCGGCGATCCTCGTACCGGCACTGCTCGGATGGATCGACAGAGCGGATAAAGCCCAGGACATTGTTGATGCCCGAGCTCTTATGAATGCAGTGCAGGCGCAGATGACCGAGGAGTATGGCCGGCATGCCAAAAGCTTCAGTGGTTTTGACGACAGCAAGAAAGCATTTGATGATGTATTCATGCAGGGCAATCCTGACTTTCCCGAGTTTATGGAAACGGCGCTGAACCGTTCCGGTGTGGAAAAACCCTTTGTCTTTCTGTTCTATACCAAAAGAGTAAGTGCCGATGATATCAAAAAGGAGGGGATCACGGCGCTTCATGATGCGTATACGATCATCTCCGCCGTTTATTGGAGGGATAAGGAAAGCAAGCCCATCTTCTATGATTTTGTCAATAACAGCTGGGAGGAGGGATCGCCCTACAGCGCGGATCTTATAAAGAGAGGTGTAAACGAGATACAGGACGGAGATCTCAAGGGTATCCCGGTAAGGGTATGTATCGCGGGAGGTACTTCAAAGTACGCAGATCACAACAATAATCTGAATACCAGAGTTCAGAGGATCACAGCGATCAACAATATGGTCCTGAAGATCATGGAATATAAAGGAAGCCTTAATAACAAAAACTATAATGCAAATATAAAGATCGAGTGATCGTGATCAGGGAATGCTTTTCCGGCCGGTCGGGTTTTCTGTGGATCATAAGGGCTGGGGCGGATCGCTCCGGCCCTTTTTTCATCGCCCTGTTCCCGGAGTGTCTTGCAAAGACCGGGAATATATAATATAATAGGAAACTGCTTATTCTGAGGCAGACATTGGAACGGGTAATCTATCGTGAAAAAGATGAAAAAAGAAAAAGCACGCGGCACTGCGTTACTGCTCACAGCACTTGTGATGATGGGGGGCTGCGGTGTGAAATACAGTGAAGCGGATCCGGCAAAGAGCACGCTCACGCTTGCGGAAGACGGCAGCGTGGAGCTGGATCTGAAGCGGAGCTTTACGGAAGACTATTACAGCGAGGCAGAGCTGCTGGAATATACCAACGGACAGATCTCGGCGTATAACGGCACAAAGGGCGGAGATCGGGTCGCGCTCAGGGCCTGTGCGGTAAAGGACGGAGTGGCGGAGCTTACGATGTTTTTCAGCTCCTGGGAGGATTATGCGGCTTTTATGCCTACGGGGCTGTATGTGGGTACGGTACAGGGAGCCTACGATGCCGGCTTCGATTTTGACCAGTCGCTTTCCAAAGCTTCGAACCCGCAGAGGGTGATCGGAAAGAACGACCTGATGGGGATGGCAAAAGAGCGTATCGCCGTGGTGGAAGGAGATATGCGGATCACGGTGCCGGACGATATCGAGAATTATACTTTCGGCATGAAGGCCATCGATAAACAGACGGTGGAGTCCTCCGGAGACGGAGTAAACTTTATCTTATACTAAACTGCGCGGGGCACAGGACAGAAAACCATCCCCGTATCATGTTGAGCAGAAGCGGGGAGCGGGACAGGAGAACCGTCTCCGTGTCATGAAGGAGGAAAAACAGAAATGGAAAAAACACTGGACAAGATCAAAAATCTCTGCAAAGGGCGCGGGTTTATCTATCCGGGTTCGGAGATCTACGGAGGTCTCGCGAATACCTGGGATTACGGTAATCTGGGCGTAGAGCTGAAGAATAATGTGAAAAAAGCCTGGTGGCAGAAGTTTGTGCAGGAGAATCCCTATAATGTGGGTGTGGACTGCGCGATCCTGATGAATCCCCAGACCTGGGTGGCCAGCGGACATCTGGGCAGCTTTTCCGATCCTCTGATGGATTGCAAGGAATGCCATGAGCGCTTCCGTGCCGACAAGGTGATCGAAGACTGGGCGAAGGAGAACGGCGTTACGCTGGAGAGCAGCGTAGACGGCTGGGACGGCGAAAAGATGATGGCGTATATCAAGGAAAAGAGCATTCCCTGCCCTTCCTGCGGAAAGCACAATTTCACGGATATCCGCCAGTTCAACCTGATGTTCAAGACCTTCCAGGGCGTGACCGA
>JAEELW010000173.1 GCA_016282915.1 Lachnospiraceae bacterium | reverse complement strand
CTCGCGTCTTCCGGTCAGGAGCTTGTGGGTATAGGACTGGTGCCCCACATCCCAGATAATCTTGTCCTCGGGGAGATTCAGGGCGATATGCAAAGCCATGGTCAGCTCCACCGCACCCAGATTGGAGCCCAGATGTCCCCCGGTCTCCGAGATGTGGCGCAGCAGAAAAGCACGGATCTCCTCCGCGAGTGCGGGATAATCCGCCTTATCCAGCATTTTGATATCACCGGGCTTTGTGATACGGTCCAGTAGCCTTGTACCCACTTCCCTCGGATCGGGATAGAAGGCCTCTTTCTTCTTTTTTGCCATGATCTTTTATTTTCTCCTGCTCACAAGGGCGATGATCAGCTCCCTGAGGAACTCCGCCGCCTCTTTCTGCCTGTCATCCTTAAGTTTCAGTTTTCCGATCCGTTCCGCAGCCGAGAGGGAAAGACGTTTCTGTTCTTCTCTCGCCTTTTCGGTCCCGAGGAAGGAAACATAGGTCTTCTTGCCGTTGCGTTCATCCGAACCTACCGGTTTGCCGAGTTCTTCCGTACTTCCTTCGATATCCAGCAGATCGTCCTGAAGCTGGAAGGCGATCCCCAGCTCATAGCCTGCCGCAAAAAACTCCGAAACCGTCTCTTCATCCGCGCCTGCCAGCACCGCGCCGCAGCCCAGGGCCGCTTCCAGAAGAGCTGAGGTCTTGTTTGCATAGACAAAGAGCAGCTCCTCCTTCGTGAGTTCCAGGCCTTTTTCTTCCGCTTCCACATCCAGGCACTGCCCGCCGACCATTCCTTTGATCCCGGCTTTGCCGGCAAGGATACGCAGCGCGCGGATACCGCAGAGTCTCTCTTTTTCATCCGCAAAATCAAAGACCTTCAAAGCCGTCTCAAAAGCGAGATTTAAAAGACCGTCACCGGCGAGGACCGCCATGGCCTGACCGTATCTCACATGCGTCGTGGGCTGTCCGCGGCGCAGCTCGTCATCATCCATCTCGGGCAGATCGTCATGGACCAGGGAATAGGTATGGATCATCTCGATCGCCGCCATAAAAGGCTCCGCCAGCGTATCCTTACCGCCGGCAGCTTCATAGGCCGCCTGCATCAGTACCGGCCGCAGCCTCTTCCCTCCGACACGCACGCTGTAGTTCATGGCTTCGATCACGGTCTTCGCACAGCCTTCCTCTTCCGGAAGATATGCCGCGATCAGGACCTCTGCCGCAGCCTGCCTTTTTTTCAGCTCATTCTCAAAATTCATCGGTCTCTCCGTTCTCCTTCAGGAGCAGCACCTTCTTTTCCACACGGTCGATCTCTTCGTTACAGCTCTTGAGCGTCTTTATCCCTTCCTCATACAGGGCAAAAGCCTGCTCCAGCGGCAGTTCGGGATCCTCCAGACGCTTCAGCGTCTCCTCTACCAGAGCAAGATTCTGTTCCAGTCCCGGCTTTTTTTCTTCTTCCATACTTTCCGCTCCTTTTTTCAACCGCAGTATGTCTGCCTCCACACAGCGTATCCGTATCCTTCCGGCAGGCGTATTCTGTCAGCCATCCACTGAATTTCCGATATCTCTGTTTATCAGCTCTGCGCTGTACGCAGAACGATATCTTCCACCTTTGCTTCCGCGCTTCCGTCCCGGAACAGAAGCTTCAGCTCCTGCCCCTTTGAAAGCGCCGCCGCACTGTCCACGCCTCTGTTCTCCCCGTCGGCCACGTAGGCATAACCGCCGCCGAGGCGTTCGTAAGGCGAACGTGCCTTCAGACGTTCTCCCAGCAGTTCGACATAATGACGCTTCTTCGTAAGGATCGCCGTAAAAGCGTTTTCAAGCTTCTCTTCCAGAGCGGCCGCCCTCTGTCTCTGGGACCTTATGCCCGCTTCCGGCGACAGTCGTTCAAGCCGGCCCTTCAGCCTCTCAAGCAGGGCGCGTTTCCGCTCCACCTGCCCCTTCATATCATAAATAAGGCGTCTTTCGTATTCGCCGATCCTTTCCAGAACGGGACGTATCTCAAAGACGGCCAGTTCCGCCGCCGCCGAAGGCGTCGGTGCCCGCAGATCCGCCACATAATCGGCGATGGTCGTGTCGGTCTCGTGACCCACAGCCGAGATGATGGGAACCGTACAGTCAAAGATCGCCTGCGCAACGATCTCTTCATTGAAAGCCCAGAGATCCTCCATGGATCCGCCGCCGCGGCCGACGATCATCACATCCACGCCGTAGCTCTCCAGGGCCTTTATCCCACGTACGATGCTCTCCGCCGCATGTTCCCCCTGTACGGCAGCCGGATACAGGATGAGCTGCACAAAGGGATTTCTCCGGCGCGCGATATTGATGATATCCCGCACCGCGGCACCGGTAGGCGCCGTCACGATCCCGAGTGTTTTGATATAGGCAGGAATGGGCTGTTTATACTCAGGCGCAAACAGGCCCATCTCCTCCAGTTTTTCCTTAAGCTTGCGGAATTCGGCGTCCAGATCGCCCCTTCCTTCCGGAACGGCTTCCTTCGCATATAGCTGGTAACGCCCGTCCCGCTCATATACTTCCACGCTGCCGCTGATCACGGCGCGTGCTCCCTCTTCCAGCTTCCACTTCAGGCTCCTGGCATTGGACGCAAACATCACGCAGGAGATCAGCGCCTTTTCATCCTTTAAGGAAAAATAAATATGACCGGAACCGTGGTATTTTAGATTGCTGATCTCTCCCCGGACAGAAACGGAAGAAAGCATATAGTCCTGGGAGAACATATTCCTGATATAGGAATTGATCTGTGTGACGGAATAGATATTTTTATTCATGCTTACGCTTTCGCGAACTTTGCAAGCACACCGTTGACAAACTCGCCGGATTTGTCCTGGCCGTATTTTTTCGCCAGTTCCACCGCCTCATTGATCGCAACGGCATCCGATACCTCGTCGTCGTAACGCATCTCAAAAAGGGCGAGACGCAGGATCGTCAGCTCCACTTTCCCGATCCGCTTCAGGTTCCAGCCTTCCATGCGTTCATCCAGAGCCTTATCCAGCTCCTGCAGATGCTCCACGATCTGCATGGTCTTTTCACGGATGCGGTCCCTTCCCCCGGTGATACGTGCGGGAAGAACGATCTCTCCGAGTTCGCGTTCCTCTTCCTCCGCCTTCAGCCGTTCCTCTTCGATATAGCTTTCTTCTTCCCCTTCAAAGAAATGCGTGATCTGGTCCGGCATTTCCTCCGGACGATAATAATCCACACGGAAAAGAATCAGGAAGATCCTCTCTCGGATAGCGCGCTTTCCCATAGCTTACTTTCCTTTGGGCATGCTGACCGCCGCGATGCGGATATTGACATCCTCCACCGTCAGCCCGGTCATGTTTTCCACGGAGCTCTTCACCTTTTCCTGGACCTTCTTGCAGGTCTGGGGAATGCTGTATCCGTACTCAAGTACCACGGAGAGATTGATCGTGACCAGATTATCCAGCAGATCCACACGGACGCCGCGGGTAAGCTTTTTCATGCCGACCCTGCCCATCAGTTCGTTGGTCACCTTGCCGGTCAGGGAGCTTACGCCCTCTACCTCGGCCGCAGCAAGCGATGCGATCATCGATACCACATCGTCGGCGATCTGGACAACTCCGATATTTCCTTCTCCGTTTTTCAAAGTGATCGTATTACTTTCCATTTTCCTGCCCTCTTTCCTTTTGTCCCTGAATCCACATGATACCATAGCCGCAAAAATAATTCAATCCATAGCCTTAAAACCAGAAGGTAAATACATTCAGCTCTTCATCGACGGTATAATCCACGGAACTGCTGTCATCCGGCAGCAGCTCAAAGATCCGGCGCTCCTCAAGGAGTTCTTCAGCGTATCTCTCAAACGTAACGTGGTCTGCGCATTTAAAGGATACCGAACGTTCAGTCCCGCGCCCCGCTTCGTCAAAGAGTTCCTGCAGGGCTTCGGTATCGTAGCGGTCGAAATAGCGGTCCTCGCGCACATAATAATTGTCGGCCGTTGCGTTGCAGTACGGCATGATCACCACGTTATCGAAAGTATGGCTGGCCTCCATCTCGCTGCGCGTTACATTCAGGTAATTGTAATTGATCTCACTGTCCTGAGGCGCAGCCACACCCCCGGCCGCCATATAGCCGGCATCTCCCCAGGTGGTATCCACATAATACCATTCCCCTTCGATCTTCACCAGATTCCAGGCGTGTCCTTCACCGCCATATACCTTGCCGACCACCATGGTACAGGGCACATCCAGCTTTTCCAGAAGATACTGGAAGGCCTTTGCATAACCCTGGCATACCGATTCCCCGTTCAGAAGTACCGAGAGGATGTTCTGGTTGTCTTTGGAATCTACGCGGTAATCCGTGTTCCATATGATATATTCATAGCAGTACTTTACTTTTTCATAATCGTCCGCATTTCGGGGCAGTCCCTTCATGAAGCCTGCCAGCATATCCTCCAGCTTCCGGTCCCAGATCCTGCATTCTCCGGGTACATAAGTATATTTGCCGCTGAAGCTGATATAGACTTTTCCTCCGTTTCCGAATCTCCGGTAGGAATAGCCGTCGATCCAGTAGAGCTCCGGATGATCCTGAAAGACGCAGAGAAAAGCAAGCTGCAGATCGGAGGGATCGGTGGCGGAGATCAGGATGTTTTCCGCATGGGATGAAAGGATCATATACAATTCCGCGTACAGACGGTGCAGCGAAGCATCCATCGTATCGTACATATAGCGGCCCTTTTGCTGTTCCATGCATTCCGCGATCTTTGCCTCACTGAGTCCGGCCTCCTCGCGCTGTTCCATCAGCTGCTTCAGTGTTTCGGGGGTCTGGCTGCCTTCACGGGAAGTTTCCTCAACGACCACCGGGGCTTCATAACCCGTGACCGGTGTGAGGGTCACGACGTTCTGCTTCTCTCCTTCGGCAGCCGTGTGCATGCCATCCTGCGCATCGCCGCCGAGACGCTGCAAAGCCATTCTCTCCTTATCCGGGTTACGCAAAAGCGTAATAGCCGCAAAAAGAAGAGCCAGGATCAGTATTCCTTTGATCAGCGTCGCTTTGTTCAAGCCTATGCCTTACCAGTCCTTTCCGAATTCACTGAGCTTCAGTGACGGATTGCGTTCCTCGGTCATTCCCACGCTCCAGGCGTTCACAAAGAGCAGCAGCGGATTCCCCTTCAGATCCTGCACCTTCTTCATATCCGAGGTGCCGGAAAGCTTGCGTATATCGATCTCGTTCTTGTTGACGATCCAGCGGATATGCTCATAAGGAAGCGGCTCCAGACGGATCTCCACATTATATTCGTTCTCCAGGCGGTATTTGAGCACGTCAAACTGCAGCACGCCCACCACGCCGACGATGATCTCCTCCATACCCGAGGCGATCTCCTGGAAGATCTGGATCGCACCTTCCTGGGCGATCTGTTCCACGCCCTTCACAAACTGTTTGCGCTTCATGGTATCCACCTGCCGCACCCGGGCAAAATGCTCCGGTGCAAAGGTCGGGATCCCTTCGTAGCAGACATCGGCCTTGGGATCACAGACCGTATCCCCGATGGAAAAGTTTCCCGGGTCGAAGACGCCGATGATATCCCCGGCGTAAGCCTCCGAGAGGATCTTGCGCTCGTCCGCCATGATCTGCTGCGGCTGCAGCAGGCGCATGGTCCTCTGACTCTGTACATGCTTTATGTTCATCTGCGCATCAAACTTTCCGGAGCAGATGCGCATGAAAGCGATGCGGTCCCTGTGCGCCTTGTTCATATTGGCCTGGATCTTGAACACAAAGGCAGAAAACGGATTCTCCGCCGGTTCCACGATCTCTCCCCCGGAAGTGCGTCCGCTGGGCGCCATGGCCATATGCAGATACGAGGTAAGGAAGTATTCCACGCCGAAATTCGTGAGCGCCGAGCCGAAAAATACAGGCGTCAGCTTTCCGGCGCGTACCTGTTCGATATCGAAATCCGCCCCCGCCGACAGCAGTTCCAGCTCTTCCTCCAGCTTATCCGCCGCCTCGTCACCTACATAGGCGCGGATCTTTTCCATATCCTTTATCTCTTCGGTACTGCCTTCCTTCGTACCCTTTTCGGTATCCGAAAAGACCAGCAGCTCCTTTTCCTTCAGATCATAAACGCCTTTGAATTTCTTTCCGGAACCGATGGGCCAGTTGACGGGGCAGGTCTCGATGCCCAGTTCCTTCTCCACGTTGTCCAGAAGTTCAAAGGAATCCAGGGCGTCGCGGTCCATTTTGTTGATAAAGGTAAAGATCGGAATGCCCCGCATGGCGCAGACCTTGAAGAGCTTTCTGGTCTGGGGCTCCACGCCCTTGGAGGCGTCGATCACCATCACCGCGGAATCCGCCGCCATCAGCGTACGGTAGGTATCCTCCGAAAAGTCCTGATGCCCCGGAGTATCCAGGATATTGATACAGTAGCCGTCATATTCAAACTGAAGCACCGAGGACGTGACGGAGATACCACGTTCTTTCTCGATCTCCATCCAGTCCGATACCGCATGCCTCGCCGTTGCTTTTCCCTTTACGGATCCGGCCAGGTTGATGGCTCCTCCGTAAAGCAGAAGCTTCTCCGTTAATGTTGTTTTACCCGCATCCGGGTGAGAGATGATCGCAAAGGTACGCCTGCGCTCGATCTCTTCCTTCAATGTTGCCAAAACTCTTTCTCCTCCGTATAAACAAATTTTAAACCAGAAAACGTTATCTATTTATTATAGCACAGGGGTCACCTTCACACAAGAGCGCTGCCGCCGGTCTTCTGTTCTATGCCGAGATACTTCAGCACCGTAGCTCCCAGATCCGCAAAGGAAGCCCTTGTGCCGTAGTTTCCGGCCGGCAGGAAAGCCTTCGCGCCGCAGGCCACAAAAGGCACATACTCCCGGGTATGGTCGGTGGTCTTCGTAAAGCCGGGGTCGCAGCCATGATCCGCCGTCATGATCAGCAGATCCTCCCCGCGGAGTTTCTTAAGCATCTCTCCGAGTTTTTTATCAAAGTAACTCAACGCGTCCCCGTAGCCCTGAATGTCACGGCGGTGGCCGTAGATCATGTCCGTATCCACCAGGTTCGTAAAGCAGAGTCCTTCAAAATCGCGGTCCATCCATTCAATGGTACGATCGATCCCTTCGGCGTTGTTCTGTGTATAGACAAAATCCGTGATGCCGCGGCCGGCAAAGATATCCTTGATCTTGCCTACGGAGAGCACCTCCATCCCGGCCTCTTTGATCTGATCCAGTATGGTCACACCGGTAGGTTCCAGCGAAAAATCATGGCGTCTGGGCGTGCGGGTATAATTCCCGTTACCGCTGCCGATAAAGGGTCTGGCGATCACGCGTCCCACCGCATATTTTCCTTTGAGGATCTTTCTCGCGATACGGCAGTACTCATAAAGCTGTTCACAGGGCACGATATCCTCATGCGCAGCGATCTGGAACACGCTGTCCGCGGAAGTATAGACGATGAGCTTTCCCGTCTTCACATGCTCGTCGCCGTATTCGTTGATGACTGTGGTCCCGGAGTAGGGCTTATTCACCAGCCAGCCCCTGCCGGTCTCCTTTTCGAATTCCGCCATCACTTCCTTCGGAAAACCTTCCGGGAAAGTAGGCATGGGATCCGGCGAGATGAGGCCGGCCATCTCCCAGTGGCCGATCGTGGTATCCTTTCCCATGGAAGCTTCGGTCAGTCTCGCATAGGCTCCTTCCGGCTGCACCACGCCTTCGTGCCAGTCGATGCCGTCGATATTGAAAAGCCCGAGCTTCGCCATATTGGGCATGGCAAAGCCTTCGGCTTTCGCGGCGCTCTTTAAGGTATTGCTGCCTTCATCCCCGAAGGCCGCCGCATCCGGCGCCTCCCCGATCCCGCAGCTGTCCAGTACGATGATAAATACTCTCTTCAAAACCGGTCCCTCCCGTAATGATCCTTTTCTCTCTTCTTTTCCGGGCCGCTGTCCGCCCTTTATTTTTCAGGCCTTGACGGCGCCCCCATCTTTTTCAGTTCCTTTTTCCTTTCATACATCTGATGATCCGCTCTTTCAAACACATCATGAAGCTGCTCATCGACCTCCTTAAGGGTCGAAACACCGATGGAGATGACCACTTCTTTTGTCCGGATATTGTCTTCCACCTTGCGGTTAAATTCCTCGATCACCTCGGACATGGTGTCGAAACCTTTTTCCCGGAG
>JAEELW010000015.1 GCA_016282915.1 Lachnospiraceae bacterium | reverse complement strand
GTCAGGGTAAACTTCATGTCTCCGAGCTTCAGCTTCTTTGCATCCAGCGGCTTCGATCCGGTGTAGACCACTTTAATGCTCTCTCCGTCCATCTCCGCTTCAAAATCCGTGTATTCCGCACCGCTGCTCACCACCGCTACACTCACATCTTCGATGGTTCCGTTCACTTCTTTCAGCTTCGGCTCCACGATCATCGGCTGATCGGTGACCACATCCAGTTTCTGCGTTACTTTGCCGCTTGCCGCCGCGGAAAGGGCCTTGTCCGAAATCCGGACCTTCAGCTTCACCTTGGCTTTGCTGTCTGTGGTCGAAGTAAGGATAAAGGTATAGCTGCCTTTCTTAATACCGCTTTCACCCAGCGAAACATTCAGTACGCCGTCCCCGAGGCTTACGAGACTTTCGGCTTCCGCTTTATTTACCTCGATCTTTACCGTATCCGCCGTTGCAGGCTCTCCGTTCAGTGTAAGCGGGAAGTCTATGCTCTGTGCGGGCGCATTGCTGTTCAGCACCAGCTGCTTACTGCCGCCCTGCTTAAGGTCCAGCACATCCTTATCTTCTTTCACTTCCGTGATCGTATATTTAAGCTCCACCGGATCCGATGTATTCCAGCCTTCCCGGCTGATCTTCAGCTTCTCCGAGGCTTTGCCCGAAGCGCTGATCTCCACCAGCCCGTTCTCGCCAAGTGTAACGGTATTCGTACCATAAGTTACCGTAGCTCCGTCCAGATCGTATGCAACAAAGTTTCCGTTCCCGGTCTTTACCAGCACCGTCGTGGTAAGTACGGTCTCTTTTCCCTTCTTCACCGTGCCCTTGGTGCTGGAAAGCTTAAGGACCGGCTTGTTATAGCTAAGGGGCAGTGTATAGGATGCCGTTCCTGCTTCGCCCAGGTCAAAGTCAAGGACATTTGCCGCAGCGGCTTTCTTCCGGTCCGCGCCGTCTTTGAGCTTCACCGTGATCACATCACCGGAGAGAGTTGCGGTAAAGAATTTTGACGATGCGCTGTTGCTGTTCGCCACATCTGCAGCCGCACTCACACCGCTTACCGTATAAGTATGTCCGGATCCGTCTTCAAAGAGGTTCCAGGACTCCGGGGCGGAAACCGGATCCGCCACAGTATGTTCCACAATCTCAAAGGTTTGGGTCAGGGTTCCCATATAGTCCCCTTCCCCGGTGACTGTGACGATCGCAGTGCCCCTGTCTGTATTATTACTGTAGGAAACCGTGTAGTCGGCGGGATCTCCCTGGGTAAAGGTCTTATCTCCTTCAGAATAGGTGAAAGCACCTGACCGGGTGAGCTTCCTTTCCTCTCCGTTTACAGTAGCGTACACATTGACCCCGGGCTCGACCTCAAGACTCGTATAGTTCTGGTCTTCCACAGACGCGATTGTGCCGCACTCGGACAGATCATAAGCCACCCTGAAGGTCGCAGAGGGCTCCCCCACCGTCCAGGCGTTATCCACAGCAGTCGCCTTCACCATGTAGGTTCCAACCTCTGTGATATTCCCCGGTTCTACAGGGGTTTCCTGCCTTTTGCCATCATTGTCATAGCTTATCCTGTAATAGGACAACGTATAATCGGTAGCTGAAACCAGATCGGTATCCCCCTTCTTAAGGGAGGCCGCCGGCAGTTCCATCGCTTTCCCGGTCCAGGGGATCTCCGTCCTGTCGAGCCTGATATCGACGATGTTGTTTTCAGCGTCAGCAGCGGTATCAAGAGGATAGAGGGATGTGACCATTTTGTAGGTCACGCCATCTTCTGTCTCACTTCCGATCGTAAAGACCATGGTACTCGCAATCCGGTTTCCTTCATCATCCGTCAGGAGAACAGTAAGGGTGTGGTCGCCATCTTCCAGACCGTATAGCATATTTGTGTTCAAAGCCACATATACTTCGTCATATCCTTTGATATCGACAGTCTCTATCTCCTGTCCCTGCTCCTCACCCTGTATCTGCATCAGCGTCTCGCCGTCAAGCCCGTAAGGGTTAATGGGCTTATCCTCTTTACCGTTATAGATAGTATTTCCATCCTTATCCATAACCTTTAAATCTTTAGTACTACCCTGTTCATACAAAAGAGTACTGTAATCAAGGAGAGCACCGTCCAACGACTTGAAGGCTCCTCCAAGCCCCAGCCCCTGAAGGGCGTACTTTCCTATCAGGGCATCCTTGTTCTCATCATTCGGAAACTTATCTTTCAGATATTTGAGTTCATAAGGATCACCCTGGGTCTTTTTTATGACCTCCTTCAGGTCCTTGTCCAGATTGTTGAACATGAACAACAGCTTTCTGGGGAACTCATAATAAAAATGCCCGGTAGTCTTTGCTCCGCATGTTCTGCATTTATCTTCAAAATAGATCGTGTAAGACCCCAGATACGGAGAATACATCATTATAGAAAGTTTCCTGTCATTATTGTGATCTTCATATTTGATATTGCCGCATTCCTCGATGCATGGAGCCACATGCTGTGAAGGCATACCGTCAAACGGTTTAGCGTCACTGGACGAAAAGATACAATCTTCTTTTGTCTCCTCAAGGATCTCGTTGCATTCTTTACATTTCCGGGCATGTTTATTCCACCCTACAGGTACCAGCTGCGTAAACGGATGTCTGCAATCCACGGTTTGTGAGTAATCGCATTTCCCGCAGGTCACCTTTAGCTTTCCGTTCCCTACGGATTCATATTTTCTGCTGTGATAATCCCAACCTTTCACAAAGCCGCAGCGGCTGCAGTATTCATTATGTGTGCCGTCGCCATTATCCTTATACAGGAACTTCGCGTCTCCGTCGTGCTTGCACCAGCCTTCTTCATGATAGCCGCACGCACATTCACCTATGTATTTTCCTTCATATTTTCCATCGCTGTTTGCAACAGGAGTCCCTTTGATCTTATGAGCTTCCGTCCTCAGCACGGTATTGCAGTTGGAGCAGACCACGTCATGCTGCTTCCCGTCCTTTTTATCCACCAGCTTCTCCGGGTAGTTCTTGTGGGTGCAGGTCACTTCCCCGGTCTTAACCTCAACACTCTTTCCTTCTTCCGGAACAATGAGCTTGAGCTGATCCTCTCCGTAGCCGTTACTGCCTTCCACTGCGACACCTACCCAGATTTCTTCGCCCACCGCAGGTTTCTCCCCCTGGGTCATTGTGAAACGAAGCGGATCCGCAGTCAAAGTATAGGAACCATCCGGGTTTTTCTTAAGGCTCCAGCCTTCCGGCAGGTTTTTGGGATCCTGGGTGTCAAGATCATACTCGTAACCACCCTTTTTCTTTCCGATCATGGGATCGAGATAAAGGATATTGCCGCTGTTGAACATAAAATCAATTTCGGCAGCAGCTTTGCTTATGTGGTTATGATAGAGCACTCTTTTTACCGTAGTTTCAGCCTCACTGCCACCGACCGGGGAAGGATCCCCGTTTTCGTCAGTCTCAGAACCGACCTCCTCCGGTGCATCGTAGGCCAAGGCACTCAGTGTGCTGTCCGGCAGCATAGCCACCGTCAGAATGAGCGACATGATCCATGCCAGTATCCTTCTTCCTTTTCTCATTCACACATCTCCTTTCCTTTTTCTGCTGGATGATGCCGGATTACTTTCCTTTTTTGACCTTGATGACCACGGTCTTTGTCACGCCGCCGGCGTAGGTCAGCGTTGCTTTGACGGTGCCGCTGCTTCCGTCAAGCTTATTAACAAGGATGCGGGTGTTATCGGCAGGATCAAGTGTGGCCGTTACGTTCGTGCAGGCCAGCTCCACCTTCTCCGGCTTGAGGATCCGCACATGTTTTGCGCTGTCCTTATAAGTGCTCAGGATGTTGGACGTTGCGATAACGCCGCTTCCGTCAGCCTTATCGGCTGCGCTTCCCGGTACCACAGGTTTGGCAGCCTTGACCTTCGGGGTAAACTTCTTTGCCGCAACATTCTTGATCGTAAACTCCACCGGAGTATCGATCCCTTCCACCGTAAGGCTGAACTTCATCGTGCCGATCTTGGTCTTTTTGGCATCCAGAGGCTTTGCTCCCACGTAGCTTACACAAATGCTCCCGTCAGACAGCGTTGCCTTGAAGTCCTTATATTCAGCCGCCGCATCCGTTACCTCCACATTTACGCCCGTGATCTTTCCGCTCACTTCCTTAAGGTTCGGCACTACCAGCATGGGAAGACCGTTTACCACATCAAGCTTCTGCTTCACCTTGCCGTTTGCCGCTGCGGTGAGCGCCTTATCCGAGATCCGGACCTTAACCTTAACCTTGGCGGTTTTGTCATTCTTTGATGTGAGCGTCAGGGTATAGCTGCCCTTTTTAAGACCGCTCCCTCCGAGAGATACGATAAGCTTTCCGCCCTTCAGGACAGCAAGCTGTTCGGCTTCCGTCTTATTGGCCGTGATCGTCACCGTATCCGTCGTTGCCGCTTCACCGTTCAGCATTACGGGGAAGCTGAGGCTCTGCCCGGCCACGTTGCTGTTGAGCACCACCTGCTTCAGGCCTCCGAGATCCACCGTCAGCACATCCTTTTCCGATTTCACTTCGGTGATCGCATACTTCAGTTCAACAGGATCCTTCTCATTCCAGCCGGCCCCGACGATCTTTATCTTTTCCGATGCCTTGCCGGAGGCCGTGATCCTTACGATCCCGTCACTTCCTGCGGGAATGGATGCCGTACCGTAGGTCACCGTCGCATTCGAAAGATCAAACGGCACGTAATTACCGTTCTCGCTCAGTACGGAAACCGTTGTGCTTACGACGCTGAGCTTCCCTTTCCTGACCGTGCCCTTTGTGGATGAGAGCTTAAGTGAAGGCTTGTTGTAGGTAAATGGCAGGATATAGGAAACCGCGCCTTCCTCTCCCAGGTCAAAATCAAAAGTGTTCGCTGCCGCAGCTTTCCTGCGGTCTGCGCCTTCCTTGAGGTTCACCGTGATCACATTTCCCGTAAGAGTGGCGGTAAAGTATTTGGAGGATGCCTTGTTTGTATTCACTGCCTCCCCGCTATAGCTTATGCCGCTGACCCGGTAGCTATGCTCGTCCGCATTTTCAAAGAGATTCCAGGACTCCTGTTGCCCGCTCGCCGCAACCGCCGCTGCGGTACCCTTGATGTTTATCGTCAGCTTACCGGGTTCTTTCGCATCCTTATAATTGATCAGGAAGATGTGCTCACCCTCACCCAGGGATGCAAGGTACTCTTTCTTAAATGTGATCTTGTCGCCGTCGATCACATAATTTGTCCGGGAGATCATTTCCGTGCCTTCCTCTCCGGCTTTCACGTCCTCCGTTTCCGGCACGTATTCCCCAAACAGCGAGATCGGGTGCGCGCTGTCAAAGGTATATCCCTTGTCGGATTTCACCACGACAACGTCGGCATACTCCTTATTCCCTTCTCTTCCGTCAAAGTCCGCCGTCGCAGGCGTCACGCAGGGATCGGCCTTTACCGTCAGTTCCGTATAGCCGCCACCCATATTGGGAACATGCACATGCGAAGTGGCATTGTCTTCGATCTGCCCCAGGTAAAAGAGCAGCTCGCCGTCCGCCATCCAGGGATAGTAATCCACCTCCTGCCCGTTCACCATGATCTTTTCACAAAGATCCGGGTCAACGGTTGACGTAATGACTCCGCTCTCGTCAAGGGCTTTTATCCCCGGGAGCTTTCCGTCCTTAGCCCCTTCCGGGGTTACGAACTTATGATTCTTAACGGTAAGGGTCGCAGCGGCGATCTCATCCCCGTTCACCTGGATCATCTCATACTCGCCATCCGCGAGGCTGTTCATGAATTCCGGCTTAAACTCGGTGATGATGCTGCCTTCCTTCTGGCGGTAGATGTTTAAAAGGTTATCAACGACCTCCTTGAAGGCACCGTTCACGGTATTGTTAAAATATACCGCATTATCCTTACCGAAGCGTCCGGTTACTGTGATGCCGTCACCGATCTCATTGACCCTCACATCCCCGGGCTCGATCTTATATTTGCTGATATTACTTGATCTTGCCACCGTATATACCGCTTCGGGGAATTGATAACCGCAGGTCTTGCAGCGGTTGGTGACTACCCACACTTCTTCATCGATCGCGGACGTTCCGGTCTTACTTACATATGTTCCTGAACGTTTCAGGGTCCTTGTCGTTTCCAGATCATGGTTTAATCTGTCCACATATTCCAGATTGCCTTCATTCCTGTGCTCACCGCAGTGGCTGCATATTTCGCCATCTTTCACCCCTCCCCTCGTACAGGATGCCTTGCTGAGCCAGTGGGGAACCCATTCATGTTGGCTGGGTGCGGGACAGTCATCCTTCTTCGTTGCGCTGCAGCCCGGGTTGGCGCAGTGCCACCACATCCGGCCTTCCTGGCCGCATTTGGCGGGATAGTTGCCTTCATCCTCTACCCATGCATGTCCGAGAGCCGCTACATCCTTATCGTTATGATCGCCGCATTTGCTGCAGGTATAGCATTCCTTACCCGCGGACTCACAGGTGACAGCGATTTCCCTTGAAGGGTCGCGCACATAATTATGACTGTTTTCCTCGGTCTTTGTCTCATAAGCTCCGCATTTACATTCCCGCCGCAACTTTCGTATTCCCGTGCAGCTGTCTCCGCCTTCGGTGGCATACCAGTCACTCCATGCGTGAGCTTCCTCATGCTCCATGTCAAAGGCACCGCAGATCTTACACTTCTGCACATGTCCGCCGTGGATCTTTGCATAGCCTCCGGTGAAATCATGGCCGGTCCGGACGTATTCCGGATTAATGGAACCTACGAGCCCGTAGTAAACATTGTTTATCTGTTTGTTACAGATGCCGCAGGTCGCGCCCACTTCCGCATCCGAGATGCAGGTGGCCTTCTTATGGACCGTGGCATTGCTCCATGCACCATGGTCACCCGTCTGTGTACAGTGACACAGGCTGCAGCGTCTTGAATGACTCTTGCTTGTCAAATATTCCCATTCGCCCCAGGCGTGGCTTACGGTAACGGTCTTCTTACATCTTGCACAGGTGCGCGAGCACTGGTTATCGTTGACTTTTTCCCAGCTGCTCCACAAGTGCTTTGCCTTTTCCTCCGCAGGTCTTGCGGGGCAGTAATCCTCGTCGGGACTGCTCAGTTCGGCGCATCCGCACTTGGAGCATACCTTGGCCATAGCACCCGCCGGCCATGCGTTCTGCGCCAGTTCAAGTGTAGCGAACGCTTTGATCCCGACCAGCTCTTCGGGTGTCATGTATGCAGGATCGCCAAAGCTGTGGTCTTCGGTCAATACTTTCTTATGGCAGTATTGACAGTATCCATCATGTTTTTTACCATTATTCAAATATTCCAGAGAAGATGCAGGGTGCGGACAGGTAACTGTCACCGTTATATCTACATCAGCGTTCTGAATCGTTCCTTCCACGAAACGAGGGTCTATTTTCCATACAGACGTTTGCTTATCCGTCGCCCCCCTATTCACTTGCAGTAATAACGGCATGTCTACCCAGTATTTAGCCCCGTTTGGGTATTTCCTTTTTTCCAATACTCCATTATAGGGATAGTTGCAGTGGATAGTTAGGTAGTAGTAGTCCGGCTTATAAGTCACCGTCACAGCAACACTCTTACCCTGGATCCTGCCGGATACCTCCTTTACATCCGGTGTATAGCCTTCGACATCAGGTGTATAAATGCAGTAGTTATCCCCATCGTTATACATTTTTTTTACGTTCTTCGGGAAATCGGGAGGGTTTGCCCTTCCATTGGCTTCCACCTGATAGTATACCTCCACATTGTACCAGTGAGCCACCGTCTCCTCCCAGGTGTAGATGACTGTATGCTCCACATCGGCCTTTCCCATGGTTCCGGTCACATACTGGGCGCTCCGGCTGTAATACTTGCCTTTTTTGCCCGGTACCGCCACCATCGGGGCTGCGATGGAATAGTTCTCGCCTTCGTAAAAGCTCTTTACCACCGTGGGCGCAACCGTCTGTCCCGCCATACCGTCCGCTGCGGCAGGCAGGGTGAAATGTACGGTAACATTGTGCTTGGACTTGGAAGGCTTCAGGACTTCGATCGTCTTCTTGCCCGTGCTCTTGCCCTCGACGGATTCAAATTCGACGACCCAGGACCCCTTACCGCCTTCGGTTTTCTCCGTGATGGTCTGCGTGTATTCCTTGCCCTTGACAATAGGCTCGCCGGACTCATCCTCCAGGCCGATACGATTCACCTCTTCTTTGGTATACTCGTGTTTCTCATCCTCATTCAGGCCTACGACCTTCGCCTTATCAAGATCCTTTTCCGCAGGGCCCTTGGTATACTTTACGGTGAACTTCTCATTTTTACTGCCAATGGTTCCGCTCACAACAGCCTGATCCGGTATCAGCCCCTTGATGGTGGGGGATACAAGGCTGTAACTTGTGCCGCTGGTCCCGGTGAAGGTCTGGTCCGAAGGTGCAGTGTACCCCTTTGGTACGGAATATTTCACCGTAATGGTATAGGTCTTTTCCGGTTTGCCTCCCACCTCAAGCTTGGCGGATTTGCCCTTTTCCGGTATCGTTACCTCTACCGGATCGGCACAGAGCTCACTGGGATTTTCCGGGCCGATGGTTCCCACGGTGACAAGGGTGGTCTCTCCCGGTTTCGGAGGGGTATTGGGCCCATAATAAAGCGTTTCCTTGATGACCCAGCGCCCCTTGTCATTTTTATAATATTTCTCCTTATTGTGCTGGTCGATGGTCATGATCCCGATGATATTATATTTCTTACCGTCGACCTCAACGATCCCCATTTCGCCCTTGGGGTCGCCATCCTTGAGCTCCTTTACCGTGTAGAGCTCCACATTATAAGCCTTGTCATCGCCATTATACTCTACCTGTAGGGTATGGCTTCCGTCTTCATTATGGAAAAACTCCCCGGCTACTATCTTGGGCTTCAGCTTGGAGAGATCCGCCGTATCCGGATCCTCTTCCGTGGGATCGTCTTCCGGAACTTCCTCTTCCTGATCTTCTTCCGGGGCAGGCTCCGCCTCTTCCGGAGCAGGGTCCTCCTCTTCTAAAGCAGGCTCCGCCTCTTCCGAAGAGTCCTCCGCTATCCCGTCATCGCCGGCCTCCTCAGAAATGACCCCGGCTGTCCCATCGTCAGCTGCCTCAGAAATGACTTCCTCCGGTGCGTCATAGGCCAACGCACTCAGGGTGCAGTCCGGCAGCATACCCACCGTCAGAATGAGTGACATGATCCATGCAAGTATCCTTCTTCCCTTTCTCATTCACGCATCTCCTTCCTTTGTCTGCTGAGCCGGAATCCTTTCCGGCACATGAGTATATTCTTCAAAATTATGACATTTTTCCATATATTTTTTTATAGCCGTTGTCTATTCGGTCGTTTTTCGTGTCTGTTCGGTAATTTTTTCTATGATCAAATAAAAAAACAGCCATCTGTTGATGACCGCTTTTCATGCCGGAAGAACCGTCCCCGTGGCTCTACTTAAGCACATCGCTCAGCTTCGCATATTCCTCCAGGGATAGCCGCTCACCGCGGATCAGCTCATCCAGTCCCATTTCCTTAAGGGCATGCTGCACGCTCTCTCTGGAGATGTTCAGGACAGGATCGGCGGAAAGTGCGTTGGCCAGGGTCTTGCGGCGCTGGTTAAAGGCCGCGCGGATCAGACGGCGCATGCGCTCCGGATCCCGGCAGCTCACCGGCGGCTCGGGATACACATCCAGGCGGATCACGGCGCTGTCCACCGCGGGCCGCGGCAGGAAACAGGAAGGCGGCACCGTACATACCACCGAAGCTTTTGCGCGATACTGCACCGCCAGGCTCAAAGCCCCGTAATCCTTTGTTCCCGGGCCGGCCTGCATGCGGTCCGCCACTTCCTTCTGGACCATGACGGTAATGCCGGAAAGAGGGGCCTCCCCCTCCAGGAGGGACAAAAGGATCGGCGTGGTAATGTAATAAGGAAGATTGGCCACGACGCGGTAGCTTTCGATCCCTTCGCTGCGGGCGTATCCCGCCGCATCCCACTTCAGGATATCCTCGTTGAAGATCGTGAGATTGTCACAGTCCGCCAGGCTTTCCTTCAGCAGGCCCGCCAGCTGCTTATCGATCTCCACCGCGATCACGCGTTTTGCCCGTTCCGAAAGGAGCTGGGTCATGGCGCCCAGCCCGGGCCCGATCTCCAGCACGGTATCTTCCGCACCTACGCCTGCGGCGTCCACGATCTTTTCAAGGATGGAGCGGTCCACCAGAAAATTCTGTCCGTATTTCTTTCTCGCGCTCAGTCCGTGGCTTCTTAAAAGCTCCGCTGTGTTTCCCGGCGTTGCGATGTTCATGACTGTTCTCCTTATGTGCGGCTGACCCGTCTGTTTTCATCAAATAATGCTAAGGTCAATTGGTTTTTTATTCACTTTATGATGCTTACGGATTGCTTCGTGCTTCGCACCCTGGCATCATCAAATGTTTACTTAAATATCCATTTGTGCTATACTGCCTCTCGACGAATAGAAGGAGAGGCATTATGAAAAAGATCGTTCTGACCGGCGGCGGTACCGCAGGGCACGTAACCCCGAATATCGCACTGATCCCCAGACTGGAAAAGCTTGGCTACGAGATCAGCTACATCGGCTCGTATGAAGGGATCGAGAAAAAACTGATCTCGGATTACGGCATTCCCTACTACGGTGTGTCCACCGGCAAATTCCGCCGCTACTTCGATCCGAAGAATTTTTCCGATCCTTTCCGTGTGCTCAAGGGCTGTTCCCAGGCAAAGAAACTGCTGAAGCAGCTTCAGCCGGATGTGATCTTTTCCAAAGGCGGTTTCGTTTCGGTGCCCGTGATCCGGGCGGCAGCCAAACTGAAGATCCCCTGCATCATCCACGAATCCGACCTCACGCCGGGCCTGGCCAACCGGATCTGTATTCCCAGTGCGTCAAAGATATGCTGCAATTTCCCGGAAACGCTCAAATATCTGCCGGAAGGAAAAGCCGTACTGACCGGGTCCCCGGTGCGTGAAGAGCTTCTTCACGGCGACCGTGAGGCAGCATACCGTCTGTGCGGTTTCGACAACAGCCGCCCGGTTATCATGGTCATGGGCGGCAGCCAGGGCGCCAGCGCGATCAATAAAGTCGTCCGTGAGGCCCTGCCCCGCATTCTTCCCGATTTTCAGCTGATCCATATCTGCGGCAGTGAAAAAGTGGACAATCTGTTGCTGTCCACTCCCGGCTATAAGCAGTTTGAATACGTACGAAGCGAGCTTAAGGATCTGTTTGCGATCACGGATCTGGTCGTGAGCCGTGCCGGTGCCAACGCGATCTGCGAGCTCCTGGCCCTGCGCATCCCCAATCTCCTGATCCCGCTGCCGGCTTCGGTCAGCCGCGGCGACCAGCTCTTAAACGCTGCATCTTTCGAATCCCAGGGCTACAGTACCGTGCTGCAGGAGGAAAACCTCGACGAGGATTCCCTGCTGGATGCGCTGCACGAGCTCTATTTCAACCGGCAGACTTATATCGAAAACATGGAAAAATCCCATCAGTACAATTCCATCGATACGATCATTGATATAATACAAAGCTACGCATAAGCTTAAAACGGAAACATCGTATCCAGCATCCGCAGGCTCTTGAAGTCCCCTTTGGACAGGATGCTCCCGTCCATGAAGCCTCCCTGGAAGGTCTTTCTTCCTTCGGTGATATCCCGCAGGATATTTTCATCCATGGTCAGCTCCACATCCGGATAGACCAGCTCTCCGTATTCCACCTGCAGCTCTTTCACATCCACACGGATGACCAGCGCTTTTTCCTTTTCCCGCAGATTGATGCGGTATTTCAGATGCGTTCCCGACTGCGGCTTGAACGCTGCTTTGAAACGCTCGATAAAATCCGCCGCCGCTCCCTGCTGATCCGACATCTTGCCGCGGAACAGATCCGTCAGTTCCCGTATATCGGCTTTCTGTTTTTCCACATAACGGTCATCGGAAGCATATTCCGAAAGCTGCTCCGTTTCCTGCTGCGTCAGGGCGGTATTCCGCGTCTTGTACGTTGCCTTGCGCACCGCCATCACGCTCACCGGCAGCGCGCGTACCTGCTGTTTGATGCTGCGGTAGATATTCTCGGCTGCCTTTTCCAGCAGTCCCTTATATTCCTCGTTATTTTCCAGCTCGGACACCTCGGGCATATAGGCCGAGATCCCCGGGCATACTATGCCGCCCAGCGACTGCCAGGCGTTGATCAGATCCAGCTCCGCCTCTTTTTCCCCGTAGGTGGTGCTCATGATCAGCGGCGCCATGTACAGCTTGCTGATGTGTTCTTTATCCCCGTACTGCCAGCAGGCGTCCAGAAAGCTCATCATCATGCCGCCCACGCCGTGCCATTCCACGGTAGATGCCAGGATCACGCCGTCGGCATCCTTCAGTGTCTGGGGCAGCGTCGTGATCGCATTTTTCTGTTCAAAGAGATCGTAACGCGCCAGCCTGACATTCAGCTCCTCCAGTACCGCCATCACCTGTTTTAATGCCACAAGGGTCGGATCCCCGATCAGCCCGCGGCCTCCGTAATAGATATTGATCTTCATGCCTTCCTCTCATTCCGAAGGGGCTTGCGCCTCTTCCAGGTTATCATGATATAGATTCCCGTAAAGATGAGCCCTGCCAGGAAGCCTCCCAGATGGGCCATATAATCGATATTTTCTTCCGTTGCTCCCGTATAAAAGAGCAGCAGCAGTGCAATGGCCAGACGGCTGAAAAACTGAAACGATCTCCACTGCCGTGTCATGATCATCCACGCGATCAGCGCCCCCACAACACCGTAGATGGCACCGCTGGCTCCGATGGAGTTATATTCCTCCCCGATGCGCATCTGCCTCCATACGGAAAGGATGCCGCCGCACAGTCCGGAAAAGAAATAAAGGAAGAAAAATGCGATGCGGTTCATGCGCTCTTCCACCATGCTGCCTGCCGCATAGAGCATCAGCATGTTTCCGGCCAGATGCGGGACGGAGGCATGCAGGAACATATAGGTGAAAAGCCGGAACCACTGGCTGCTCTGACGCAGCGTATCCAGCTCCAGCGCAAAACTGTCCTGTTCAAAAAGACCAAGGCTGTTTAAGATGAACATCAGCGCATTGATCAGGACCAGTCCCATGGTCGCCCAGGCCGTATCCTTTTCCCGGATCTGCTTATGAAAGACCGGCCTTCCGTCCACTCCCTGCTCTGCAGGTGCGCGGTCCATCTCTCCTCTGGTCTGCTTCGCCTCATCCTGATTCAGCTCGGGAAGCTGCACGGCGATCCCTTCCACCTCCACGTGCTGTTCCAGCGCTGCGCGTATCCCGTAAAAGTCCTCCGGCGCCCCGGGGGGAACAAAAAGCCGCACCCCCATAGGCCGGCCGGTCTGCGGATCCGTATTTGCATCATCGATCAGATACCAGACCTGGTCCACCCAGGTACTTTCCGTCTTTGCTTCCCCGTCCAGGCCGTGACCGTCCATACCCGGCACCAGGCGTCCCACGCCCAGCGCATCGGTGGCCACCAGCTTCAGAAAATGAAAATCCTTTCCCCTTCCGTAATCCAGCCTGCCCTTATGTGCCTCCAGAAATGCCTGCATCTGGGCGGAGGTACTGGTCGCGCTGCGCTCATCGAAAAAACAGATGATGTTGACGCAGTAGCTTTCCTCCTGCACAAAGCTCATATAACGCTGATCCAGAGAACACATATAGATGCGGTATCCCTTCTCCCAAAACAGATCGTTCAGTGTTTTCATTACTTACACACCTCCGGCAGGGAGAAGTTCTTCACGTATTCGATGAATTCGCTGCCTTCCACGGGCTTCGAGAAATAGTAACCCTGGAAGTAATCGCATTTCAGATCCAGAAGCTTCCGGATCTGTTCTTCGGTCTCCACGCCTTCCATGACCACCTTCATATGCAGACGGCCGGCCATGCGGAAGGTATTGCGCAGGATGATATCCGCCTTCTCGTTTTCCCCTGCGCTCCAGAGTATGCTCTTGTCGACCTTCATGAAAAGGAAAGGCAGGTTATACAGATACGAGATATTGGAATAGCCCGTTCCGTAATCGTCCAGGGAGAGCGAAACCCCGTGAAGTTCGAAATGGGCGATATTCCTGCTCACCTCGGTATTGCTGATCATCGCGGAAGTCTCGGTGATCTCGAAATTGATATGCTCACTGCTCAGATTGAACTGGCGCATGATCCCCATGAACTCTTCCGCAAGGCGGCTCTGCATGCACTGCACGGCGGAAAGGTTCACTTCGATATATTCGATGCCCAGTTTATCCAGGTGATTTTCCGAATAGAAACGGCACACTTCGGTAAAGACGATCTCGCCGATCTGCAGGATATAGCCTTCCCGCTCCGCAAGCGCGATCATGGGCTCGGGCGGGATAAAGCCGTATTCGGGGTCGAAAAGACGGATCAGGGCTTCCGCCGCGATCACCTTCTTTTCGTGGGTCGAATAGATGGGCTGATAGAAAACCTGGAAACGGTCTTCATCCAGAGCCCTGCGGATCGCCGTAAGGATCTGCTTCTCCTTATCCTCTCCGAGAAAACTCAGGGCATTGATGGTCTCGCCGGCCTCGATGGGTGCCAGCGGCACATTACCCAGCAGGCGCTGGAACATTTCCATATCCGGTATCTCATTCGGGCAGTCTGCCGTCACATATCCCACCGACAGCATGGACTCCAGGAGTCCGCTGTGCCAGGGCTGTGAAAAACGCTCTTTCACTTCTTCAAAAAGGGTATTCCATTCCGCCTTGTTCCTGTAAGGGAATTTCACTGCGAGTATGTCTTTTTCCAGCTGGAACGTCAGCACATTGCGCTTCAGCGAAGACATATATGCGCAGACCTGCCGCTGGAACTGCTCTGCATCCTCCTGGCCAAGGGAATCGAGCATCACATTATAATCAAAGATCTTGATAAACAGTATCACAAAATGACGGTTCCGCTTATAATCCTGCTCGGCGGAGATCGGCAGAAGGCGGCGTTTCAGGGCCTCTGTTCCTTCAAAGATCTCTTCCGGCCTCTGCACGGCAAGGAGCATATCCGTCATAAGCAGTGAGCAGATAAAATACAGAAAACGTTCATCCGGCTTGTTGATCTGCAAGATCTCCATGGCCATCAGGATGATGCCGGCGATCAGCACATGAACGCTCCTCCGCGTGCCAAGCGTCTTGTGGAAACGCACGCAGATGATGATGCCCAGGAGCGTCAGGTAGAGCATGAAAAGGATCAGAAGGAACATCAGTACCGGATGTCTGGCGACTTCATCTGCCTTACCTCCGTGATTGTACGTATGGATCGTAAAGAACACGATCAGTATCATCTCGATGGCGCAGGGCAGATAGGCCGCTTCCATCCAGTGGAAGCTCAGCTTCCTGTCGATCGAGCACACGCAGAGCGCATATACGGTAAAACAGGTAGCAATAAAGATCTGTACCATCAGATCGGCGGCGTTCAGTACATAGACGATATTCCTCCCGGAAAAACTCGGGTATACCTTATACAGCGCGCAGAAAACGTCCAGCACGCTGCCGATCAGAAGCGCGGTCAGCATGTTGTAGAACATGCGGTAACTGGGGATCATCGCACTGCGTTTGTTCTGGAAATAGATCATCAGTACGACAACGGATATGATCGCGACATAGACAAAGCAGAGATTGATACTCATAAAGTCTCGCCCTCCTTTGCCGCTTTCAGATGGATTACGTTGAGGAACTCCTCTTTCACCAGCTGTTCAAAGAAATAGTTGCCCTTGGCCAGATCACAGGCCATGTCTTTAATCATATCAAAATAGCGTTCGTCCTCGATCCCTTCCACCATAGTCATCATATTCAGGTCTCTTGCCATCTGCAGGGTGGCATCCATGGTGATCCTGGCCTTTTCGATGCTCAGCGCGGCACGGATTACGCTCTGGTTGATCTTTAATACCGAAAAAGGCATTTCAAAGATCGAGGTGATGCTGGTAAAGCCGCTGCCGTAATCCTCCAGACAGAAGCGCACGCCCGTTTCCTCCAGTGTGGAAAGTCCTGCACGGAAAGCCGCCGTCGCGGTAGATACCGTATACTCCGAAAGCATCAGGCAGAGCATGCTGGGCGGGATATCGTATTTCCCGACGATCTCCTTCAGCCGGTCCATCAGGCGGTACTGCAGGCACATGGCCGGATGCAGACGTATCGCCAGGAAGGACAGCCCCTGCTCCTGAAGCTTCTCCTCATGGATGAAACGGCAGGTACTCTCAACGATCAGTTCGCCGAGCTGCAGCACATGACCGCTCTGTTCCGCAAAGCGGAAGAGCTCGTCGTCATAGACATAGCCCAGCTCGTCATCGAAGAAGCGCAGCGAGACCTCGGCGGCCACGATACGCTCCAGCGCAGGGGAATAGATGGGCGTATAGCGCATCTCGAAATTGTTCTTTTCCATGGCTCTTGCCAGAGCCCCGTTGATCTCGCGGTTTCGCTTGATCGTATCCAGATCGAAATCCGATACGGTCATCACCCGCAGCTCATTATTGCAGTTCATCGCAAAGCGGTTCATCACCCCGTAAAGCACCTGCTCGTCCTGCAGCTCCGTCGGCAGAATGAGGCGCAGCATACGGGAAGGTACCGCCAGCACTTCCCCGTCCACTTCCCAGGCTTCGTCAAAACGTTTCCGTATCGCCCGGATCAGACCGCCCACCTCGCCGGCGTGGGGACTGATCACCTCCAGTGCAAAGCTGTTCTTATCGTAATGATACAGATTTGTATTCTCCCCAAGTGAGGAAAGCCACTCGACGATGGAGGAAAGAAGCGTATGCGTCTTTTCCGTCCCGTTTCGCCGCTCAAAATCGATCATATCGGGCAACAGAAGCTCCACCAGATCAAAGCGCTTCCGTGCCAGCAGATTAAATCTCATACGCTCGATAAAAGCGGTCCGGCTCAGCATGTTCAGCTCCGGATCGATCTGCTCCGAAGGATTCTGGATGAACAGATAAAGGATCAGTGCGCAGACACTTCCCGTGACGACCTCGAGAGGGATCTCCGGTAAAAGGAACTGAACAACGGTGGAAGCGATACCCATAGCCATGACCAGAAGTATGATCCCGATCCTTTTAGCGGAAAAGCTCTTCCGGAACCAGAAGAGGATAAAAAAGATCATCAGAATATAATAAGCCGATACGATATAGACCGTGAATATCCACGGACCGCGGTGATAGATACCGTCCGGCGTATGATTATAGACCAGATGGGTGAGCGGATTGGTCAGGAGCACCAGAGCCTCCGAGCAGATGGGCAGGAGGATCAGCAGGCGGATCCAGGCCGCAAGCTCACGCCATATACGCACCGTACTGAGTATGTACAGGAACATGAGCAGGATGAGCAAAAGATGCGAGATAAAATAGATATAGCTCATCAGCTCAAGAAGCCAGGTGGGACAGCTTTTAAAATAGTACAGGAAAATCCACCGGGCTGCAACAGACAGTCCGGTGATACCGTTATCGATCACCAGGGCCAGAAAAAGCCTTCCCTGGTTATTGGATACTTTATTATATTTTGCAAAATTCAGCGCGATCTGCACCGAGATAAATATCGATGCGATCGCAAATGCTGCTTCATACGTCAATCCGTTTTTCCCTCGCTTGTCCGTGTATCCTCCTGCGGATACGCCGCCGGACAGGTTTTGCAGGGGCGATCCTGTCCCAGGACAGATGATCGCGTTTCAATTCATCGGGAAGGCGTTCCAGAACCTTTGCCGTATACCAGGCATCGCCGTAAGCCCTGTGGAACGGCACTTCTATGGGAAGGGATAATTCCTCCACTGCCGTCTGCAGGGCTTTGCTCTGCGCCGTATTCCCGATCAGCAGCCCATAAAGCCGCTGCACGTTGATATAGGGAATGGGGTCGTCCCCCAGTTCCCGCATTCGGTAAAATTTCATATTCCGCCGGAGTTCCGACAGATCCTGGCTTCCCCAGGTACACCAGACAGGATCCGCGCCGCACCACTCAAGGAACTCTGATGCAGCCCGAGGGAAGAGCCGTCCTGCGGACAGCTCTCCCCTCTTAAGATCCAGCATCTTTCTGATTCTCCAGTTGATCTCGTGGTAGACCTGCGGACGGATCATCTGATCATACTGATCGATGATCCTGTAATCCCCGTCCAGTTTCACGGCCCCGATCTCGATGATCTCAAAAGGAAGAGATCTCGCTTCGCTTGGCTTTCCGTCCTGGGGCTGGTTCCACTCCAGATCAAAAACAATGTAGTTCATTTATGTATTACAAAGATCAAACCTTATCGTTGTCGTCAAAGATGTCGCCGCATTCCGGGCAGAACTTCGGAGGATTGTGAGGATCCTCGGGCTCCCAGCCGCACTTGTCGCACTTGTAAAGAGGTGCGCCTGCGGGCTTCGCCTTGCCGCATTCCGCACAGAACTTGCCCTTGTTCACGGCACCGCATTCGCAGGTCCAGCCGGTTTCCTCTGCAGGTTTTGCTTCGCCGCACTCCGCACAGAACTTGCCGGTATTGCCTTCGTGACCGCACTTCGCGCACTTCCAGCCTGCCGCTGCGGGTGCAGGAGCTGCTGCAGGCGCAGGAGCGGGAGCTGCCTGCTGCTGTTGCTGCTGGAGCTGCTGGGCATTCTGCATGAATGTCTGGGGATTCATCTGGCCTGCTGCCTGCTGCATCATGTTCATACCCATGAAGCCCATCCTAGCGCCGCCCTGGTTGTTTGCCGCATTGACCCGTGCCTGGTTGTAAGCGGTAGCGGGCGCAGCGTTGAGCATGCC
>JAEELW010000172.1 GCA_016282915.1 Lachnospiraceae bacterium | reverse complement strand
GGAGGGGGAACCAGAACGCCGTCAGCGTTCCTGGTGCACTGTGCAGCCGTGAACTTGTATGCGCCGTGGGAAGTACCGATAGCGATCGCAAGGGAATCGCAGCCGGTCTTGGATACGAACTCTTCCACTTCCTCGGGACGGGTGTAAGCTTCCTTACCGGATTCAACGACTACTTCGTCCTCGATGCCGGCCAGGGTGCCCAGCTCAGCCTCTACCACAACACCGTGAGCGTGTGCATACTCAACAACCTGCTTGGTCAGAGCGATGTTGTCCTCGAAGCTCTTGGAGGAAGCATCGATCATAACGGAAGTGAAACCGCCGTCGATACAATCCTTGCACAGCTCAAAGGTATCGCCGTGATCCAGATGCAGAGCGATGGGGATGTCGGGATGCTCGATCACGGCAGCCTCTACCAGCTTCACCAGATAGGTGTGGTTAGCATATGCTCTTGCGCCCTTGGAAACCTGCAGGATCACAGGTGCCTTCAGCTCGTCAGCAGCCTCGGTGATGCCCTGAACGATCTCCATGTTGTTCACATTGAAAGCGCCTACGGCATAGCCGCCGCTGTATGCTTTCTTGAACATTTCTGTGGTTGTTACAAGTGCCATAACAATAAACCTCCATTTTAAATATTTGTAACGGGTAGACTTAACTAACCGTCCATGCTCAATGTCTGATTATACCGTAATCCGGCCCTGAATTCAAGAAATTTTTCCGACCGATGCGATAAAAGCGATATCAGCGCCGCTCTTCCGAGGGCTGTCCGGGTGAGAAAGCGTTATCCCTTACCTCAGAACGGCTCCACCCTATACGGCATCCCCAGCTTGTCCTCCATGGGAAGGATCGCACCGTGGCGTACGCGGTAGACCGAACCTCCGGTCAGCTTCAGACCCGTTTTTGCCACGGCAAGTGCTTTTTCGATCTCGATGACAAGTTCCGCGTACTGGTCCGCCTTCATCGGAAGCAGATAGTCATGCGCACGATGCTCCGTTGAGAGTACCGCAAAGCCATTACGATTATAACGTATCCCATATAGGGTAAGGATTTCCTGATTGCTTTCACCCGACAGGGCCTCAATACAGCTGAATGATAAATACATGTGATCCTCCTCTTCCGTATCCAGAACCAGTTCCCTTAATTCAGATTCTTTCGTTTTTTTTTCAGAAAAAAATCATCGATATTTGCCAGCCATTCCTCGGGCGGCATGCTTTTCAGGAGATATTTTTCCGGATGCAGCGGTACGGCGTTCATTACCGATTCGCGGTCGCTCTTTCCGGTCAGGAACATGACCGGGATATCGCTGGTCTCTGCCTCACTGCGCATCATCTCCAGGACCTTAGCTCCGGAAATGACAGGCATCTCATAATCAAGCAGAACAAGATCCACATTATTCTTTGTCAGAAAAGCAATGGCATTCATACCGGAATTGGCCA
Organism: Lachnospiraceae bacterium; assembly: GCA_016282915.1. Lineage (GTDB taxonomy): Bacteria > Bacillota > Clostridia > Lachnospirales > Lachnospiraceae > NK4A136. Next base: position 61,060 of record JAEELW010000172.1, on the reverse strand, counting down.
TAAATACATGGTACTTCTCGGAAAGAAGATTCTTCATCATCTTCAGCATCGTGGTATCGTCATCCACGACAAGGATCTTCTTCTTCTCCTCCGCCATAGTCCCCTTTAGGACGGTGTTATCCAGCTCAGCTGCCAGATCCTTCACATTCAGAGGCCGCAGAAAGCTTTTGGTACAGTATTTTTCGCTGATCACGGAATGGATCTCTTCAAGCTCATCTGCGTTTCCGATCGGGAAGAAGAAAAGCTCTTTTTCGGATACCTCATCCTTGATGTATGTCAGCGTACGCTGGATCGTAGAAGACATGCCATCCAGATAAAGCACCCATATCGGAAAGCTTTCTTTGATATGGCTGATATCATCCACTTCCGGAGCCACACAGTACACATCATAATTGTCTCTGCGCAGTCCGCCGGCAATGCCGTTCACCATAAAACTTTTCGTATCACCGATCAGCAATACTTTTTTATCCATTCAGTTTCTCCTGTAAGCTGCGTTTTCCCTGCATCCTGTGATCACGCTTTCCGCAGGACCGATCCCTCTGGTGTAAAGAACGAACACTTTGCCATCCTCGGGATCCATTAGCCGATCCTCCATTAGAATCCGCTGTTCTAAGGCTTGCCGATCAATTCCAACGCCCCGTCCCGATCCAGCAGCAATATCTTTTCTTTAAGTTCATTATACCTTGTCTGCTCGGATTTGGGAATAGCAAATGATTTCAACATATTCAGCACTTCTTCCGCACTCTCATAATCAAAAGCCTCCAGAAAATCCCGGATCGCGGAATAGGCCTCGTTCAGTTTTTTCGGACTGATCGGCTCCGCATCCTCCGTATCATTTTCCTCCTCTGTCAGAAATGCCAGCTGTTTTGCATAATCCCGGTACATCCCCACAAGCTTTGGCGTCTCTTTCCCGATCTTTTCCGTATCTCCTTCTTTTCCGCAGCGTTCCAGTTCCGCAGCCAGCTCGGAAAGCACCGTCGCGCCCACGACCGCAGCGCTGCTCTTGAGACCGTGGACACGTATCGTATAGTTCTCGATATCCCCGCTCTCCAGAAACTTTTCGATCTCGTCCGGCACATGCTGCGCCGAAAGTCCGAAGTCCTTCAATGCTTCAATCAGGATCCCGTCCTCCATACAGCGCGAGATCGCAGCTTCATAATCGATCCCCGGGATATTCCGCAGTCTGTCTCCGGTCCCCTCCTCCCGCTCTTCGCTGAGTTCCTCCGTATCCTTCTTCTTCACCGAAAATCCCGGAGAATCCGGCAGTATCACTTTCTCTTCCGGAAGATATTTCAGAAGCATCTCCTCCAGTTTTGCGGGACTGACAGGTTTGGTCAGGTAATCCGTAAAGCCTTCGGAAAGGAACATCTCCCTTGCACCGGACACGGCATTGGCCGTAAGTGCGATACAGGGCGCTTTTGGATTCTTCCGTTCTGCCAGCAGCTCCATCAGATGCAGTGCTTCAATTCCGTCCATCACCGGCATGCGCTGATCCAGAAAGATCAGGTCATAATACTCCTTTACCACTTTTTCCAGCATTTCCCTGCCGGACATCACGGTATCGACCTTTATCTCGGTCTTCCGGAGCAGGCCCCGGATCACCGTGAGATTGGTCGGCGTATCGTCGACAACAAGGATACGCACCTCCGGCGCATGGAAACGCTCCCGGTAGGCTTCCTCCTGCTCTGCCGCCTTCTGATAATCCTCCATAAAATTGCCGATGGGTTTGCGGTCCACGATCTTCTGTTTCAGCATAAAAGAGAACGTTGAGCCTCTTCCGTATTCGCTCTCTACCTTCAGTGATGATCCCATCAGTTCCAGCAGATTGGAAGTGATGCTCATACCGAGGCCGGTTCCCTCGACCGAGCGGTTCCGCTCTTCTTCGATCCGTTCAAAAGGCTTTGTCAGACGCGGGATATCCTCTTCCCGGATCCCGATCCCGGTATCCGTAACACATACTTTCAGAAAGAGTTCTTCATCACCTGCGTCTTCATACGCAAGCTTCATCCGCACTTTTCCCTGCTGCGTATACTTGATGGCATTGCTCAAAAGGTTCACACAGCACTGGCGGATACGCAGGTCGTCTCCGAAAAGGCGTGAGGGCATGTCCGCTGCCACGCTGATCCTGAAATCCAGCCCTTTCTCATCGGCTTTCGGGAGCATCATGGTCATCATATCGTTCAGCATGCTGCTCAATTCGTATACTTCCGGAATGATCTCGAGCTTTCCCGACTCGATACGTGAGAAATCCAGGATATCGTTTACGATCCCCAGAAGTGTCCGTCCCGCATTGCGTATATCCCTTGCGTAACGAAGCGTACCGTTTTCATGACTTTCACGAAGTATCATCTCGTCCAGGCCGATCACTGCATTGATCGGAGTACGGATCTCGTGGGACATATGCGAAAGAAAGTTGCTCTTGGCTTCCGAAGCTGCCTGCGCCACGCGCAGGTCTTCTTCCAGTTTTTTCTCCACCTCCATACGGTGGATGTAACGGTTCACCTCACCGACCATCTCCGACATGGAATGGTAAAGACTTTCCAGTTCATCCCCCGTAGCGATGTCCAGACTGTCGATAAAGGCTTCCGCCTGCCCCCGGGCATCTCCTCCGTGGCTGACAAAGGCCTGCATCCCCCTCGTCATGCTCCGGAGCGGCCTGATGATACGCCCATGAAGCAGGAAATTCACGGCAACCACGATGGGAACACTCTCAACAAAGACACACAGGTTTACCTTCAGGAGAAAGAGTATCTGCATACCGGCATCCGGACCGATCCCCGGCAGAAGGGAGCTGGCAAAAAGCGTGATCCCAAATCCGATCAGCATCCCCTCTGCGATCATATAACGCCCGATCTTCATCCCCAGAGCGGAAGGACCGCCTTCGGTAAAACCCGCACCCTGCGGCTTTTCCCGGAATTCATGATGAAAACGTCCCGGCGGGAAGAGACTCAGAAGCTTCCGCGGCAAAAATCGGAAAAAGAGATACAGAAACAGAAACGCAGACAGACGCTCCGGCAGCGCCACAAAGATGGCTCTCGGAAGCAATGCGATATTCCATTCTTCCAGACGCAGATTCTGTGCCAGTTCCCAAATGATAAAGAGAAGGCCCCCCTGCCCGACAGCCGAAACAATGCCGGTCAGCACGGTGCGCCAGAGGCTTTTATAGACGTTGCGCTGTATAAAGAGATTTGTGGTAAAAAGAGCCAGCAACTGGTAACTCAGGATATACAGACGGTCGAAATAAAAGACCATCCCCGTGATCTCCACAAAAAGGAAACACATGGCTCCCAGCGGAAAACTGTATACTGCCACGATGAACATCAAAGGCAGTGTATAAAACAGGATATACAGGATCCCGATCAGAACCGGACTTTCCTGAAAGCTGTACCAGTTGACCAGCGGCATAGGGATCGATACGCTAAGCATCGCAATGACCATGAGCACGATCATCAGTGAAAAACTGCTGCCTCCGGGGCCTCTCCTTCTGCTGAGACTGCCAAAAAAACCGCCCTGTCCGACTGGCATCCCCGCTCCCGGCGGCGGTCCCTCCGGGATCATGCCCGTCTTCTGCGGCTTTTCCGGAGCTGCCGGCATGCCGGTCCGCTGCAGCTTTCCGTCAGCTGCTCTTTTTGCTCTCTCCATCGGCTCTTTCCTCATGCCTTGCGGCTCAGATCTGCAGCATCGTAGTGGATCTCCACGTTCTTCTGGTCATAAGTACGGTAAAAATCGGCCATGATACGGTTGATCACCTGCCGTGTCTGATCTTCGTTCAGGTTCATCAGCAATACCACTCTCTGTACATTGCTGTATTTCGTCATGGCATCCACATTACGGATACAGCCTACAATGGATTTCTCCAGGATGTTCATGATCCTTGCCCTCTCCTCCTGCGTCAGCCCGCTCCGGATCTCACGCATGGTAAAGAGCACGATATGCACCTGCTGCTGATTTCTTTCCGCTATATTACTGATATAATCATAAACTCTCCCGAATTCCGGGAATGCGACCGTATAGCCTCCCTTATAATGCTCACGGTTCCGAAGCACATCCACGAGCTGTTTCAGATCCACCGAGTACGCCACGTCCAGATCGTCATCGTCACCATCCAGGCGGTGGCAGAAATAGCTGCCGATCCCCACCTGTTTTGCCACATACAGCGCCTTGCTCGCATTTTCGTAGGCCACCATCACGCGATCCTTCTCCGTAGCGATCTGTGTGATCCCGACACAGATCGAAAGTCCCGCATATCGTTCATCAAAACTTGCCAGTTCCCGGATCTCGCTGATCAGATAATCGGCGATACTCTCGGCATCCTCCGCAGTTTCCGTACCCGGCAGGTATACAAGAAATTCGTCCGCACCGAAACGGGAAACAAAGAGATTTCCCGACAGCTCATGGATCTGCTCCGCTACGGCTTTAAGGTACATATCTCCGACCATAAACCCTTCTTTTTCGTTCAGCCTGCGGAAGCCGTCGATATCCACGACAAAGATCGAGCCTTTTCCGTAACGGCCGATCTGCTCCTGGATAAGATTCGCTCCGGCGGAACGGGTGAAAGCCCCCGTCAGCTCATCCAGCTGCACTTCTTCCGCTGCTGCCGCTGCCTCTGCCTTATCGATCACACGCGAAAGGATCTTTACCGCCTGCCGTACCTCCTTGCTGTCGTCCAGTTTCACCTTCGGCAGCCTGTCCTCGTTGATCAGACGTAGCATGGCCTCGCAGCACTTCGGATCGAACTGCTTCCCTCTCCCGTTCTCCAGCTCATAGAGCACCCGGTCCGGCTCGAGATGTCTGCGGTAGATGCGGTTGCTGGTCATGGCATCATAGGCATCCGCCACACAGATGATCCTTGCGATCTCCGGGATCTCATCCCCTTTCAGGCCGTCCGGATAGCCGCTCCCGTCATAACGCTCGTGGTGGTACTTCGCACCCACATCCAGATCATGGATCATCGTGATATCTTTCAGGATCTCACCGCCGATAGTGGTGTGATCCTTCATCAGCTGGTATTCTTCCTCCGAAAGCTTCCCCGGCTTGTTCAGCACACTGTCCGGCACGCCGATCTTTCCGATGTCATGCAGAAGGCCGATAAAGCGGATCTCTTCGGCATCGCTTCTCGTATACCCCGTCTCCCTGGCGATGGCGACCGCATATTCCGCAACACGCCGGCTGTGACCGCGGGTATACTCATCTTTTGCATCGATGGTATTGGCGATGGTCATGATGGTCTGCATGGTCATCTTCCGCATCTGTTCATTCTTTTCCGTAAGTTCCGTGGAGTACTCGTTCAGCTGCCCGTTGATCGCTTCCAGTTCCTCGGCCTGCTGATACAGTTCCTCCTTCTGCATCGTGATGGCGTTGGTATATTCTTCATTCACACGGTAAATGGAATCATAGATACGCGCAGCCAGATAGGCTCCGAGAAAAGTGACAAGGATGAGAGCGATCTGGATCTCATGATCCTTCAGTTCCCAGAGTTTTCCCGCCCTGCTCCAGAAAAACAGCGCTGCGATGTTCAGAACAAGTGTCACGCCGCCGGTAGCCGCCACCATATTGGGATCGTGATACAGCACGATCAGCGGCACCATGGGCAGGACATATACAAAGACCATCATGGTATTCCCGGTAAAGAGCACGAAGCCGTACATGATGAGATAACCCAGCGCAAAATAGTAGCGGATACGCGGGTTATCGCGCCATTTGAAATACATGATGCTCACGAATATGATCGGGATGATCGTCACAGCAAGAAAAACGAATACATAAGAAACATCAAGATCGGATTTCACGGCCTCGCCGATATAAGCCACCAGAAGTACAAGGCCGATCAGCCCCCAGCCCAACAGCAGTGTACGGTTGATCCTTTTTATCTGAGAACTCATGATCCCTACCTCCGTCACTCAGCCGGAAGCAGCCGCAAAGCAGCGTCTGCGTCTGCCTTTTTCATCCGCTTCTCCGGAAGAGCCTGTCACAGCCCGGAAAGCAAATAATATGTAATTTATTTTACCATATTTTCACAGTATTTGACAACTGTGCTATACTTTATAAACATAAAGAAACTCCGGAAAGGAAAGGAAGAAACAGCTTATGCAGATCGCAGGTTTTGTACCTACCACCATGGTCGATTATCCCGGAAAACTGGCCTGCACCGTCTTTGTGCGGGGCTGTAATCTCCGCTGCCCCTACTGCCAGAACGGCAGCCTGGTGCTCCCGGAATATTATGAAGAACTGCTCGATGAGGAAGATGTACTGAAGCGCATCGAGAAACGCCGCCGCATCCTGCAGGGCGTATGTGTGAGCGGCGGGGAACCCACACTGCAGAAGGATCTGCCCGCTTTTATCAAACGCATCCGCACGCCGGATCTGCCGGTCAAGCTCGATACCAACGGATCGAGACCGGAGGTGCTTGAGAAACTCTTCCGGGATAAACTCGTGGATTATGTCGCGATGGATATCAAAGCCTCGCCCGGAGAATACGGGAAGGTCTGCGGCATAAACGGTCTCAATACCGATGTATTTAAGAGATCCGTTTCACTGATCATGGAAAGCGGTGTGGATTATGAATTCCGCACCACACTTGTGGGCGGTCTCCACGATGAGGAGCAGCTCAAAGAACTGTCCCGCTGGATCGCCGGCGCAAAGGCTTTTACGCTGCAGTCCTATGAAGAAAACGAACGGGTGCTCTGCCTGCTGGACAAAAAGCCTGCAGAATTCTACAGCTTCTCTGCAGAAGAACTGTGCCATTTTCTCGATCTTGTCCGTGAAAATGTCCCCTCCGCACAGCTCCGTTACCGGAACTGAGGCCGCTGCAAAAAGTCCGAAGGGGGCTTCTCTTTTACGTACGCGGCTCCCGGTACAGGCCATGCACTGCGATATAAGCCGCCACCTCCGGCGGTACCAGTTCCGAGATATCCCCGCCGGCACTTACACGCTCCCGCACCATTGTGGAGGAAATGTCCGGCAGCTCACTGCGTAAAGGCACACATTCCGCCTTCGGAAAACGTTCGTGAAATTCCGCCAGAGCTTTTTCAAACTCCGGATCCTTTCCCCGGTCAAAAGCCGCCAGCCCCGCCAGACGCAGGATCTGCTCCGGCTCACGGAAGGTATGGATCGTCTTTAAAACATCCGCACCGCAGATAAAATACAGTTTCGCCTCCGGATACTGCTCATGCAGGATCTTCAGCGTATCGCAGGTATAGGTCGGCCGGCTCTCATCCGACTCCAGCAGGCTTACCTCTGCCCGGTATCCTTCCTCCACCAGGCTTCGGGCGGCAGCCTCCGTCATCTCCAGACGCTTTGCATAGGGTGTCACGCCCTTTTTGAAATAGGGATTTCCCGCAGGCAGCAATAATACCAGATCCAGCCCAAGCTCCTTTGCCGCAAGCCGTGCCATACCCACATGCGCATTCTGAATGGGATCAAAACTCCCTCCGAGCACTCCGATCTTCATCTCTTTCACCCCCGGAAATAAGCCCGTATCCGTTCAAAGAGCACGGGCGATGTTTCATATATCGAATAGACGTCTCCGCCTGGACTGCAGTAAACCTGCAGACTGTAGAACAGACTCTGTAAGAGCAGGACCGAAAAGATCCTTTTCGACAGCTTCTCCTTTTCTCCCGACAAAAGCGGGATCCAAAGAAGCAGGGCACCGGCCACAAGGCCCGGTGCGGGATCGCAGCTGTAGCGGTACAAAACGCCGGCACCGTTGATATCGAAGCCCGCGATCACCACGGCCGGCAGGAGCAATGCGAGCCATACCAGACGCAGTTCCTTATCCAGCCGTTTCCACAGTCCGAAGACAGGTGCAAAGTGGACCAGAAGGAGCGGACAGGCCGCAAAGAAGCCCCCGAAGGTAAACTCCACGAGATTCCGCCCCATATAATCCCCCTCCACAACGGAAGAGATAAGATAAGGAAAATCCGTCGTATTCACGGGCGGCTGGAAGAAAAAGCAGTACAGCCCGCGCAGCAGGCGGTCGGTACTAAACCCGCGCAGGTTCATATCATTTGAAGTCAGGCTGTAGGTCGCGCCGAATTCGAAGATGCTTCCGAAACGCGCCGCATTATACCAGCACACGGCGGCTGCCACGGGCAGTACGGGGATGAGGAGCGCCAGGGTTTCCGGGATACTCTGTCGCGTAAACAGGGCGCGCTTCCGGAAGGAAAGACGCCCTTCCTCCGTTCTGCCGAAAAGGAAGATAAAAATGAGCGGTGCCGCAAAAAGCATGAGCTGCGGACGGCAGCCGGCGACACAGGCGATACAGAAGCCTCCGCACGCAAGGAAGGGAATACGCTTCTTTCCGCTGCGGTTCATTGCCGCAAAGGAAAGTCCCAGTCCCAGAAGCAGAAAAGCACTGCCTGCCAGGATCGGTATATCGTATACATCCGGTCTGGAAACGAGAAATACGAAATTGGCCCAGAGGCAGAAGCCGATACTCATGGCGAGATAAAGAAAGAACGGAAACGCCCCCTTCTTGTATCTGTGGATCAGCTCCCACATGAGCAGGAAAACGCCGATGACCAGCAGGGCGTAAAAGCGCCACATGGCCTGGGAATTGTCCGGCATCTCATTATGGATACGGTACCAGGGGTAGAAAAAGAGGAATTCAGGAACGATACCGAAATAGACATAGTACTGCCCGTTATAGTACGCATAATCCATACGGAAATCCACCCCCTCCGCAAGCAGGGCCATGGTATCGTAGGGATTATTCTTTGCTTTCAGTTCCTCCGAGACCGGCTTGTTCCGAAGGTCCACATGCCCTTCGTCCAGCGCCTCCGTAAGCTCCTGATACTGCAGATGATGCTCCGGCGGATCGTTTGCAAGCACTTCATTGGAGGAGGCAAGCTTCCGCCCCAGTGCGATGAGGCAGAGCATGCACAGAAAGATGCAGCAGAGCTGCGGTATGCATTTTCTGCGGCATTCCGCACAGACTGCCGAAGACCAGCAGAAATACAGAAAAGTTGCAAGCAGGAAAAGGATAACGATACGCAGGGGTTTTAAGTCAAAAGGCTTGTGTGTATTCAGAAGGATACGGTCGACATGCACCGAGGCCCCTCCTTCAAAATAGAGACGCACACAGATCTCCTGCACCTTGCCGTAGGGATGGATATCGGTATAGAGGGAAGACGGTACGGCAGGCGTGGCCCGCAGCTGCGGAAGCGGATAAATATATGCATTCCCGTCATCGGAAAGGCGCGCTTCATAAGTCACATAGTCCGTCCCCTCTATGCGCAGCCCGCACAGCAGTATATTGTCGATCTTCCGGTCCACCAGGATGTGCCGGCTCTCGTATTCCCCGGAAGTGGTGTTCACATCCTCCTCCAGAACGATCTCTTTATTTTCGAGGGTAAGAATAGAGCGGAACTGAAAGACGATCAGTTCCGCCGCCAAAGCAAAGATCAGCAGTATAAGAAAGAGGCGTATCCTTTTTCCGTCCGGCAGGACAAGCCCTTTTTTCAGTTCCATTTGGAAAACATGGTCTGCCTGGCACCACGCATGGGCCGGCCTTTCAGCACATCATTCACCGCGTCCATACGGAGTCCCGCATCGATAAAGTCGCAGTGCTTGCAGAACGGATGATTCTGGCGCCCCTCCCCGATCTTCCTGCGGGCATCCTGATATTTCTCGCCCATCCAGATCTCCTTCAGGCTCTGCTGGTTCAGGTCTCCCAGGGTCGTCACCTCAAAGTTGTCACAGCAGCACAGCCCCATACGGCCGTCCGGAAAGATGAACATATCGGTAAACGGCATCAGACAGGTTTCCTTGATCTCGGTCTGTCTCGCCGCCTTGTTCGGCGCACTGCCGGCACGGTTGGTCAGCACTGCCTTGATATAGCGCATCTGTATCAGGATCTCCACATCCGCGAAATTCTCCTGGTGCGCTTTTGCGTAATCATAGATCTCCTTTACGTTATCGTGCAGCTTCATATCATCGCAGTAGTTATTGATGATCAGCTGGTCCACATAAGGAACAATGGTCTTCACTTTCTCTATGTCGAGGAGCAGGCCGTTGGTACTCATGAAGATAAAGCTGTAGGGAAGCTTTTCCCTGCAGTAACGGTGAAAATCGACGATGCGCGTATCCAGCCAGGGCTCATTGTTTCCGTACAGGGTCAGATGCCCGCGGTAATCCCATTCCGCCAGCTGGTCGATGATGCTGTAGAAGAGATCCTCTTCCATACGTTTATACGGCCGTTTGTCCCTGCCCTTGCTGGCCGCGCAGAACTCACAGCCGCTGTTGCAGCGGTTGATGGTCTCAAGGTTGACGATCAGGGGGTGGGGCGGCTCCGCGCAGCTGTTGAAATAATTGATGTAACGCTGCTGGTTTTTGATCCTTGTTTTGAACTGAAGCTTCAGATAAGCATCGGAGGACAGGTGCGGAAAACGCTTCTGCATCTCCCAGCCGAATCTTCCCATGAAATTATGATAACGAACCGACATTACTATTCTCCTTCCGGCATCATCTTATCTTTTTTTGGTATTTTTGTCAATTCTCGACAGAACGCTTCGCTCTTGTTTTTCTTATATTAATGTGCTAGAATAGTTTAGTTTTTGAAGAAAAGCTTACGAGTCAGAGGTGCGTATGAAAAAAGTACTTGTGATCGGCGCCGGCCCCGCAGGCCTTACCGCCGCCTTTGAACTGCTGGAAAAAAGCAAAGATTACGAAGTGACCGTGCTGGAAGAAAGCCGCGAAATGGGCGGTATCTGCCGTACGGTAGATTATAAGGGCAACCGCATGGATATGGGCGGGCACCGTTTCTTCTCCAAAGTGGATGAAGTGAACGAATGGTGGGACAGAATGCTTCCGATGCAGGGACGTCCGGCCGCCGACTATAAGAAGCTCCGTGTGAAGGTGCCCCTGAGCAAAGGCGGCCCGAACCCGGAACGGAGCGAACGGGTCATGCTCACACGCCGCCGTGTCTCACGTATCTTCTTTAAGCGTAAGTTTTTTGATTATCCGATCTCGCTGAAATTCGAGACCATTGCCAATATGGGCTTTCTGACCACCATGCAGGTCGGTTTTTCCTACCTTGCTTCGGTGATCCACAAACGTCCCGAAAAATCCCTGGAAGATTTCTATATCAACCGTTTCGGCAAGAAGCTCTACAGTATGTTCTTTGAGCGCTATACCGAAAATCTCTGGGGCCGTCATCCCTCGGTGATCGCACCGGACTGGGGCAGCCAGCGTGTCAAGGGTCTTTCCATCACAGCGATCTTAAAAGACATGTTCGGAAAACTCCTCCCCCAGCCCAAGGGGAAAGAACGCCACGTGGAGACTTCCCTGATCGAGGAATTCAAATATCCGAAGCTCGGTCCGGGCCAGCTTTGGGATGTCACCGCCGAAGAGATCAAAAAACGCGGCGGTAAGATACTCACAGATCACAAGGTCTGCGGGATCCACCGCGGGGCCGACGGCAATATCGATTCGCTTACGGTCGAGACCCCGGAGGGAAGGAAGACTCTTCCCGCCGATATCGTGATCTCCTCCATGCCCGTAAAGGATCTGGTCACGGGCATGTACGATGTTCCCGAAGATATGCTTGCCATCGCAAAGGGACTGCCCTACCGCGACTATATCACGCTGGGCGTGCTCGTACCGGTGGATAAGCTGCTGCTCAAAAACCGCACGAAGATGAAGACCATTGCGGGCATCATCCCCGACAACTGGGTCTACGTGCACGATAAAGGCATCCATATGGGACGTTTCCAGATCTACAACAACTGGTCTCCCTATATGGTAAAGGATCTGGAGCATACCGTATGGCTCGGCCTGGAATACTTCTGTTATGAAAATGATGAATGGTGGAACATGACGGAGAAGCAGTTCGCCCGTTTTGCCGTCAAGGATATGATACGCCTCGGTCTCATCTCAAGCCCGAAGGATGTCCTGGATTTCCATCAGGAAAAAGTCAAGAAAGCATATCCCGCATATTTCGATACCTATGCGCAGATGGATCAGCTCACGGAATTCTTAAGTTCCGTTGAGAATCTTTATTGTGTGGGCCGAAACGGCCAGCACCGTTATAACAATCTCGATCATTCCATGTGCACTTCCTTTGAGACCGTGAAAAACATCATAAGCGGTACCAAGGACAAGAGCAACATCTGGTCGGTCAACACGGAAAGCGGATATCACGAGAGTAAGTAAAAATGGCAACACAGGAAACGACGGAAGTTAAGGAAACACAAGCGAAGAACACCACGGAAGGTAATAAGGAACAGGAAAAAAAGCTTTTTAACCCGAGGGTGCCCGGCGTATACTTCCTTCTTTTCCTTGTATCTTTCTGTTACTGGGAGCTGCTGCTCCGCATCGATGCCGGCGGCGTCGCGCGCAACAATCTTACCCTCTTTGTTTTCCTGCCTGCCGAGGCCATGTTCTTTGCCGCCCTTTGCGGCTTCTTTGAAAAGCATCCCGTTCTCAATACCATACTGAGTTCGGTACTGATCTTTATCATTACCGTATATTATTATGCACAGCTGATCTACAACCGCCTTTTCGGCTCTTTTATTTCCATCGGACTTGTCGGTCTGGGCGGTGAAGCCATGGGACAGTTCGGCTGGACATTGAGCGACACCCTGAAGCGCTCTATTCTCCACGCCTTTCTCTTCCTGCTCCCGCTCGCTGCCAATATCATACTCAGCGTATTCCGCGCAAAGGCGGAAAAGGCCGGCAGGCCTTCCGTTCTTCCCGGCAGAGCCTACCGGCTCTGGTTACATTTCGCCTGTCTCGGCCTTTCGCTTATTTTATGGTTCGCTGCCGTCCTCGGACTTTATGTCGTCGGCCATGACCGTCAGTCCGCCTGGTCCGTCATGCGCAATCCCTTTGCCGACACCGATACGACGGCCGGACGCATCGGCGTACTCGCCACCTCGGTGGTGGAATTTGCTGCCATTCATTTCGGCATTGGCTATGAAGACAACGGCGGCCCCGTCGTAATGACCACCGACGATATGGATCTGATCCGTGCCACCAGCGCACCCTCTCCGGCTCCCAGGGAACAGCTCAGCAAAAAAACCGTTTCCGAGAACGAAACGGTTTCGGAAAACAGCGTATCGGAAAATGAAGTCTTTGAGCCTGTACCGCGGATAAATGAAGCCATTGACTTTGCTGCCCTGAAAGAGATGAGCACGGATCCTTCGATCCAGGCGCTCTGCGATTATTACAATGCACGCATTCCTTCCGTGACCAGCGAATATACCGGTCTTTTCGAGGGTTATAATCTGGTCTACATCTGTGCCGAATCCTTTTCCGCTTTCGGTATCGATCCCGAGATCACGCCCACCATGTACAAAATGGCCACGGGCGGTATCGTCCTGAACAATTTCTATAACAGCTTCCCGAACACGACGACAAACGGGGAATTTGCTTTTGCTACTTCGCTCTGGCCGGATGTCTCCCGTTATGCTTCGGGCGGAACCACCATCGGCAGCTTTCCCCAGTCCGTTTCACGCTTCATGCCTTACGGTCTCGGAGATTTCTTTAACAGTGAGGATGTCACTTCCTATGCCGCGCACAATTTCTTCGGCGAGTATTACGGCCGCATGTTTGCCTGGCCAAATCTTGGCTATAATGAAGACGAGACCAAGTTCCTCGGCAAGGGCATGAACTTTACGAGCTCCTGGCCCGCCTCGGATCTGGAAATGTTTGAACAGAGTGTGGACGACTATATCCATGACGACGAATTCCACGTCTACTATATGACCTTCAGCGGTCACGGCCCCTACAATGCGTCCAACTACATGTACAATAAAAATATCGAAAAAGTGCGCGAGCTTGCGGGAGACCGCTACAAAGATGACTGCATCCTCGGTTATTTCTGCGGGGAATACGAGCTGGAACTGGGGCTCGAATATCTGGTGGACCGCCTTGAGGAAGCCGGCAAAATGGACAAGACCGTCTTTGTGGTGATCGGTGACCATTTCCCTTATTACCTGAGTGAGACGGCACGCATGGAATACAACGGCGGCACTCCCATGAGTAAATTTCAGGAATTCAAATCCACCTGCATCATCTACAATTCGGCCATCGAAGAGCCGATCCAATGCGATACCTACTGCTGTAACGTGGATATCCTTCCCACGATGCTGAATCTCTTTAACATCGACTTTGATTCCCGCCTGCTGGCAGGAAACGATATCTTCTCCTCCGGCGTTCACCGCGCACGCCTTTACGACGGGAGTTTCCTGACCGATTTCGTCCGCTACGATTCCGCCAGCGGCGAGGTGATCTGGAGCGATGAGGCCGCCTCCTTCTCCGAAGCCGAAAAAGAACGCTATCTGAACGCGATGATGGATTACACGGAAGCCGAATACTCCGCTTCCCTGAATCTGATGAAAAACAACTTTTTCCTTTACGTGTGGAATAATTCCGGTCTGATGACCGAGGAAGAATACCTTGCGGAAGTAAAACGTGAAGAAGATAGCTCTGCCCGGCTTTACGCCGGTGAAGCTGCATTCTTTACCCCGGAGCTGGATGAAGATGCGGCCGCTGCTGCTGCCGAGGCTGCCGAAGCTGCCGCTGCCGCCGAAGCTGCCAGCCAGGAACAGCAGGCCCAGCAGCCCGAACAGCAGCAGTCACCTCAGCAGGAACCGCAGCCGGAGCAGGAACAGCAGGCAAATTAAGGGACCAGGCCCTCTCCCATCTCTTTCCCGCCCAGAATGTGAAAATGCAGATGATGCACGGTCTGTCCCGCATCATCCCCGCTGTTGCTGATCACGCGGAAACCGCCGCTCAGCTTTTCCTCTTTTGCGATCTTTGCGATATTGCTGAAGATCTTCCCTACCAGCGCTTCGTTTTCCTCTCCCAGTACCGCACAGGATTCAATGTGCGTCTTCGGAACGATCAGGATATGCGTGGGTGCCTGGGGATTGATATCCCGGAACGCATAGCTCACTTCATCCTCAAATACCTTCGTGGAAGGGATCTCTCCCGCTACGATGCGGCAAAATATGCAATCCGCCTTTTTTTCCGTTTCCGCCATCTCTCATACCTCCTTAATCGGGGTTTTCCCCGCAACTCTACTCATTTTAACGAAAGATATCTACTTTTTCAAGCATCGCCTCTTTTCCTTTTGGGAATTATACGGTATGATGTTAAGGTCGGTATAAAGTTCCGCCTTTGGATGTCATAGCCGGCACATTACTCTTTCGGAGGGTTAAAATGACTTTTGCAGACAAACTGATCTACCTGCGCCGCCAGAACCGCATCTCCCAGGAAGCTCTCGCCGAGGAACTGAATGTAAGCCGCCAGACCATATCCAAATGGGAACTGGGCAGTTCACAGCCTTCCATGGATATGATCGTTTTCTTAAGCGACCATTTTCATGTATCCACAGACTATCTGCTCCGTGAAGATGCACCGTTGGAAGATGCCGATGCGCTTGCGAAGGTCGTACTCCGTTTTCTGAATTCATCACAGTCCATGGAGTCCATTTCCAAGCAGCTCGTTTCCATCGCCAGGGACGGCGTCATCGATGATGAAGAAAAAAAGATGCTCGTCTCGATCTCCCGGAACATCGAAGAAGTACAGCAGGTACTCGATGAACTGCAGGCACTGATCGCCTCGGCGATCACAAAATGATCATCCCCCGTTTTTTCCGCCTGCCCACCATTCATGAACGAGGCAGCGGTAGCCCCAGCTTTTCAGGCTTTCATAGCGGATACGGTAATTTCCCTTATAATGGCGGCCGGTCACGCAGTAACGGATATACTGCTGCATAAAGGTGTCCAGTTCCCTGAGGCTTTTATCCGTCGTCAGCATCGGGAAAAACCAGCGGCTCCAGGAAAACTCCTTTCCCTCCGCCGAAAACAGCTTCCGGTTCATCGCACGTATAAAGCCTTTTGCTCCCCGTTCGCCCGGCAGATTTTTTTCTTCACTCCAGCGCCTCAGAGCCCGGGCCTTGCGGCGTATCTTTCCCTTGAGTTTTTCCTTTGTACTGTCTGACAGATCCACTTCCTTTCCGCATACACTGAAACCGAGGTATTCCACGGCTTCCGCCGGAGCAAGGATATGCAGCTTTTTCTCATTCAGCTTAAGCCGTCGTTCTTCCAGAGCCGCAAACAATCTGTCCCTTAAAGCATAAAGCTCAGCTTTGCTGTCTGCCAGAAGCAGCAGATCATCGGAATAACGGAAATACCTTTCCTTATCAAAAAGCCGGTCCAGATCGTTCAGGTAAACATTGGCAAAAAAAGGGGCGACCGGGATCCCGGCCATGGCGCCGTGCCGGTCGCTGAACACGTTTCCCTCCGCATCCGTAACCTTATCTTCCAGCAGCAGTTCCCGGAAAAGCTGAAAGAGCCGCTCATCCCCGGCACGCAGAAATTCCAGTTTATCCAGGAGCAGCCCGGTATCGATGGAATTAAAATAATTGCTCAGGTCCGCTTTCAGGCACCACAGCTTTGCATCCCCGTTGAGCATTATCAGGCGCTTCAATGCATCGGCAGCACTTCTGTTCCTCCGAAAGGCATAACAGCTGTCCTCAAAAAGCCCGTCATAGCGATACAGCTGGAATGCGATCCCTTTGAGTATGCTGTTAAAGGGCTCGGGATAGGAATAGATGATGCGTTTCTTATCCGATCCGCTCTTGTTGATCTCTTTACGGACCGGCAGCGGCAGTTCCCCGGCAGCGGGCAGTTCCCGGAAGCGCTCTTCATCGATAAAGGCGCGCCACCTTGTTTCCTCCCCCCGTTCCAGATGTCCGCGGCTTTTCTTATACTCCAGAAATTCTTCCCAGCTTTCTTTTCGCAGGATCCTGTCAATGATATCCATACTTGCCTTCTCCGGGACATAAATGAAAATAAAAAAGGAAAGAGAAAAAACTTTGAAAGAAACAAAGCATGCTTGTTTCTACCGGATGATACGCCCTGCTGCTGCCTGCAAAGCCCTGTATCGCAGAACGCTGCACCCGATGCAGGCGTGATTTCGTCACATTTCTCTTTCCTTTTTTTACTGTTGAATGTTACGGTTCAGCCGCCCAGCATAGCGGCAATGCGCATGCGCATGTATTCGAAGCCGTTGGGCAGATATTCAAAGAAATCCAGCACCGGAACTCCTTTCGAATCACAGAACGCACGGATCTGCCTGTTTGCGGCATGATCATATAACTCATAACGTTTCCAGAGACGGATAAAGAATTCCCTTCCGCCTCTCCGGAGCCGGTAACTGAAGGGATCCGGCAGACAGCGGTTTCCCCCTCTGGCAAAGATCTGGCAGCCTGCCTGCTGCTCAAAGGCTTCTGCGGGGATCTCCCGGTCTACGGATACATCCGGATAGGCCCGGAGGATCTCATTCAGCTTCTCATCAAAACTGCGGGCGTCCCGCTCATACTGCTGGTTAAGCTGGGCGGTACTCGGCTGTGCCGCCGGCGGAACATACGGTCCGCTCTGATTCGGTTCGCTCCAGACATTCTGGATGCCCTCTCCCACGGCCTGCTGTACCGTGTTTCCGGCTTCTTTTATCGCACCGAGAAGAGAATCAAATAATCCCATGACCTACCTCCTTTTCTTTGCAGCCCCGCTGCAGAGCGCCATTCTGTCGCTGCGTAAAACAAATACCGTCCGCATCCGTTTTCCGCGCCATAAGCGGGTATTGAAAACTCCTGCCTCCGGCAGGCCTCCACACGCTGTCAGTATAACAGAAAATCGGCGTTTTGAAAATCCCCTGTATTCCGGCTTTCCTCTTTTACTGCCTCAGCACAGTCATCAGTATCTCCCTGCGGTTGCGTAGATCCGTACTGTAATACTCCGAGATCTTCTGAAGCATCCCGTCCGCATTTCCGCTGTTCTCTCCGATACGCAGACAGTGGATCAGGTCCGGCGGAAAGATGCCCTGCATCTGCAGTGCATCCGATAAGGGTATCCCTTTTCTCACGGTCTTTGCCGCCTTTGCTATCTTTTCCCTCAGAAGCGTATAGCGTATCGTCTTCATGCTGTATTCCATCCCTCTGTCTATGTCGACGCCGCTGGAGTAAAACACCGCCATATTTCCGGCAAAATCGGCCAGTTCGCTCTGCATGATGTTTTTTCCGAGAATGGGGATATGCAGCAGGATCTGCCCGCCGAACACGGTGCTGCGGCCCAGCTGTTTTCCGGCCTGAAAGAACGAAAATGCCGAAACGATCACAATGGCGTAAACGGCCGCGACAGCGTAGGCCACTCCCATTATTTTCCAGCTCGCGGCGACCGCAAAAACCGCGATGAGGAAAACCAGGGCAACAATGATGGGATAGATCGCCGAAGTGATGAGCTTCCGCTTCGTGCTGTCCTTATCCTCAAAACGTTTCGCCATGCGCTCAAAGGCAAGTTCCATATGCCCGGTCTGTTCCGTTACATAAACCATATCCACCAGGGTCGGCGTATAGACCGCCTCGTCCTTCCGCATGGCAGCATTCAGCTGCATGCCACGCCGCACGCCCTCATGCGTCCGCTTAAGCGCCGCTCCCAGATCCCTGATCTTTTCATCCTGAAGGATCAGCAGCGCATGCTCGATATCGAAACCGGAATGAAGTGCCAGCTTCATCTTCTGACAGAAGATCGCCAGATCCCTGTTCTTAGCCATCGCTCTCTCCCCTTTTTTCCATCGCGCGGATCTCTTTTACCAGCTCGGCTTTTTCCCGTTCCAGCTGCTCATGCTCCACAAAGATCTCACACAGTTCCCGTTCCCATTCATGGTATCTTGTACTCTTTTTGTTGGAAAACAGCGAAAAAAAGCCCTTACCGCGCCTGCGCCGGTCAGAGCTCTGCATATTGGTGACGAGAAAGAGACGGCGGCGCTCCAGATAAAGGATCCTGCGGTTGAGCATCTGCTTTTTCTCATATTTCTGCATCAGGACGCGTGCCTGCGCAAGTTCCTCGTTGGTCCGCTGCCGCGGCCGGTATTTCTCCAGCTGCTCGGGCATGGCGCCGCCGTAGGAGATCCGGAGCCTGTCTTCGTCCTCCTTCTTCTCCTCTTCCTTTACGATGCGTTCACCGAGATAAAAAGGGATCTCTTTGTCCTTTTTGTCATCCGACACCGCTGTTCCTCCTCTGTGCTCTCACACAGTCACAAACCACGGAGCTATACGGACATCGTCCGCAGGATATCCCCCTCTTCCGCCTCCTCACTGAGCGTGAGCCAGATCTCTTCCGCAGCATGAGGGCAGCTCTCCACTGCTGCGCCGTCCGCATTCTGCATCTTCAGCACCCTGGCGCTTATATCACGCCCGTCCGGCTTCATGATCTCCAGTTCCGATCCGACGGAAAACTTATTCTTCTGTATGATATGCAGTCTGCCTGCTTCATCCTTTTGATCCACACGCCCCAGATAAACCTGTCCGGTCACATAGCGTCCGTCATCGGTGGTCTGCCCCTCCTCCCCGGGCCGGCCGAAATAAAAGCCGGTGGAATAGGGGCGGAAGGTCGCGGCACGCACTTCCTTCTGAAGCCAGTCCAGTTTCTGCCGGTATTCCTCCTCCGACCGCAGATACAGATCCAGCGCCATACGGTAGGTCCTGGCGACCATGGCCACATACAGCGCCGTCTTCATGCGTCCTTCGATCTTGAAGCTGTCGAT
The DNA here is from genome assembly GCA_016282915.1 of Lachnospiraceae bacterium. Taxonomy (GTDB): domain Bacteria; phylum Bacillota; class Clostridia; order Lachnospirales; family Lachnospiraceae; genus NK4A136. The sequence continues at coordinate 41,509 of JAEELW010000172.1, read as the reverse complement.
CCCGGCTTCCACCAGCTCCGGGATATGTCCGATCATGCACAGATCCTTGGAATTAAAGATATAGCTCCCACGCTCGTTCTGCTCGATGGGCATGTATTCACCGGGACGTGTCTCCTCCATCAGATAATACTTCCAGCGGCAGGGATGCGTACATTCCCCCTGATTGGCACTGCGTCCCGTAAGGGATGCGGAAAGAAAACAGCGCCCGGAATAGGAAGCGCACATGGCACCATGGACAAAACATTCGATCTCCAGCTCTTCGGGGATATTTCTCCGTATCGCACGGATCTCTTCCAGCGAGAGTTCCCTCGCGCAGACCACGCGTTTGGCGCCCTGCGCATGCCAGAAGGCAAAGCTTTCACTGTTGGTATTGCTGGCCTGCGTGGAGATATGAACGGGGATCTCCGGGCAATGGCGCCGCGCCAGCATAAAGAGCCCCGGATCGGAAATGATCAGGGCATCCGGCTTCAGTTCCGCCAGCATGGAAAAATACGCAGCCGCATCCGCCAGTTCCGCCTCATGTGCCAGGATATTGGCCGTCACATAGACCTTTACGCCCCTTGCATGCGCATAAGCGATCCCTTCCGCCATTTCTTCCGGCCCGAAATTCTTTGCTTTCGCACGCAGGCTGAATTCCTCTCCCCCGATATATACCGCATCGGCTCCGTAGCCGACCGCGACTTTCAGCACCTCCGGACTGCCGGCCGGTACCAGCAGCTCGGGTCTTTTCTTCTCCATCGTTTCTCCGTCCCGGATCACAGATCCTTTTTATAACTCAGGGCCACGCCGTCACCGCCCTGAAGTATCACACTGTTCAGTTCCTCATGATGCGTCAGGGTATACAGATAATCCCGCATCCTCCCGTGAATCGTACGATCCCTGCGTTCCACCGCATAACGCGATTCCAGTACCATTCCGCCCTGAAGCACGTTATCGCTGACAAGCAGTCCTCCGCTTTTCAGAAGGCGCAGGACCTGCGGCAGAAACGCAGGATACTGTCCCTTTGCCGCATCCATAAAGATCAGGTCATAGCTTCCGGAAAGCGCCGGCAGTATTTCTGCGGCATCCCCGAAAAGAAGCTTTATGCTCTCGGCACCGAATTCCCCGAAATGCTCCTCCGCCTCTCTGGCGCGCTTTTCGTTCTTTTCGATCGTATCGATCCTTGCCGTACGCCCACTGCTCTCCCACATCAGAAGAGCGGAAAAACCCGTCCCGCTCCCCACTTCCAGGATGTGCTCCGTTTTTTCCTTTTGTATAAGAAAACGCAGCAAAAACTGCGTTTCCGAACGTATGACCGGTACTCCCTTCTGCCGTGCTTCCTCTTCCAGCCGCTGCAGTTTCTCGGGAAGCCCGGGATCAAGTGATTCAATATAAGATGTAATGCGTGTCATTCTTCTCCCGATGCGCCCGCATCTCCTTCAGAGCTGTCGCTGCCCTCAGGCCCGATCCCGCTCTCATCCAGAAGATCCTGGGACGTTTCACTGTTCCCGGTCACTTCCTCTTCATTGACATCGAAGGCCGCCGATGATGCATTGGCTGCCATCACCGCCATCATCTCTTCCGGCGTCATTGCCGTATTCAGTTCATAGATCCCCGGCTGAAGCTTCTTGTGATAGGAAGAAAAAAGTTCCTGAAGCGAGAACAGCTGCGCATCGCGGATCAGTCCTTTTTCCTTCAGCACCTGTCCGATCTCCAGCGCGGATTTACCCTCCACGATAGCCACTGATTTCGTCAGCCCCGGTTCCGGACTCACCGGTTCCTCGGCAAAGATCCGGTAGCCGAAATCATAAGCATTCAGCGAAAAACGATATACCAGCATCATGATCACTGCCGCGATCACAATGCCGAAAACGGTTTTGATGATAGCCCATGCAACTTTTCTGGGACTCATTTCCTTTTACTCTCCTACTCAAAATCGATGGCTGCGACCACACGCTCCGTGATCTCCTGCAGCATGCGGCACAATGCCAGTTCTGCGTCCAGAAACGCCCGTACCTTCGGGGTCTCCGAAAGTTCCATATTCTCCTTTGCAAACGCCTCGATGCGCTCCTGCAGCGTACCGTCGTCATCCATGGTCTGGAGGCGGTAGTTTTCCTCCCGGTATCTGTCCACCCGCTCTTTCAGTTCAGGCTCGCTCTTTAAAGCGATACGGCAGCGGTCATACTCTTTAAAAGTATGGGAATGACGCACCGCCTCGATCAGGGTAAAAAGCTCATTATCGATCTCTGTCATGCTCCTGTCTCCCCCGCATCACTCAATGTCCAGTATCACCGGCAGTACCATGGGGCGGCGTTCGGTCTTCCCCCAGATATAATCGCTCACCGCTTCCCGGATGCTGGTCTTCAGCTTGTTCCTTCCGCCGGGATTGTTCTTTTCAAAATGCTCCACGATGGTATCGTCGATGAGCATGTGGATGTCCTCCATCAGTTCGTCCGCTTCCCGGACATAGACGAAACCGCGGGTAACGATCTCGGGTCCGGCGATCACACGGTTTTCCGCGTCCATCGCAAAGGTGATCAGCACGATGCCGTCGTCCGCGAGCCGCTGCCGGTCACGCAGCACTACATTTCCCACGTCACCCACGCCCAGGCCGTCCACAAAGACCACACCGCTCTGCACATGACCGTCCTTACGGATCTGCTCATCCTTGATCGAAAGCACATCACCGCTCTGGATGATCAGGATGTTCTCCTTTTCCACGCCCATCTGCTCGGCGATCTTGGCCTGTGCCTTCAGATGTTTGTATTCCCCGTGAACCGGGATCGCGTATTTCGGCCTTGTCAGAGCGTAAATCAGCTTGATCTCTTCGCGGCAGGCATGCCCGGATACATGAGCATCCTGAAACACCACGTCTGCCCCCTTCTGGAAGATCGCATTGATGATCTTCGTCACGGCTTTTTCATTTCCGGGGATCGGGTGCGAGGAAAAGATCACTGCATCCTTCGGTCCCAGAACGATCTTTTTGTGCGTCCCTCCCGCCATGCGGGAAAGGGCTGCCAGGCGCTCTCCCTGACTTCCGGTCGTGATGATCACGGTCTGCTCGTCCGGATAATTCTTCAGTTCCTCCAGTTCGATCAGCGTGTTTTCCGGTACCTTCAGGTACTCCAGTTCAATGGCCGTATTGATGATATTGACCATGCTCCGGCCTTCGATCACGCATTTCCTGCCGTAGCGGTAAGCTGTATTGATGATCTGCTGCACACGGTCCACATTGGACGCAAAAGTCGCTACGATGATGCGTTTCTTCCGGTTTGCTTCAAAGATACTTACAAAAGTCTCGCCAACCGTACTCTCGGATGGTGTAAAACCGGGCCGCTCGGCGTTGGTCGAATCGCAGAGCAGAGCCAGCACGCCCTTCTTACCCAGCTCACCGAAACGCTGCAGGTCGATGGCATCGCCGTAGATCGGCGTGTAATCCACCTTGAAATCACCCGTATGTACGATGATGCCCTGCGGCGTATAGATCGCAAGCGCCGCCGAATCGGTGATGCTGTGGTTCGTGCGGATAAATTCCACATGGAAATCCCCCAGCGTGATCGTCGATCCGAAACTCACGACCTTGCGTGTCGTGATATCGAGCATATTATGTTCTTCCAGTTTATGTTCGATAATGCCGATGGTAAGTCTCGTAGCATAGACCGGCACATTTACCTTCCGAAGGATGTAAGGCAGTGCCCCGATATGATCCTCATGTCCGTGGGTGATCACAAAGCCCTTTACCCTGTCGATGTTCTCTTCCAGGTAGCTCACATCCGGTATCACCAGATCCACGCCGTACATATCATCTTCGGGAAAACCCAGCCCGCAGTCCACCACCATGATGCTGTCGCCGTACTCAAAGGCCGTGATGTTCATCCCGATCTGCTCCAGTCCGCCCAGCGGGATCAGCTTAACCGGCAGCGCATCCTGATTCGCAGTCTTTTTCAATTTTTTAACCCCCATTCCATCCGGTCCCGGTTCCTGCCGGGATTACTGCTTATCATACCAGATCCGTATCCTCCAGCAGCGCGGCAAACAGATCTCCCACCGCCTTCAGCTCCGCATCGTCTTCCACAAATTCAAAAACGGCTTCCTTATCGTCCCTGGCCGACAGATCTTTCAGGATCATGGCTTCACCGTCTCCTTCCTCGTCCTCGGTAACGAGATAGTAGTCGGTGCCACCAACCGTTGTCTGCTCCAGAACATACAATTCTGCCGTCGTTCCGTCTTCCGTTTCCAGTCTTATCTTTTCCATATTCATCTTCCCGTCGCGCCGCTCAGCGCCGCGTTCTCATTCCTCTTCGCCGTCCTCCCCGGAGAGCATATCCGCGCTTTTCTGCCGGTCCAGATAGGACTGCAGTATAAATACCGCGGCGATCTCGTCCACCACGGCCTTGCGTTTACCGCCCTTCAGCCCGGCCTCGTCCATGTAACGCTCCGCAGCCACCGTGGTCAGCCGTTCATCCCAGAGCTCAACCTCCAGCCCCGTACGGCGCTCAAGCATCTCTTTAAACTCACGGGTCTTCTGCGCACGCTCTCCTTCGCTGCCGTCCATATGTACCGGCAGTCCCAGAACGATACGCTGCACTCCGTATTCGACAATCAGTTCTTCAATACGCGCACAGGTACGCCGCAGTTTTGTCGGCCTTTCCCTGCGTACGATCTCTTTTCCCTGTGCGGTCAGTCCCAGCGGGTCGCTGATCGCAACCCCCACTGTCCGGTCTCCGTAATCCAGGCCCATGATACGTATCATTCGGCGTCTCCGTCCTCTTCTTCCTCTTCATCGTTCATGCCGGGCCAGCCGTTGCTGCGGATATACTCCGTAAGCAGCTCCTCCACCAGCTCGTCACGCTCCGCTTTCATGATGATGCTGCGGGCATTCTTGTAACTGGTGATATACGTAGGATCGCCGCTCATGATATAGCCCACGATCTGGTTCACCGGGTTATATCCTTTCTCCGACAGCGCGTTATAGACCTCTTCGATAATGGTCTTTACGCTGTCGACCTGCTCCACCTCGACTTTAAAGAATTGGGTATTGCTTACCGATTCGCTCATAGTTCCTTCCTCATGTTGTTTATGCCGCAGATAATTATACCCTATCCGGCAGAATTATTCAATCCCGTGCACAAAGCCGTCTTTCATCTCATCCCCCACGCGGACTCTGCGCACTTCCCCGGGACGCGCGCTGCTTTCGGGGATCGCGATTTTCAGATATTCCCTTGTGTGCCCCGTCATATAACGCATGCTGTCGATCTCTTTTTCTTCCTCACAGAGCACTTCGCACTCTTTCCCCTTCCATTTCCTTATAAACGCCTCCGTCATACGCGCTCCGAGCTCCTCGAGCCGGTCCGAACGCGCCGCTTTCTGCGCCTCCGTGAGCTGTCCCTTCATGGAAGCCGCCGGTGTTCCCTTCCTGGCCGAATAGCGGAAGATATGCATCTCATAAAAAGCGATCCTTTCCGCAAATGCCAGGGTCTGCGCAAATTCCTCCTCCGTTTCCCCCGGAAAACCGACGATGATATCCGTAGTGATGGCCGGATCTGTAAAGCATTTCCGCAGCAGCTCTACCCGTCCGGCATAATCCTCCGTGTCATACTGCCGGTTCATCCGCTTCAGCACGCTGTCGCTTCCGCTCTGCAGAGAGAGGTGGAAATGCGGGCAGAAACTTTTCAGTTCTGTCAGTCCCTTTACGAAATCCGCAGTGATGATGCGCGGCTCCAGGGAGCTTAAACGGATACGCTCCACCCCTTCAAGCCGGTCCAGCTCCCGGAGCAGTTCCATCAGCTCCTCCTCCTCAAAACAGTTGGCCATGGGCTTTTTATCGGGATGACGCAGGTCATATCCGTAGGAACTGATATGGATCCCCGTAAGTACGAATTCCCGGCAGCCGTTCCGCGCAAGTCTTCCGGCCTCCTTCAGGATCTCGCTGCGCTCACGGCTCCTTACGCGTCCTCTTGCGTAGGGGATGATGCAATAGCTGCAGAACTGGTTACAGCCGTCCTGGATCTTGATATAGGCTCGTGTATGCTCGGAAATGTGCCCCAGCTGCATATCCTCGTAAGGGCAGGGTGCGTTCACATCGATCACGCTGTCCTTCGGCGTACTGCCCAGTTTCAGATACTCCGAAAGGATCGAAACGATCTCGCCTTTCCGGTTATTCCCGATATAAAGGTCCGCATCGCGGTCTCTTCCGCCGGTCTGAACATAGCAGCCCACGGCAACGATCACCGCCTCCGGATTCCGCTTCCTCGCCTTATGCAGCATCTGCCGGCTCTTCCGGTCGGCGATATTGGTCACGCTGCAGGTATTGATGATCACCACGTCTGCGGCTTCGTCAAAAGGCACGATCTCATAACCTGCCGCTTCCAGCAGTTCCTCCATCACGTCCATCTCATAGGCGTTCACTTTACATCCCAGATTATGCAGGGAAGCTCGTTTTTTCATTATTGACTAATCTCTCTGTTTGCACTAATATATTATGTGAAGTAATTGCCAGGAAAGGAGTTCATAAAATGAAGACAACACAGATCCTGATCGATTCCATTGACAAGGTTAAAGCATTCGTCAACGAGATCTCCAAATTCAACTGTGATTTCGACCTGATCTCGGGACGTTACGTGATCGATGCCAAATCCATCATGGGTATATTCAGTCTGGACATTTCCAAACCCATCGAGCTTGATATCCATGTAACGGATGAAGCCGAAGCCGCCGAGATCCTGAAGGCTCTGCAGCCGTATATCGCTTCCTGAGCGGATTTGCGTATGATCAAAAACGTCCGGTTGTCCGGACGTTTTTTTATCCGATCTTTACCACGTCCCTGCCGTTCACGGCACGTTCCACCATCTCATCGATCCCGTCTTTCAGATATTCCTCATGCCGCCGGATCACCTTCACCGAAGGCTTCGTGACCGGATGTTTTGCGACCCAGATCGTACAGCAGTCCTCATAAGGCAGGATACTGGTCTCATAAGTCCCGATCGCATACGCCCTTTGAACGATCTCCTGCTTGTCAAAAGCGATCAGAGGCCGGAATACCGGCAGCTGTTCGCACACCTCGTTGGTCGCCATCAGGCTCTGCATCGTCTGCGATGCCACCTGTCCCACGGATTCGCCGGTGACCAGGGCAAGGCAGTCCTGCTCCAGTGCGATACGCTCGGCGATCCGCATCATATATCTGCGCATGATGATGGTCAGCTCATCGTGCGGACATTTTTCATAGATATACTTCTGTATCTCCGTAAAATTCACGACATGAAGCCACAGTTCCCCGGAATAGCCGGAAACGATGGCCGCCAGATCCTCTACCTTCTGGCGTGCGCGCTCGCTGGTATAAGGCGGCGCATGGAAATAGACGGCGTTCAGGCTCACGCCCCGCTTCGCCATCATGGCTCCGGCCACCGGCGAATCGATCCCCCCGGACAAAAGCAGCATGGCCTTTCCTCCGGTCCCGATCGGCATGCCGCCCGCACCGGGTATATCGACGGAATAAACGTAGATCTTTTCCCGCACTTCGATACGCAGCATGATCTCCGGACTCTTCACATCCACATGAAAGGCCGGAAAGGCCTCCAGCACGGCTTCGCCCATGGCCGCATTGATCTCCATGGACTCCAGCGGATAATTCTTCCGCGCCCTGCGGGCATTGACCTTGAAGCTGTGTTCCCCGTCGGGATAAAGCTCCGCAAGATATGCGATCACTCTTTTTTTGAGTTCGTCAAAACCCTCATCCTCCAGCACCATTACCGGATGGATGGAACTGATGCCGTAGACCTTTTTCAGCGCAGCCAGTGTGCCGTTGTAATCAAATTCCCCTTCGGTATCGATATGCACCCTGCCCTGCGTTTTGTATACATGAAAAGAGCCGTCCACGGCTTTGAGCGCCCTGCGTATCTGCTTTACAAGAGCATCCTCAAAAAGCGGCCGGTTCTTTCCTTTGATCGCGATCTCGGCATATTTGATCAAAAATGCCTGAAACATATACTACCTCTGTGTCTGGCTCTGGAACATACGGTTCTTCATTTCCGTATAGAGCTGCTGGCTGATGGGGATATAATCCTCATTCTTCATGGTCGCCTGATAGCGTTCGATCGTCTCCACTTCCAGGAGATTCACGATATAGGAACGGTGGCAGCGGAAGAACTGGTCCGGCAGAAGCTTCTCCAGATCCGATATCTTCATATGCGTCACCAGCCGCCGGTCCTTCAGCGTCAGTTCCACGTCCCTCGCCTGGCTTTCCGCATAGACGATCTCATCATAGCGGATATTGTAGAGCTTGCCTTCGCAGGTAAGCGACAGGCCTTCCTTCTGCGCTGTCTTGCGGTAGCTGATCAGCAGCGCTTCCCGCAGCTGTTCCACATCCACCGGCTTTTTCAGATAACGGAGCGCCTGCACCCGATAGCCTTCCAGCGCATATTCCGCCGTGGAAGAGATAAAGATGATATCCAGTTTTTCCCCGATGCTGCGGAGCTTTTCCGCCGCCTCGATCCCGTTGATGCCGCTGGCCAGGATATCCGTGATCAGCAGGTCATAGGGCTGCCCGGGACGCATCAGCGTGTCCGCCATATCCTGGATATCGTCAAAACTGCGGAGCTCGTATGAGATCCCTTCCTCCGTCAGCAGCTTCTCCGTCAGCATCGTGTTGAGCTGCAGTGCCGTAGCCTCATCATCACATATCGCTACTCGAAACATCCGTAACCCCCCCGTAGATCTGTTTATTCCTCATCAGAGATTCCCATGAACCTCTAACCTTTTCAGTATATCACATTCTCTCCGACTTTTCAAACACCCTTGTTCAATGCCTTTCCGACCGCTTACTGTTCAGCCCTGCATTTCCGTCCCGGCCCGGCCGGAATACCATGACGGCTCCGCCTATTTCGGGATCGCGGCAGCTGTTCCCGGAAGCAGATAACGCTTCAGCATCTCCAGTATGCCCCCGTATTCTTCCGTCAGTTCATCGTGATGATCCCAGATATAATTGATGTCATTGCGCTTTCCCGCCCGTTCCAGAGCGTAGGCTTTTTCTGCCACATCCAAAGCCCCTATGGACTGGCTGGCGCCCTTGATGGAATGCGCGATCACCGTATAATTCGGCAGATCCTCCTTCTCAAAGAAGCCCTGCAGAAGGTGCAGGAGATTGGAAGAAGCGTAGGTCTGCAGCAGCTGGTAATAAGCATCGACACTCCCGGCACAGTTTCTTATACCGCTGGCCGTATCGATCCCGTCCAGCCGGGCCAGCTGCTCTTCCCTGCTCAGATCCCACCAGCGTACGGCAGCCTCTCTCCGTTCCACTTCTTCCATGGTCGTTCCGGGCGGGAAGAGCTTCTCCCTGGGCAGCCATTTCTCCAGAAGTGCCTGCAGCTGCTCCACCCGTATGGGCTTAGGCAGATAATCGTTCATCCCCGCTGCCAGGAACTGCTGCTCCACGCCCTTGATCGCATTTGCGGTCAGCGCGATGATCGGAACCTTCCGCGCGTAATCGCTGCCGATCGCCCGGATCTGCCCGGTCGCTTCCACGCCGTCCATAAAAGGCATCATATGATCCATAAAGATCACATCATAACGTATCAGCTGCTTGGTAACCCTGTCGATGGCTTCCGGCCCGCTCTCTGCCGTAGAAGCATTGATGCCGAAAAGCTTCATCAGTTCCTGGGCCACCTGCAGGTTTACCTTATTATCATCAACGATCAGTACCCTGGCCTTCGGCGCGGCAAATGCCGGCTCGAAATTGCCTCTCTGATAAGCCGCTTCCATCTGCTTCGCATCGAACTTGCAGGGCGTCGCGTCCTGTACCTTCTGGGGAAGCACCACGGTAAATACGGAACCGACGCCCAGCTGCGACGATACCGTGATCCTGCCGCCCATGGCGTCGGTCAGCGATTTACAGATCGCCAGGCCAAGGCCGGTGCCTTCCACATTACGGTTCTTTTTCGTATCGATCTGTCCGAATGCCGTAAAGAGCTTCTGGATATTTTCCTCCGAGATACCGATACCGGTATCCTTCACGGAGAGCGTCATGATCCCGCGTTCCATCTGGGGGCCGGTATTGTCCAGCTGCCAGCGGATCGAAAGCGTGATCGATCCCTGATTGGTAAACTTCACCGCATTGTTCAGAAGGTTGATCAGGATCTGCCGTACCCTCGTCTCGTCCCCGATAATGGTGCGCGGCACACTGGTATCAATGGACAGCTGCAGCTTCAGGTTCTTCCCCCGCATCCGGATCTCGATGATGGATACCACATCCTGCAGCAGTTCATTAAAGTCGTAGGGTTCCTCCAGGATCTCTATATGACCGGAATCCACCTTGGAAAAATCCAGGATCTCGTTGATGATCGAAAGCAGGTTCTCTGAGGATCGTTTGATCACCGCAACATATTCCTTGGCTGCCGGGTCGGCTTCCTTTTCCTCAAGGATCTCGGCCATACCGTAAATGGCGTTCATGGGGGTACGGATCTCATGGCTCATATTGGCAAGGAAATTGCTCTTGGCCTCCAGCGCCTCGATCGCCACCTCGTTCTTTTCTTCCATGTCTTTTTTGTAGCTCGCCACACTGTAGCTGATAAAGACCAGAGCCACGCCCGCAAATGCATACATGGTGATATAGGCCACGTACTGGGTCATATCGAAAAAGCTTTCCACTTCCTCCCGGCGGAGTATGCCGACAAGGATCAGGATCACCATGGTGATGCCGAAATACTCGATCAGGACTCTCTGCATGAGAAAGAGGGCGATCGTTGTGGCCGTTGCAAGCAGCATAAACACCAGCATGCCCTGATTATGTGAGGCAACACTCATGTAATACAGGGAAGAGATCCCCGCTGCCGCCAGACAGCGCACGACAACGCCCTCATTTGAGATCTTATACGAAAGCAGAAAAACAAGAAGTACGGGGATCAGCCCCAGACCGACGAGCGTCGCGCGCTCGAAACCGTACTTCGATACCGCATAAAAAGACTGCAGCAGAACGGTGCAGAGGAATTCGACGATAAAGATCGTAACATTTGTCCTGAACGGAAGCATCTTACCTCCCCTTGTATCTTCTCAATTCCGGAAGTATCCTGCAAAGCACTTCCAGTGTGCGTTCCAGCTCTTCTTTTGTGGTAAACACCGAGAATGAAAAACGTATCGTCCCTTCCAGCAGTTCCTTCCCGAGGCCGATGGCCTGCAGGGTACGGGAAGGCTCCGGTTTGTGCGTGGCGCAGGCGCTGCCTGCGGAAACATAGATCTCATCCTCTTCCAGCGCATGCAGAAGCACCTCCGCACGCACTCCCGGAAACGATGCGCTCACCACAGCCGGCGAGCTCTGCCTCACCGCTGTCTCAAAAGCCTCCGATCCGGCGGCAGGTCCTTCCTCTGCCGTCTTCACGCCGGGGATCCCGTTGATCCTCACGTTTTCGAGCTTCAGCAGGCCACTCACAAAATAACTCTTCAGGGCAAAGAGACGTTCCCGCTCTTCCTTCACGCCGCCGAGGAGTTTTTCGGCCGCAGAGGCCATTCCGGCAATGCCGGCGACATTCTCCGTCCCCGATCTGAGCCCCCTCTGCTGCCCGCCCCCGTATATGAGCGGAAGGAGCTTCACCTTCCCGGAAACATAGAGAAAGCCCACGCCCTTGGGGCCGTGAAACTTATGCGCGCTGACGCTCATCATGTCCACGCCCAGCTCCGCAGGCCGGATGACTTCCTTTCCGAAGGCCTGCACCGCATCCACATGAAAGATCACCTGCGGATATTTCCGCTTGAGCATCGCCCCGATGGCCGCGACAGGCTGCACGGATCCGATCTCGTTGTTCGTATACATGACGGAGACCAGCGTGGTATCCCCGGAGATCGCCTGTTCCAGCGCATCCATACGTACGATCCCGTCCCTGTCTACCGGCAGATACGTCACGTCAAAACCTTCGCTTTCGAGCTGCTCCATTGTGCGCAGCACCGCCGGATGCTCGATCACCGTTGTGATCAGATGAGTCCCGCTCCGTTTCCTGGCTCTCGCCGCGCCGAGCAGCGCCATATTGTCGCTCTCCGTGCCGCCCGAGGTGTAGATCAGCTCCTCCGGCTTGCAGCGCAGGAGCGCCGAAAGCTTCGAGGATGCCTGTCGCAGCTGCTTTTCGGCTTCCACGCCCCTGTGGTGGGCGCTGGAAGGATTCCCGTAGTTTGTGCACAGGATATCGCGCAGCTCATCCGCCACTTCCGGGAAACATGCCGTGGTCGAAGCATTATCCAGATATATTTCCATTCTTGTTTCTCCCCTGAAACTTCTTTTCTTATTACGCCCGCTCCCATGACCCCCTCGGCTCCGCCTCTTTGAAGGGGTTCAGACTTCCATCTCCAGCCGGAGCATCATATAGGAAAGCAGGCTCATCCCGGCTGTCTCGGTACGCAGGATACGCCGCCCAAGTGAAATGGCTTTCACTCCCGCAGCCTCTGCGGCAGCCGCCTCTTCTTCCGAAAAGCCGCCTTCCGGTCCGATGAAGATCCCTACACGGGCTCCCTTATTTTCCTTAGCAAGCTTCAGAAAGCTCTTCGTAAAATTCGCTGTCGCGCTCATCCCTTCGGCCAGTTCATAAGGGATCACCGCCAGCTCCATTCCGGCTGCGGCTTTAAGTGCCTCTTTCATATTCATCACTGCGCCGATCTCCGGTATCACGCTGCGCCGGCTCTGTTTCGCAGCCGCTTCCGCAATGCCCTGCCAGTGTTCCCGCTTCTTTCCGGCTTTTTTCTCATCCAGCCGGACGACACTCCTTTCGGCGGCCAGCGGTACCAGCGCACAGACCCCCAGTTCCGTAGCCTTCTGGATGATCAGTTCCATCTTATCCGCTTTCGGCAGTCCCTGAAAGAGTGTGATCCTGAGAGGCAGCTCCACGCCGCCTTCCTTTATGAAACGCAGGCGGCACAGCACCTCGTCTTCACCGATGCTCCCGATCTCACAGCGGTATTCCCGGTCCGTAACGCCGTCGCTGACCGAGATCTCTTCACCCGGCCGCATCCTCAGCACCCTCGAGATATGATGCACATCAGGTCCCAGGATACGGATCTCGTTCCCCGCGATCTGTTCCGGCTTTACAAGGAAATGCTGCATCTCAGCCCTTCCTTCCCACAACGCAGCGCCACTCGCCCTGGCTCAGGATGTCGCTCACTTCAAGACCGGCTTCCTTCATCGCACAGGCCACAGCGTCTTCCCTGCCCTCGATGATGCCGCTGGTGATGACCGTGCCGCCGCTCTTCAGATGTTTTACGAGCTCCGGCATCAGCGGGATCAGCACCTCAGCCAGGATATTGGCCACCGCGATGTCATAGCCGCCGCCCACCTGCCGCTGCACTTCGGGATCATCGATGATATTTCCGATGATCAGTTTAAAAAGGGAAGGATCGATCCCGTTATTCTTCATATTGTCGGCAACCGCATCCACGGCGCAGGGATCCAGGTCGGTCCCCAGAGCTTCCTTTGCGCCGAACATGAGCGCCAGGATCGAAAGGATACCGCTCCCCGTTCCCACGTCCAGAAGACGCGTCTCCTCCGTCACATATTTCCGCAGCTGCCATATGCACAGCTGTGTCGTCTCATGCATGCCCGTGCCGAAAGCCGTTCCGGGATCGATGTGCAGGACAAGCTTTCCCTCATTCCTGCTCTCCGTCTTCTCCCAGGACGGTATCACCAGGATATCGTCGATCATGAACTGGTGAAAATACTGCTTCCAGTTGTTGATCCAGTCCAGATCCTCCGTTTCCGATACGGTGATGCTCCCGCTGCCGATATCCATATACTGCGCGCTTTCCTTAAGCTGCGCTTCGATCTTTTCCACGGTCTCGCGCTTCAACGCCTCTTTTGCCTCCTCCTCTTCCGGGGCCTCCACAAAAAAGGAAAGATAGGCGATGCCGTCGTCTTCCTCCGTCTCCGGAAGGATGTCCACAAACATGCGCTCCTTTTCCAGCGGCGTCAGGGGCAGTTTATCCTCGATCTGAGCCCCCTCCAGACCGATATCATACATATCGCTGACCAGGATGTCTTCCGCCTCCGTCAGCGTGGTGATCATAAAACGAAGCCACTTCATAGCCTTTTCCTCTCTTCAGTCCATGCGTTTCATTCCGCTGCTGCCGCGGAACCGTCAGGCGGATGCTCACAGGCTTTCCCGCTTTCTATCGCTAATATAGTATAATACACGTATCTGCATCATTCAAGAATAACATGGCTTCCCCGATAATACGCTTTTGACCTTTCCCCGGAAATGTGCTAGTATAACGGTCGCAAAATATCCGGACCGATGTGAAGAATGCTTGCCCCGATATTCAAGGGCTGTTATACGGGAATGACCCTCGTTACAAAAATGACGGATTGAGGAGGTACATGTTTTGATCAGAACAGACGCCATCTTTCTGGATGTGGACGGAACACTTTGGAATTCCACCCCTGTGGTCGCCGTGGCCTGGAACAGCGTGCTTGAAGAGCACGGCCTTGCGACAAGGGTAAGTGCGCACAGGCTGACACAGCTTTTCGGAAAGCCCATGGATATCATCGCCGATGAACTGCTGCCGGATCTGGCTCCCGAAGCCCGCTATGCACTGCTGAAGCCGATACTGAGTGCGGAAGAAAAAGCCATCCGGGATAATCATAAAGATATCTCCTATCCCGGTGTGAGCGAGGGTATCAAAAAGCTTTCGGGACGCTTTGCGGTCTGCATCGTCAGCAACTGCCAGGCCGGCTATATCGAACTGGTCATGGACAAACTAGGGATCGCGCCTTATATATGCGATTATGAAAGCTACGGAAGAACCGGCCTTTACAAAGCCGAAAATATCCGTCTCGTAAAAGAACGCAATAACTTCATCGCCCCTGTCTATCTGGGCGATATCCAGGGCGACCAGGACGCTTCCCGCGAAGCCGGCGTAGCCTTTATCCATGCCGCCTACGGTTTCGGGACAGCCGATGCCCCCGACGCCACAGTGAACTCATTTGCCGAGCTCGAAAGCCTGCTGGAGCCGCTTGAGAATGCGGCTGCCGGATCCACTGCCGGATCCGCCGGGAACTGATGCTTGACAGCGCCGTAAAAACTGCTATAATAGACGGGTATGGTGCCATAGCCAAGCGGTAAGGCGTGGGACTGCAACTCCCTGATCGGCGGTTCAAATCCGTCTGGCACCTCTTAGATCCCCCGGGCAAAAGCCCGGGGTTTTTTGATCTTTCCGTTATGTTCCTCCCGTTCTATTCTCAATATACATCCAGCTGCCCGCCGGAGACAGAGCATATGCCGAAATACCAGAATCCCGTCTGCCCCCGCCGCTGCATATCCTCGGCAGTGAGTTCGACCTTTCTGCCGTCATCATAACGGATAACTGCCCCCAGCGGATAACCCGGCAGGCCGGGCACAAGAGAAACCGGTTCCGCTATAATATCCAGATCATATTCGAAGGAATACAGCTTACAGCTATATTTTTTCTTATTTCCTGTCTGTTCCGTCTTTTCTTCCAGGATCAGCTTCCCGGCCGCATCGCGGTATTCGTATCCGCCGTTTACCGCCTTCTGCGTAAAAGAAGCCGGTACTTCGCTTATGACATGCAGATCACACTCATCCGCGGACGGAAACCCGTCCCCGTACTGCACATCAAATATCGTCACTGTGGATATATCCCATTCAAATTCCACCTCGGCCAGCGGTCCCTGCGCATCCTGCGCCGGCTCGGCATTGCCGGCACCGCACTTTTTCTTCAGCCACGCGACAGCCTCATCATATGTCATGCCGATGTTTTTGTGACCGGTACGGAATTCTTCGACAGAGTCCCCATCATATTCCGACCACGAACAATGACCACAGTCATAAATGATCTCCGTTTCCCGATCCGATAAGGCCTTTCTTTTTTCCAGAAAAGCATCTTTCGAGATAGATGCAGATTTGCTATGATCATAATAACTGAATTGGGGAGTACCGAAATCCCTGGATTGCGAAAAGAGTTCTTTCATCTCCATTTTCCCCGATCCATTTTCCGATATCCGCACATAACACATGTAATAATAATCCTGTGAAAGCCCATAGATCGCCTTCTCATCATTGACCAGAAAGAAAAGGTAATGCCCGCCTCCATGCCCCACGCCGTCTATATGTCCGTCAAATTCCGCGAGTTCTGTCATAAGACCGCCACGCACCTCCGCGATGTGGATCTTCGAATAGTACCCCCATTCCGTCCATTCACAGCTTAAATAAAGCATCTCCGGAGCCTCATCTCCGGCCACATCACAGAAAGAGATCGCCGGCCTCAGATGATCATCTTCATACAGCTGGGAGTATATGGTACACTCCTCTTTATGCCCTTCCAGAAATTCCAGATACTTTGCATAGATATCTGCGTAACTGTCCCCGCCGCTTTTATCACTGTCTCCCGGGCCGTCTCCGTTCCCGCCGGCCTCATCCTCATCTCCCGTAACGTCTTTGCCCCCATCTTCATCCTGCTCCGGCTCTTCATCTTTCTTTACCACGATCTCGGCGATCTTTTCACGGAATTCTTCACTTTTCTCATAGATGCTTTCTTCCCCGGTCTCCAGGTATCCGTCACCAAGTATCTCCGCAGTCTCTTCCAGCAGCTCCTGCGCCTTCTCTTCTTCCCCTTTTTCCATATATTCATCCGCCAGCTTTCCGGCTGCTTCGGCCAGTCCGGCATATGCCTCTTCGCATTTCGGATCCAGCTCTATGGCTGCTTTATATGCTGCGACCGCCTTTTCGTAATCCAGCTCATCCAGATAACGCTCCGCCAGCGCAAGCTGCTCCTTCACCTCGGAAGAATAGCCTCCGGCCCCCCACATCAGCAGGATCAGGACAACAGCCAGTGAAGCGAGGGCTCCGACGGCCAGCAGTACGACCGGCAGCACCACCGATCTTTTCTTTATCTTATTTCCCTGATCATATATTTGATTATTATTCATCGTAGAACTCCTCCCGAATGCTATAGGATCCGAACCCTGACCCTTATCCGTGCCCTTTTCCTGATCCTCTTTGTTCTGTCTCCTTCTGCTCTCTGCTTTCCGGATTTTTCCGTTAACGGCAATATGACGTTTTGTCTTACTTCCCGGCTTCATCACACTGCCGGACTTATTATATATAATGATCCCCGGATCTGTCATCTTTTTCCGATGGATGGCACTTTTCCGCTGACGGATCTCACGCTTTCCCTGCCTCCCTCGACAAAAAATACGCCTTCATATGTCAAATATTGAGAAGAAAGCTTTTTTAAGATAGAATACAATCGTGTCAGTATATGTGGAACTGTGGCCGCACCACACTCACAGTTCCCGGGAGAGGCAGGCTATAGCACTATGAACCGGAAAAGCGAACAGAAATATCCCTTAGGCCGTATCGCCTGGCTTTGGGAAAACATGAAGGGCGTGCGTTTTCTGTATGTCATCGCACTTGCAGGAACCCTTGTCTACAATATCATGCAGCTGACCGTACCTTATTTTTCGGGACGCATCGTGGATACCTTCTTAAGCGGGCCGGATGCCGCGGAAAACATCGCGACAAAGCAGGATCTTTTTTATACACTGCTGGTCTGCATGGTGGGTTTTACCCTGCTGCGCGTGGTCATCGTTTACCTGGACTGCATGGCCTACGAGCGCGTCTCGCAGAAAGCTTTATACCGCATACGTAATTTCCTTTATGACAAGATCCAGCGTCAGGATATGACGTTCTACAGCACCTACCGCACCGGCGATCTGATGACCCGTGTGACCGGCGACCTGGACGCCGTGCGCCATATGATCGCCTGGGTGGTCCGTGCGCTGATCGAAGCTTTTTCGCTTTTCACGGCAACCGCCGTATATTTCATCGTCATCAACTGGAAGATGGCCCTTGCCCTGCTTGCCATAGCGCCCCTCGTGTTCATCACGATCTACCGCTTCCGCCGCAGGGTTGCGCCCATGCATGCACAGCTGCGTGAAAAATTTGCGCAGATGAACACCATCGCCCAGGAAAACATCGCCGGCAACCGCGTCGTAAAAGCCTTCGCCCGCGAGGAATTTGAAGAAGATAAATTTGACCGCGCCAACACCGAATACCGCGACACCAATAAAGCCACCGCCATGGTATGGATACGCACGCAGCCTTTCGTGGAAAGCTTCGTCAACCTCCTGCCGGTGGTCATGCTGGCCGTGGGCGGTATCTTCCTGATCAACGGCGGCCTGACCATGGGAGAATATGTGACCATCTCCGGTCTGATCTGGGCCATTGCCAACCCGATGCGCATGATGGGAAACATCCTGAACGAATTCCAGCGTTTCTCCGCCGCATCCAACAAAGTGATGGAGATCTATTATTCCGAAGCAAAGATCCATGACCAGCCCGGCGCTATTGACCATACGGAACATTTTAACGGAAAGATCGAGTTCCGCAATGTTTCCTTCAGTTATGAGGACGGCGATATGCCCGTACTCAATGACATTTCCTTTGTCATCGAGCCGCAGCAGACCGTGGCCATCATGGGCGAGACCGGCTGCGGCAAGACCACGCTGATCAATCTGATCCCGCGTTTTCATGAGGTAAGCTCCGGCGAGATCCTGATCGACGATGTGCCTGTACAGGATTACACCCTGCACAGCCTGCGTAAGAATATCGGTCTCGCCAATCAGGACGTGCTCCTTTATTCCGATACGATCGAGGGTAATATCGCTTACGGCGATACAAATCTCACCCAGCGCGAAGTGGAAAAATCCGCCAGATATTCGGCAGCGGCCGATTTCATCTCCCGTATGCCCGAAGGCTACGACACCGTCGTGGGCGAACGCGGCGTGGGACTTTCCGGCGGACAGAAACAGCGTATCTCCCTGGCCCGCGCCCTTGCGGTAAAACCTTCGATCCTGATCCTTGACGACACCACCTCCGCCGTCGATATGGAAACGGAAAAAGAGATCCAGGATTCCTTACGGCACCTGGAATTCCCTTCCACAAAACTGATCATCGCGCAGCGTATCTCCACGGCCCGTACGGCCGACTGCATCATGATGATGCGTGACGGCAGGATCGTGGAAAGCGGCACCCACGATGAGCTCGTAGCACTCGGCGGCTACTACAGCGAGCTGGTCAGGCTGCAGGAAGGGGGGATCTGATATGGCAAGAAATACATTCAAAGTTGACGAACAGCTGGAAGAGCCTTTTAACATACGACACCTGTTACGCGCTTCCACTTATATCAAAAAATATGCAAAAAACATGATCATCGCGCTCGTCTTAAGCGGTCTGGGCGGTGCTTTCAGCTATCTTGCCCCGATGATCATACAGAGAGCCCTGGACGATGCCGTTCCTGCCGGGAATTATAAATACCTTTTCATACTGGTAGGCATCCTGATCGCGGTCTATGGCTGCAGCGTCGTGTTCAATACCATACGCAGCCGCCTGATGCTGCAGGCCAGCCAGAACATCATCTATGATATCCGGAAGGATCTGTTCTCGCATCTGCAGAAGCTGCCTTTCCAGTATTATGATGACCGGCCTCACGGCAAGATCCTGATCCGGGTGGTAAACTACGTGAACTCCGTTTCGGATATGCTTTCCAACGGTCTGATCAGTATCGTACTGGAGACCTTTAACCTGCTCTTTATCATCATCTTCATGTTCGTGGTGGACGTGCAGCTGGCCCTGGTGGTCATGTGCGGCGTACCCGTGCTGGCCGTCTTTATGCTATTCATGAAAAACCGCCAGCGCAAAGCCTGGCAGGCCGTATCCAACAAGAATTCGAACTTAAACGCCTACCTGCAGGAAAATATCGTAGGTGCGCGCATCACCCAGATCTTTGCAAGAGAAGACGAGAACGCAAAGACCTTCGCGAAGCTTTCCGATGACTGCCGCAAGACCTGGATGACGGCGGTACGCTATTCCAACCTGGTCTGGCCGGGCATCGACGCGATCTCGGTTTGCGTACGTGCGGCCATTTTCCTTTTCGGCCTTCTGCTCTTCGGGCAGGGCGAGAAAAGCCTGGGTACCATCGTAGCGGTCTCCAGTTACGCATCCTTCTTCTGGATGCCCATCATGAACCTGGGTAATGTCTTCAACAACTTCATCAACAACATCGCCTATCTGGAGCGTATCTTCGAGACCATCGACGAGCCGGTCACGATCCATGATAAGGAAGGCGCTTCGGATATCGGCGAAGTAAAGGGTGAAGTGGAATTTGAGCATGTGAGCTTTTCCTATGACGGCGACGAGAACGTTCTCAAGGATGTTTCCTTCCATGTCAAACCCGGACAGAGCATCGCTCTCGTAGGACCTACGGGAGCCGGCAAGAGCACCATCGTCAATCTCCTGTCCCGTTTCTATGACGTGCAGCAGGGGAAGATAAAGATCGACGGAAAGGATATCTCGGAGGTCACGCTCCATTCCCTGCGTTCCCACATGGGCATCATGATGCAGGATTCCGTGATCTTTTCCGGGACCGTCGAGGACAATATCCGTTACGGCCGTCTGGACGCCAGCTCCAAAGAAGTGCGCGATGCAGGTATGGCCGTCTGCGCGGATGCGTTTATCCGCCGCATGCCGGAGGGCTACCGTACCGAAGTACGCGAGCACGGCTCCTCCCTGAGCGAAGGCCAGAAGCAGCTGATCTCCTTCGCGCGTACCCTGCTTTCCGATCCTTCCATCCTGATCCTGGACGAAGCCACCTCCAGCATCGATGTACAGACGGAAAAAGCATTGCAGCAGGGACTCAATACGATGCTGAAGGGACGCACTTCCTTTATCATCGCGCACCGCCTGAGCACGATACGCAACTGCGACCGCATCCTCTATATCGATAACGGCGGCATCGCGGAAAGCGGCTCCCACGATGAGCTCATGGCAAAACGCGGCTATTATTACCGGCTTTATACGGCGCAGTCCTGAGCTTCTCCGCGCGATACACGTTATCGGGAAGGCGCGAAGCCGCTTTTGCATGGCGGCAGGCCATTAAACAGTAATACTGCCCCCGCTGGACAGGACCATTGAAATTATTATATAATACATGCAATATTTCAGCGCGGGAGGAGAACACCATGAACGGAACAGAGATCAGAAACAGGCTGGAGCAGGACGGGCTTTCTTCCCTGTTTGCAAAGATATACGCGGACAAAGAGCATAGCGAAAAGCAGAAGACACGTTACAGCATAGCGCTGGAACGCTTTATCAGCATATACGGAGACGGGGATCTGCAGATCTATTCCGCCCCCGGGCGCACGGAACTGGCCGGAAATCATACGGATCATCAGCATGGCGAGGTTCTCGCCGCTTCCATCAACCGCGATGCCATCGCCATCGTGAAAAAAGACGAAGAAAGCTTCGTAAGAGTAGTCTCTGACGGCTTTGAAGAAGTCTGCATCGACAGCCGGGATAGCGCAAAACGCGCGGAGGAAGAGGGAACGACAGCCGCTCTGATCCGCGGCGTACTGGCAGGCCTTAAAGAACACGGGAAGCACGTCGGCGGTTTTTACGCCTATATCACAAGCGATGTGCTGATCGGCGCCGGTCTCTCCTCCTCCGCCGCTTTTGAAACCCTGATCGGGACCATCGAATCGGGACTTTACAATGACGGAAAAGTATCTGCTGTCGAGCTGGCCATCATCGGCCAGTATGCCGAAAACGTCTATTTCGGCAAGCCCTGCGGACTCATGGATCAGATGGCCTGCTCCGTGGGAAACCTTGTTCATATCGACTTCGCCGATCCCGCAGATCCGCAGATCGAGCAGCTCTCTTTCGATTTTGCCGCAAAGGGATACTGTCTCTGCATCACGGATACCAAAGGCTCCCACGCCGATCTTACCGCGGATTACGCGGCGGTTCCCGCCGAGATGAAACAGGCTGCGTCCTGGTTCGGAAAGGATTTCCTCCGTGAGGTGGATGAAGACGAGTTTGTTGCATCGATCCCCGCGCTGCGCCAGCACTGCGGCGACCGCGCGGTTTTACGTGCCCTGCATTTTTACGATGAAAACAGGCGTGTACAGAATGACGTCGCCGCATTGAAACGCGGCGATTTCGAAGAATTTCTGAAAGGCGTGAACGCCTCGGGCGCTTCCTCCTTCAATTACCTCCAGAATGTTTATACCAACCATGATGTGGAGCATCAGAATGTTTCTCTTGCTCTGTGCCTTGCGCAGCGGGCCCTGCAGGGCGAGGGCGCCGTACGCGTTCACGGCGGCGGTTTTGCAGGTACCATGCAAGCCTGGGTTCCGTCAGAACGCCTTCCGGCTTATCGCAGCATCATGGACGCCGTCTTCGGCGCCGGAGCCTGCGAAGTGCTGGCGATCCGTCCCTGCGGCGGCACCCGCATCCTTTAAGTCTTGTCCTGAGGACAGGGGGACGGTCCTTTTGTCCTCATTTCTTTTCAACGACGGACTTTCCGAGCCATTTCTTCTTATACCAGTAGTACATCACGATCAGACCGCGGATGCACTCATCCGTGGCCGTTCCTGCGTAGATCCCGGCAACTCCCACGCCCAGGACCACACCGACCAGATACCCGGTCGTGAGTCCCAGCCCCCAGTTGCAGACGATCCCCATGATCAGGGGGAAGATATAGGCACCGGCGGCTTTCAGGCTGCTGACAAAGGTCATATTGAGACAGCGCCCCGTTTCCACAAAGATATCCGCGATCATGATCATCTGCCCGAGGGCGATGATATTGCTGTTATCGGTAAAGATCCGCAAGGTATAGCTGCAGAACACGGCATTGACCGAAGCCAGTGCGATCGTGATCGGCAGCGAAGTCCTCAGGGTTTTGAAAACTCTCCGGTAAGCTTCCTCCGATTTTCCCGCACCCACGAGATGTCCCGTGATGATCTGCGTGGACATGGCGGAAGCATTGGAAAAGATCATGGCAAAGGAGATCAGCGTATTGCAGTAGGCTCTCGCATTTACCGAATCATTTCCCATCCCGTTGACAAAGGAAAGAAGCGTCGTCTGATAAAGGTTATAGGTGAGCGTCTCGCCGGCCGTAGGCAGTCCGATCTTTACCATCTTCCCAAGCAGTCTGCCGGGGAAAGGTTTGAGATAACGAAGCGCGATCTTTCCGATCTTCTTTGCATAAAAGAAGCTGATGAGCGTTATCACCGCGATCGCCCGGGCCGCGACGGTCGATATGGCAACACCCGCAACACCCATATTCAGGGAAGTCAGGGGACCGTACAGGAAAAGGTAATTGCCGATGATATTGATGATGTTGATCGCGAAGGAGACCCACATCCCAATCTTCGTATAGCCGTTACAGCGCAGGATCTGGAGCATGACATTGAATACCGCCGTGATAAAGCCCCCTCCGCCGACAATATAGATATAGGTCATCGAATACGGGCGCATCTCCGGCGACACATGAAGAAACTCCATGATCAGGGGATTGGCTGCGCAGAAGAGTCCGCTTAAGACCACGCCCACCATCAGGTTCACCATGACCGCCAGCGTATAGATCGTGTTCATCTTATCATACTGCTTTGCCCCGAGATACTGGGCTGCGACAACGCTCGTGGCCGTCGCTATGACATTGAACAGGATGTTCATCATGAACATGATGGTATTTGCGTTTCCGACCGCTCCCACTGCATACTCGTCATAATGGCTCAGCATGATCGTATCGATGTTATTGAGCATCGTATTCAGGAAGAGCTCCAGGAACATGGGCCCCGCCAGAACAAGAAGCGGTGTTTTCTCATCTATGACGATCGATTTTTTATTGCTGGTCTTTTTTTCCTTTTCCATCTTATATATCTTCGCTGTCAGTCACTCTCATATCCCGCTTTGGATGGACCGTGCGGCCATCCTGACGCCGAAAGGGCTCGTAACGCTGTACATAACGATCCCGACACAGAATAATATACGTCCGGCCGCTTTAATACTCCTTAAAATTTGACCTGAAACATATCAGTTCTTGTCACAGCATCTTGCCCGTCATTCCATACCATTTGTAAATCCCTTTTCCGGATCTTTCGGCACAAAAAAGAGCAATGGTATCACGATACTTAGATGCCATGACCGGATCCATCGTCCTGAAATTATATGATTCGTGATTCTGACCGGAATGCGGCCGGAGATACAAGGATACACGGCAGCGCCGTCTTCGTTATTTCGGACTCCTGCGGATCCCTCTATTCAGCTTCCGTCCCGCCGGCAGCCGTATCTTTATCATCGGGATTCAGGCTTTTTAACACTTCCTCAACCTCCGGCAAAGCCTCGAGGAATACTTCCACACACTTCGGATCAAAATGCTTTCCTGCATCTTCTTTGATGATCGCCACCGCCTTGGAAAGCGGAAATGCGGGCTTATAAACCCGCCTGGAGGTCAGAGCGTCAAATACGTCTGCCAGAGCCATGATCCTGGCAGATAACGGGATTTCTTCATCGTGCAGACATTCGGGATACCCCTTTCCGTCCCATCGCTCATGATGATACGCCGCCATATGCCGCGCTTCCTGAAGATAGTTATCGCCCTCGACCGTACTGATCGCCTTGTCGATGATCTCCGCGCCCGAGGTGGCATGCGTTTTCATGATCCCAAACTCATCTTCCGTCAGTTTCCCCGGCTTGTTCAGGATGCTGTCAGAGACCTTGATCTTTCCGATATCGTGCAGGGGAGCCGATTTTATGACATCCTCTATATACCGCTCCGTCAACAGATCTTTGTAATATCCCTTACGGCGCAGTCCTTCCAGAATGATCCTCACGTATGCGGCTGTCTTCTGTATATGCGCCCCCGTATCGGAATCCCGGACTTCCACCATATCCGCCATCACGACCATGAGCCCGTTCTGCATCTTCATCGTATTCTCGGCATACCGGCGGATATCGCCCAGCTGCTTCGCCATATCCGTTTCCATCCTGCTGATGGTCTGATAGAGATCGCCCACCTCATTATCCGCCCGGATATTCAGCCGTTCAAAGTTTTTGGCGCTTACATCCATCGCCTCCAGATCGCCGATATTTTTAATGAAATCCTTTGCAGCATTCGTGATACCCGTGATCGGATAGATCAGAGAATATTCTATTTTAATGATATATGCGATGATGACCGCAACGGTGAAGATCGCAACAAAAAGGACGATCTCCCGGACATACTTATTGAGATCCTGATTGATATTGTTGATATCGATCTCTACGCACAGCAGCCCCGCGGGTGCGTCATTACTGTCAAAAATGACTTTATACCCGTTGAGCATGTGACCGTATTCCTCGGAATATCCGTCAAGGATCCCGCATTCCCTCTGCCTGTTTTTTACGGCTTCCTGAAGGATCAGGATCGTTTCATCCGCAAAGCTGCCGGCTTCACAGGGCGTTCCCAGAGAGGTATATTTTCCGCCGTTTTCCAGTTCTTCCTTTGTTTTCGTATTGATCGCATAGCTAAGGCTGTGGATATCATCGATATTCTCAAAATAGATCGCATACAGGTAACCGATATCGGAGCTCTCCTTTACCTTATTCAAACCCTCCCGCATTTCCTCATACCCGTCCGGCATCTCACGGGCCGCTATCATATCTCCGAAAGAATACTCCGTCGCTACATTGTATGCATATTCCAGAACGGTTGTCACATACTTTTCATAATTTTCCCTGACATTTTTTTCAAAAAGGCGGTAGCCGGTAAAAACGATCACGACCGTAAGAATCGAGACCGCGATCACCGAATACAGCACCGCTATGAGTTTTATGCTTAATCCCCTGGATCGTTTCTTTTTCAAGTCCTGCCCCTCTGTGTTTACAGACTCCCTCTGCAGACCATTATAAATACAGGCAGATATTTATGTCAACAAGCCGGGAATAGCACATGGCCCGCTGAGCGATCCTCGCATTCAAGTCCTGTTTTGACATTCCCCGTTTAGTCCGTATTTACGCGCCTGTCAAATACCTTTGACACGCCTTTCACGCGAAATCCCGCAGTGTCAAATCCTTTTGGCAGCATTTTTCCCTCCCAAAACCCCGATGTCAAAGACCTTGGATAGACGAACGTGGGAAAGTTTTATAGGATGGGCATGTAAACAAAAACGCAACCGGAAAAAGGCCGCATAAAACTCATGGAAAAAGGAGAAACAAAATGGCAGCAAAGATCCTGACTGTAATAATTTACGCTCTTATCGCTTACTTTTTTTCAACCACCGTCCACGAACTGGGACACGTAGTCTGCGGACTCCTGCATAAATGGAAGCTCATGATGCTCGTTGTCGGTCCTTTTAAGCTTTACCGGGAAGATATCAATTCCCGGGTAAGATTCGGTCTGGAAAAGAATCCCACCTTATGGGGCGGCTGCGGAGGATCTTTTCCCGCCAAAGACGATGACGGCGTGATCGACATATTTGCAAAGATACTCCTGGCCGGCCCCCTGGCATCACTCCTGCTAGGAGCGATCTTTATGACGGTCTTTGTACTGACCAAAAGTGATCTGGCGCTGATGATCGGACTGGTTTCCCTCGGAGAGGGGATCGCCTGCATACTCCCCATAAATGTAAAAACCGGCATCCTATATAATGACGGCACCAGATTTAAAAGGATCGTTAAACGCGGCAGGGAAAGAACCGAAGAGAAGGCCCTGTTCTCGATCATCATCAAAGGGATGCTGGAAGGAGATAATGCCATCTTTGACGAGGACCAGCTGGATATCCTCTGCGGATCCACAGATGCCGATTTCAAGTATTACGGACTATTCTACCGTTTTCTTAACGCAAAAGTCCGGAACGATGAAGACAGTATGAAGCGCTTACGTCTTGAGGCAGAGTCCATAAAGGAAAAAGCCTCCAAATATACCGTAAGCGTTTGCGTTATGGAATAAGCGCCCCGCTTCCATCCTCTTTTCAAATAATGGATTTTATGCGACAATACGACTGTTGAAAGGAGCGTCACCATGGAAGTCGGAGAACAGATAAAAAAATACAGGGGAGCGCTCGGGCTCTCACAGGAAGCCTTTGCGGAAAAGGTCTATGTTTCCAGGCAGACCATATCGAATTGGGAGACCGGCAAGAATTATCCCGATATCAACAGTCTGCTCCGGATGAGCGAGCTCTTTGGCGTTTCCGTGGATGTGCTGCTCAAGGGAGACGTGGAAGTAATGAAAAAGATCATAAATGAAGCCGATATCAACGAATTTAAGAACTGGAGCCTGATATTAACGATCCTGTTCTTTATGACACTCATTTCAGCGGTGCCGCTGGCAAAATTCCTCAAATGGGCTGGTATTGCCATCTGGGTACTCCTTGCCGCTGTCACCATGTGCGTCGCACTGCTGGTCGAGAAAAAAAAGAAAAAATATGACATCCAGACCTACCGTGAGATCTCGGCTTTTCTGGAAGGAAAGACCCTGGACGAGATCGAGTCGATCCGTGAGGAGGCCAAGCGGCCATATCAGAAGATCCTGCTGGCGATCGCCTTCGCCGTGATCGGGCTGGTAGTCTCGATACTTATGGGCTTTTTGTTGAAATAGAACCATGGGGACGGACCTCGTGGTTCTGTTTTCAGAACTTTATCTTTATCTCCGCCCTGACCGGTGCCTTTACTTTCTCCGCAAAGATCCTTCCATCCTCCGGCTTACCCACGATCTCTCCGTAATGAACAGGGATCGCCACCGACGGCTTCATCGCGTTTACCAGTTCTGCTGCCTGCTTCGCATCCATGGTGTAGAAGCCTCCTGCCGGTATCAGAGCTATATCACATTTTACTGCTTTGGCTTCTTTGATCCTGTCTATATCTCCTGCGATATAGATGCGCCTGCCATCGACATTAAGCACATAACCGCACCAGTGTGCAGACTTCGGATGAAAGGGTTTCAGGATGTTATACATCGGAACCGTCTCAAACTCCAGATCATCTGCTTCATATGCTGCCCCTGGTTTCACGCTGACGATACGTGATACCGTCCCCATAAGCTTCTCCGCCTTATTCTCCATCTTTTCCGGGACGATCAGAACCGTATTCTTCCCGGCAGTTTTTTCAATATCCTCCGGAGAAAAATGATCGTAATGATCATGTGTGATAAAGACAAACGCCGCGTCCTCAGGCGCTTCATTCAGTCGGAACGGGTCGACATAGATATTCCCGCATCCCGACTTTATGCGTATACTGTTATGCTTGAATACCTCAATATTCTCTGTCATACATACCTCCCCTGTCACATCAGCTGTATTTCACGGCTTTTGATCCCGTTCAGTCCGAGATAATGATAGGAATGCAGCATAAAAAGCCGCTGCCTCATCTCCGCTTCTTCCCTGCAGTTTAACAGAATATCAATGTAGGCGGTCATCATAAGCGATGCCACCTGCCTTTTAAACTCTTTATCCCGGATCGGACAGCCCGCAACAAAGAAATCGCTCATTGCCGCGCGGATTGCTTCCTGTTCCTTCTTTTCTCCTGATCTCAGCATGATAAGTATGCCGCAGCGATACTCGCTCATAACGATCGCCAGCACATCGGATACTTCATTTATCTTGTCTTCGGTATAATTGCCCGAATACTCTTTACTGCCGAAACGTCTGATCAGCTTCATGATGCTCTGCCTCGCCGGCGAGACGATGGTTTCGTAGATCTCTTCTTTCGACGCAAAATATCTGTATATATTGCTCTTACTGATATTACATGCCGCCGCGATCATATGCAGGGATGTATCATTGTATCCGTTTTTGATAAAGGACCGTTCCGAAACCGCAAGGATCCTGTTCCGGATCTCTTCTTTTTTCGTCTGCATGCTCTGCTCCTCAGATCCCGATGATATTGATCAGTACGCCCGACACACAGGCGTACAGGATCACAAACCCCCAGTAAAAAAGGAAATGTTTTATCCCGAGCACCACCTTGAGCGCGCCCAGATTCGTGATCTTGGTCGCCGGTCCGGTGATCATAAAAGCGGCCGCGCTCCCGAGACTCATTCCGTTTGCAAGCCAGGTCTTCAGGATCGGAATGGTCCCGCCGCCGCATACATAAAGCGGCACACCGACCGTTGACGCCATCAGCACGCCCCAGGCCTTATTTCCGCCAAACATAAAAGCAAGCGCTTCCTGAGGAACATATCTCTGAAATATCGCCGACAAAAGGATACCGATAAAAAAGTAAAGACCGGTCGCCTTAAAATTCCTGAAGATGTTCTTTAAAAGTCTCAGGAAAAGGTTCGGATCGGTATCTCTGTTTTTCGGCTCGTCAAATCCATCGAAACGGAAGAAGTGCTTTTCCTTATAAAAGATACGTATCAGGAGCCCTGCCGCGATCCCGCATAAAAAGCAGCTCACGATCCGGACGAGCAGAACTTTCACACCAAGCGCCGCGCTGTAGATGATCAGCTGCGGATTCAAAAGGATCGAGCTCATCATAAAAGAAGCGAGCCATTCGTCACGTATGCCTCCTTTCGAAAAAGAGGCTGCGATCGGGATCGTTCCATACATGCAAAGCGGGGAAGCCACTCCCAGAACCGAAGCAAAAAAGATCCCGAGCAGGCTGCTGCCGTCTCCTTTCATATTCCGCATCAGACCATGGATCTTATCCTTGAAGAAAACGGAAATGACAGAACCGATCACCATTCCGACGAGCCAGTAAATAAAGATCTGGTTGAACTGCACCGAGAAATAGTACCATATATAGATGAATTCTCTCTTTACGATCTCAAACATTAAGGTGCTTTTCCTTATTCCATCCCGTCTATGGAAACGATCTCGTACGCCCTGTTGCCAAAACCGATGGCCTCGCAGTGGGTCAGGATGTGCAAGCCGTTCTTTTCCAGGATCCGGTTCTGAAGCGACTGCCCGTCTTCCGCTTTAAATACCAGATCCACACAGGCCTGGTCCAGCGCGACCGGATCCGTCGACGCCAGGATGCCGATATCATGCATGTCCACTTCCGCCGGAGATGACACGCAGTCGCAATCGACCGACATGCGGTTCATCACGCTGATATATACGATCTTCTGTCCGTGCCCTTCATAATCCGATACCGACTTGGCGGCTTCCGCCATGGATTCCGTAAAGGTATCCTGATTGGTGAGCAGCGAGCCGATATCGATCGGAGGCGCCGAAAATACGCCGCCCGTATGGATCCTGACCTTCCCTTCCCTGGAAGCGATCCCGATGGAGATATTCTTAAGCGCCCCCCCGAATCCCCCCATCGGATGTCCTTTAAAATGCGACAGTACGATCACATAGTCATAGTTTGCCAGATTCTGTCCCACCCAGTTTTCCTTAAGATTCGCTCCGCCCTCTACGGGTATTTTCATATATCCGTCACGATCCATAATGTCCACATCCGCGATGTCCGTAAAGCCGTGATCCTTCGCAATCTGCATATGCATTTCCGTATCGGCCCTTTTCGATCCGGAATAAGCCGTATTGCATTCGATGATCGTCCCGTCCACGCTCCGGACCAGATCTTTGATCAGTTCCGGATCCAGATGATTCGGATTTCCCGCTTCACCGGTCGAAAGCTTGATGGCCACCTTTCCCTGCGGATGTACATCCAGTGTTTCATATATCTTCATCAGGGCTTCCGGGCTGATCTCTTTTGTCATATAGACAACGGAGTGATCCTCATAGCTTCTGTTTCCCGCCTGCAGCGATCCGATATCATAAAACTCATGAGGTTCGATCTCATAATGCATATGCGGGATATACCAGGCAACAAATCCCGCCACAAGGGCAAAAAAGATCCCCAGTCCGATCAGAAATCTCCGAAGCCCTCTTTTCTTTTTCGGCATATCTTTTTTCTTTTCCATATATAATTATTGTCTCCCGTTCTCCGCACGTTTCTCAATAGCGACCGCCTTCGATATATTATTACCATACCTTTACTTTGTTTTCAATATTCTTCAGGCAAAAGCGACCGCATTTCAAAAACGGTATCGAAAAACCACGGGGACGAATTTCATGGCCCTGTGTTATAATGACCATGCGGCCTGCAAAATTTCCCCGATCCTGTTTGTAACTTTTTTGCTTCCCGGACCGTATTATATGTGAAAGGCCTTTCTGAATAATTATTCCGGAGACACGGATCATGAGAGAACCTGTTGAAAAACTGATAGAACAGTACCAAAAGCACATTTTTGCGGCGGCTTTCAGTGTATGTCAGAATGTTTCGGATGCCGATGATGTTGTACAGGATACCTTCTTAAAGTATCGGGCAAACCGGCCTGGCTGGCTAATGCCGAAAAGGCCCTGGGCCTGTAACGTTCCTTAAGATCCCAGGGGGCGGAGCTGATCCCGTCCCCCGTTTTTTCTGTCACTGCATCATGCCGGATCCCGATCTTCCGTTCCGTGAACCTTTCCGGCGATATCATTGAGCACCTCACCCGCTATGATCAGCCCTGCCACCGAAGGCACAAAGGCCGTTGAGCCGGGGATCGCTTTTTTCCTGTGCGTTTTTCCGCTGTCCCCGGCAGCATCTGCAGCAGCTTCCTGCAGCTCATCATCAGCTTCTCCGAGAGGCTTTCTGGGCTTTTCCTTTGAATACACGACCTTAAGCGACACAATGCCCCTCTTTTTACACTCACGCCGCATCACCTTTGCAAGAGGGCATACGGAGGTCTGGTAAATATCCGCGACCTCGAAAAGAGAAGCGTTCAGCTTATTCCCTGCCCCCATGGAAGAGATGACAGGCGTTCCCTCTTTATCCGCCTTTTCTATGATCGCAAGTTTCCCTGTGACCGTATCGATCGCATCGACAACGTAATCGTACTCACGGAAATCAAACTGATCCTGCGTCTCCGGCAGAAAGAACGTCTTATATGCTCTGACCACGCAGTCCGGGTTGATCTCCCGGATCCGCTCCTCCGCTGCATCCACTTTATACTTACCCACGGTTTTTTGCGTGGCTATGATCTGCCGGTTGATATTCGTAAGACAGACCCTGTCATTATCGATGATATCCAGCGCTCCTATCCCACTCCTCGCAAGGGCCTCTACCACATATCCGCCCACGCCGCCTACGCCGAATACGGCGATCCGTGAAGCAGCAAAGCTTTCCATGATCTCTGCTCCGTATAATAATTGTGTTCTTGAAAAGCGGTCCAACATACGTAACCTCCGTATTCCCGTTTAATATCAAAGATTATACGCACATTCCGCCGATCAGGCAACACTGCTTTTGTATGATACCACGAGGTCCGTCCCCGTGTTTTTTTATCTGCTGAACCGAAACACCTCGCCCTTCGCCCGGAAAGGCAGCCTGGCACCAACGGGTATCAGAAAAGCATGCTCTCTCTTCACATAAAGATCATCTTCGATCATCCCGTCCGTGATGATCAGTATCGGCGCGTCCTTTGGGAAATCCTTTGCCTCCTGCAAAAGGTCCACACCCGGCTGCAGAACGGTACCGCCGCGTCCCTTCACTTCCACACGCCCCGCGATATCCTCCGGCGCCAGATAGCCTGCATCGTAAGCATCCGCATCACAGAAGACCACTCTGGAATAAGATACTTCTTTTGCTGCGCTGTAACTGGCGATCGCCCCCAGTGCATAACCGATCAGCTCCGCATTCATGGACCCCGAAGTATCTACGACTACACCAAAGGTCCTGCTGTATTCCGGCACATCTGCCGCTACATACCTGGGCCTGGGTATATCGGGCGTGCTTCCCTGTCTGCGGCTGGGTCGGGCATAAGTACGCTTCGCCTCCAACGGAAGAAAATGCGCATCAAACCATCTTCCCAGTTCCACATCCCAGGGGATCGGCGGCATTGCCAGTGCCCTGATCTCCTGCACCAGTCCGGCCGGAACCGTTCCCCTTCCGTATTTCAGATGATATTCCAGCCCCTGCTGCATCGCACGCCGGCAGAATTCATCCAGATCCATGGCCTGTCCTGCCGAGATCCGCTCGCCGTCTCCGATCACATCTCCCATGCCGTTACCGCGAAATGTCGCCAGCTTCCTGTATTTTCGCATATCCGTCACGATACGGTCATAGATCTCCTCTGCAGACATTCCCTTCAGTTCCGCATCATACAAGAGCCCGTCCTGCGGCATGGATCCCACATGCAGTTCGTTCAGCCATCCGTTGATCACATAATCACAGGCCACATTCCAGAGATATTTATCTCTTCCGTTACAGCGCATATGATGTCCCAGTCCGGCGTGCAGATACTCATGCGCCAGCACGAATTTAAGCTCCTCTTCATTAAGCTGTGCCGCCGGATTGATATAGATCTCACCCCCGGCAGCATCTACTGCTGCCACCGATATCTCTTCTTTTCTGCAGAGTCCGGCATCTTCGATGATCTTAAATCCTGCAGCCATGCCGCCAAGAAGCGGATAATGATCAATAAACCACTCTGCCGCCCTTGCACCGCGTCCTTTCTTATTTACCGCATCGGGACTATGCCCTCCTGCCGTACTCACTGCAGCGGATACCGAATATGCCAGCGCTCCCGCAAAGATCTCGGTCGGACGCCGGTTCCACCGGTAGTTGTTTTCGTAAGTGCGCGGTTCGTCTAAACCTCTCATATCCGGCTGCCCAGCCACAGCGGTACCCCACCAGCATCCTTCCGGAATGCCTTTCTCCAACAGCTGCTGATAAATTGCATGTTCATCCTTCCCGTGCTGCGTAAAAACTGAAATATCATTCACGGGATTCTTTCCGAATCGGATCTCCTCCAGAAATCGCGTAATGTAGATATCACAGGCGATATTCCAGATCATCCTGTCAAAGTGTATCTGCCTGCTTATTTCTCCGTTCGCGCCGATCCTCTCCACAGCCGGCACTTTATCCGCATCATAATGACCGAAAGCATAGTGCAGCTGACAGTGCGCGATCAGAAAAGCCCATTCCTGCGGACTGTGGGTCACATCCTTATTCAGCATGATATGCCCGCTCACATCTGCTATGGCAGAGGCCTTCTGCAATTTATCTTTCTTACAGATCAGCATCTCACCATACAGACGTGAAAACAGCGGACTCTCCTTTATGATCTGAAGTCCTGTCAATAAAGCTTCTTCATTCGGACTGATATTCCGTTCCTTCTTTCCCATCTCATTCCTTCCTGTTATTTACAAGCCTGGGCAGATCACGTACGATCTCCATCATGAACCAGTCCGGCAATACCTCATTATCCTCTGCCGATACCACCATCTGTGCCAGCTCATAATTGATGCTGCTGAGCTCCTTGATCATCGCCTTTGCCCTGTGCGTAAAGAACTGTGTATCTTTATTCATCTTTTCCTTGTTCTGCGGCAGCTCCATCATAAGCCTTGCACGGAAAGACTGCGCAAGGAAATACAGTATATCCCGGTCCTTCGGATCTGCCGGCCAGCGCGCGTTTCCTTTTATGATCGCATTCAGGATGTTCTTATCATCCAGCGTCCTGCTGTATGCAACAAACATTCCGGCATGCTGCGGGCTCACGCTTCCGTATGCCAGTACCCGCAGGAGTTCCTGCGATATCTCATGCCCTTCTTCTCCCGCATGATATTCCTTAAGCGCATCGCTGAGCATATGCCAGCTTCGGGGAGTCGAATAAGGTTCCTCGCTCTTGGGAGGTTCACTGAAAAGATGATCCGGACGCTGGCTGATATAATCCGTCACCCAGGGATGCAGTCCGTTTTCGTATGCCCAGTCCAGCCACTGCGCCGTGTCCGCCACCAGCTGAACATGAAACATCCTGTTAATCAGCGCGGATGACATCGTCTTTACGATAGCGCCATCCTGTGAACGATTCCCCGCGCCGATCACTACACTGCCCTCCGGCAGGTGGTATTCGCCTATCCTGTGTTCGTGGATCAGGCTGTAAAACGCTTTCTGTACTTCCTGACTGCATGCGTTAAGTTCATCCAGAAAAAGCACATAAGGCTCTTCCTTCGCGATCATCTTAGGCGGCAGAAACTCCGATGTCTCACCGCTGATCCTGGGGATGCCTATGATATCCTCCGGCGCCAGCTGGCTTCCCAAAAGGGATACGCACTCCATGCCCACTTCATCCGCAAACTTCTGCACCAGCGCGGATTTCCCGATCCCCGGTGCTCCCCAGATGAACACCGGTCTTACGGGCGCGATATTTAAAAGAAGCTCGGATAATTCCTTCTGTGTAACTGCAAATGCTAAATTCATTTCACTCTCCTCCTGCTTTATAGTTATAAACAGGCTTTATCACCTTCGTGATCTCTACTGTGTCATCGATCGCATTTTTGATATCTTCCATTCCCCGGTATGCAAACGGCGCTTCGTCCAGGGTATCCTTATTGATGCAGCTGGAGTAGATCCCGCTCATCACTTTCTTAAACTCGGAAACTGTATGCTGTGAATCCACTTCCGTCCTTTTGCATATCCTGCCGGCGCCGTGCGGTGCGGAGCAGTTCCAGTCTTCATTCCCGCGGCCAACGCCCAGTATCACACCGTCCTTCATATTGATCGGTATGATCACGTTTTCTCCTGCCTTTGCGCTGATCGAGCCTTTTCGCAGGATCGGTGCAGCGCCTGTACGGAAGTCCACATAGTTATGTATGCAGGTATATGCATCTTCGATCTTCCATTTCATTCCCTGCACGATGGCATCGCAGATCGCTTCCCGGTTGATCTCTGCAAACTTCTGCATCACTTCCAGATCATGAAGGTAAGCTTCCATCAGACCTCCGCGGATGCAGGTCATCTCATAGGATGCATAACCGCCCTCTTTTTTCATCTGCGCTTCCTTCTGTCCGGCATGCAGATAACACTCGGCCACTTCCATCCCCAGATGCCTGCTGCCCGAATGAACGATCAGATACACATTTCCTTCCTCATCCTTATCCAGCTCGATAAAATGATTGCCTCCGCCCAGTGTACCGATACTACGCATTGCCTTGCCTGCATTGATATGCTTATAGCATCGCAGCTTAGACAGATCGATGCGGTCCGCAAAACGGTGCGAATCGTTTCTGATCCGCGGTCCCACCGGAACGTCTTCCCGTATCACGGCATCCAGTTTCTGAAACTCCAGCCCCTTCGTTTTCACTTTGGCCAGGGTCATGCCGCAGCCGATATCAACACCGACCAGACTCGGCAGGATACTCTCCCCTACCGTCATCGTCAGTCCTACGGTTGCGACCTTCCCGGGATGCACATCCGGCATCACCCGTATTTTGCTTCCTTCCGCACTGGGATGATTGCAGATCATCTGTATCTGTGCACGTGCATGTTCGTCCAGCGCATACTGTTCGTTCTCCACCGTGTATACCAGTGCGCTTGTATATTTTCCGTAAATCGTTATCATAAAATATCCACCTCTTTCATTATTTCTTTTGCCTGTATGCCGGTGCTTTACCGGCTCCGCTAAGGTATTTCCGTTTCACCATGATCGTTCTTCCTTCCAATCGTCATGTCTGTCCCTGTCCTTCTGTCTGCGCACTTTTACCGGCTCCGTTCTCCTTGCATTTCTTCGCGGTTCATATTTCGGACAGTTCTTACACTTCTTCAGATCCACTTTAACAAAGCCTTTATCACATGTTTCCCCTTTGCATACATAGTAGATGCAGGGATTCCTTCTGTCTTTCATCCTGTCAACCTCCGGTTTTGTATATCAACAAGCGTTCTTCCTGCAGCTTTTATACAACAAAAAAACACCTTTGCCGTCTTCCGAACGGATCGAGGTGTCTGTCATCCCTGCGTTATATTTTTAATCAGGAAATCCTATATGGAAACTACCGCAAAAATACACCGGGGGACAACTGTTGCCTCTGCTGTTCTCATCATTCCGTTATTCAAATATAGATGCAGCATGTTGTCCTCCTTTCTGCAGCATGGTTTGATCGTTACAAAGAGACTCGTGCCTGTCTCTAAAGTGTGAGTATATCCGAAACTTTTCTGTCTGTCAACAAAATTCTTTTTCATACGGCTTTGATAAAAAAACACGAGGTCCCCGTGTTTTCCCGCTTATCCGCGTACAAATCCGCAGGTACTTCTGACAGGACTTTCCTCGCCGGATTCATAATTTGCTTTAAAAGACATATTGATATCCCTGATCTCACGCTTTCCGTCAATGTAATCCTGATACATGTCGGCCAGGCCGCTCGCGCATCCGTCACAGGCACCGTTAATATTTCCTATGGACTCCGCCACGATACGTTCCCGCTCTTCTCTGGTGGTATCTTTGATCAGTATGCTCATTACCCTTCCTCCTTTTTGCACTCAACCGTTTGCCCCGCAGCTTTTCCCACATATGCCACTGCCTTTTCCGTTATCATATGCCCGCCTCCCGGCAAAAACGCTTAAACCTCTCTTTTACCGTATCTATATCATAAGCTATGATATGATCAAATTCATCGCTCTTTTGCATGAACCTTACAAGCTTTGTCCCCAGATAATACGCGGTATCTCCATGCCCCTTAAAACTCACCCAGTCGCCGAAATACCTCTGATCGTCAGGAGTCATTGTCTGCAGATCACGGACAAATGAGGCAAGGATTTCCGCGAAATTTTCTTCGCACCAGTCTTTCCAGCCGTTCACGTCCTGCTGATAGAAGTTACTGTCTCCGATCAGCTCCTGCTCAAAGACCATGGCAACACCTTCCGTAAACAGCTTCCAAAGGAAATGGTCTTTCATGTTGTCCGTATTAAACTTAAACCTTCCGTACTGCGCCTGATAAACATGTCCCAATTCATGAAACAGAAGGCCTGTCATGGATCTCATATCATGCCAGCCAAGCTCCATGATCTTTTCGATACCTAAAAGGACTGTTGTCCTTCCGGAAAGATCGCACACCCAGCCCGCGCCGTTGCATAAACCAAGATACAGGATAATATCGGCATCCACGCTTCTGTGGAATACTTCCGGAATCCTCTCCTCGAGTTTTTCCGTAAGTGTGTGAAACGTATCGACGGTTTTCCTTCGCTTCTCCTCATCCTCCGAAACGGCATTCAAAACAGGAATAAAATCTTTTTCCCACGAAAACCCGGCGTCAACACACTCCTGCATATCCTTAAGACACAGCTCTTTCGCCGCAGGAATACACTGATCCATATACGCTTTCCACTTATCCAGATCAAAGCGGCCTGATATGTAAGCTGACAGTAATTCAGCTGAGCTGTCATATATTTTCAATTGCTGCTTTCTCATATCTGTTTATCGTCCGAATTATCGGCCTCTTAAATAAAAAATTATGGGAATTCTTTCTTATGGTTCTATAAATTTATTCAATTCCGTTATGTCGCGGATCTGATATGCAGCAATACCGTGAGCATCCGTTTCATTTTTCCTGTTGATCCATACCGCCTTAAGTCCTGCCTGATGAGCTCCGCAAATGTCGGTCCGGTATGTATCTCCGACAAACAGGATATCGGCTATGCAACGTTAAAATCGATCGTCACATTATCTATGACAGTTTCAAACATATCAAAAATGATTATCATATCAGCTCCTGCAATTTTTCCACAGCCTGCCAAGCTCACGGTCTCCGATACGTTTTACCATGACATCTACGCTCTCTCTTGCCGTTGATCCCAACAGCAGATCATAAAAGATCACCCTGTCTGACAGATCAATGATAAATTCTCTGATCCCATAATCAGGCGTCTTGTCAAATCGGGCTGTCATGGCTGCCGCCTTCTTTACCAAAGCTGCCGCTTCCTCTTTCTTTCCCGTTCGGAGATCGGCATATGCCATAAGCACATAAAACACCGCACTCAGCTTGTACGCAATATCGATCTCTTTGCCCATATGAAGACTTCTTATCAGATCAAGCCCCGTTTTCAACAGTTCTGCGGCTTTCTTAAACTCTTTCCGTTTTAATAGGATAAAAGCATAACCCATAAACGAAGTCAACAGTTTTGCTATGCTGTTTATCATTGACTGCAGCATATACGGCTCGGCCTCTTCAGCTTTATTGAGATCCAAAGCCAATACGGTTCCGATAAAATCATTATACATGCCGCTTGGATTATTGTTCTTCAGAATATCAAGAGCTTTTTCATATTCTCCCATAGTGTAATATACATAAGCCATTTCACCACGCACGGTATCCTCACTGATCCCGGGATCCTCATTCTGTTTTATCAGCATAAGAGCCTGTCCGTACAGTTCGAGCGCTCTTAGGGAAACGGCCGTATTGCTGTTTCCTATTCCGAGAAATGAATACAGCGATGCGCAGTAATGTACCAGCCGGAAAGAATTGGGGTACTTTTTTAAAGCCTTTTCCATTTCCGGCAGCGCTTCGGGATCTTTCACCTTGGCAAGCGCAGTGATACGCTCCACCATAGAATTAAGTGCATTATCCTTCACCTTGTACCCGACAAGCACATCCACAGAGATATCAAAGAAATCTGCAAGTTTAAGGATCATATCCAGCTCGGGTATCGACATCGCAGCTTCCCATTTATGCACTGCTCCGGTACTTACGCCCATAACTTCCGCCAGCTGCTCCTGTGTCAGCCGGTTTTGCTTTCTGTATTTTTTGATATTTTCAGATAAAGCCAGATCCATATCATCCTCCGTTTATACGCTGTCCGTATTATTGTGATACCGTGAACAATGCGTAAAAGTATCCCTTTCTTTCCATCAGTTCGTTAAAAGTTCCCGTTTCTTCTATTCTTCCATCCTTTAAAACAATGATCCCGTCATAGCGTTTTAACAGCTCTTCCTCCAGAGAATGCGTTACTACTATGCGTGTCATTCCCGTCTGATCCAGTATATCTTCAGATACCTGCCACGCCGTCTTGGGATCAAGTGCCGATGTTGCTTCATCAGCCAGCAGAACGGATGAATGTTTTAAAAGACTCCTGGCGATCGATATCCTCTGTTTCTCTCCTCCCGATAAGGCGCATCCGTTTTCGCCACACAGGGTATCCGCGCCTCTTTCGTCGATCAGATCATCCAGATGCGCCTGCCTCACAGCCCTTTCCAGCTCTTCCTGCGAAAAATCACGAAACATCGTCACATTGTCCCTGATCGAAGCATTAAACACGAACACATTCTGCTGTATAAGAGATGTTATGCCAAATATTGCATCCGGATCTATTGTTCTGAGTTCCCTTCCGTCCATGCGGATCTGTCCCCTGTAATCTGCTCCGGGATTCATTAACAGACTGAGCAACGTAGACTTTCCGCTGCCGCTGCCGCCAACAATGGCATATGATCTTCCTGCAGCAAACTCCGCATTTATGTCATGCAGTATCTCTTTTCCTTCCTCATATGCGAAAGATACATTTTTCAGACATATGCCGCGCTTTAAACAGCTGATACCGGCATCGCCGGAAGACTTTGTATTGCGCTCCAATGATTCCGCCAGCTTTCCGATCAGTTCCCTGCCCGCCTTCCTGCCGGCCAGGATACCGGGCAGAGACGCAACCGGCTGTATCATAAAATTCATAAGATTAACAAACATCATAACGGTTCCGGTAGTAATATCATGTCCCGTCAGAATAAGATAGGTTCCCGCAATAAATACCCCCATCTGCGCCAGCATGCCCGCCAGGCCCCCGATCATACCTACGGTCGTCCTCAGCTTTTCCCGCGAAAACCTTGCATCTTCCAGCCTGCGGTTTTCCTTTACAAACATCCGGTATATCTCTTTTTCTGCCTTAAAACTTTTGATTACGGTAAATCCGGCAAGCGTATCACTAAGCATCGCCATAAAGCTGCTGTTTTGATCGGATACCGTTTTCTCTGCCTTTACAAGCCTGTCTCCCGTCATCAGAGATGCTGCCAGCGGCAATATCGTAACTAGAACGGATATCAATGTAAGGATCGGCGAATACAGCACCATCAGTATGATCGATCCGAAAAACATCACCAGCTTGCTGACAAGCGAAAATAACTGCGAAAGATAATTTGCTTCTATGCTTGTAACATCATTGCTCAGCGCCGATATGTATGCGGCAGTACTCTCATCCCTGAAACTTGCGATCCCTTTCTGTGTAAGTTTTTCATAGGCTGTGTCCTTATAGGCGATAACAGCCCTTCTGATAAATTCCGGTCGTGTGTACAGATCCAGAAGGAAAAACAGGATAAACAGTACAAGATCCGCTCCGGTAAGAAGAAGGATAAACTTAAAGGACAATGCCCCTTCTGCCCCGGAAGCCGTATCGATCAGCTGTTTCAGCAGCCACGATACGATGATCCCGCCAACTCCCGAATAAAGCGCTGCTATACATGCCAGAACAAATCTGATCCTGTTGTGTAAAAAGAATTGTCCGCTTAATTTTCTGAATAAACTGTTTGTATGCTTCATTCCCCATACCTCCTTCGTACTGATGATGTATACAGCATACTCCGGAGGGATACGGATATCCACACACCGCGCTTACTATCGGGATATAATTTTTTATACTGACAGTATAATTTTACATGATGACCGCAACGTGGTCAACAGACTTCTTTGATTCATATCCTTAACTTCTCCAAATTCTTATAACTAAAATCTCTTGTTGACCTCTTTTGTCAGCTTATTCAGATAGCTTTCCGTGATTCCAAACTGCATCAGAATCTTTTTCTGTTTTTCTGTAAGTCCATATCTCCTGATATAAACACCCTTGCTGTGAAAGCCGGATGCGATTATCTTCAGGTATCCACCGGGATCGAATGGGAAGATCCTTCCGTAACGGAGAACGGTGAGCCCTACAACCGCTTCTGCTCCCTGGGTGTACGTTTCCACAAACATTTTAAGGACCGCATTCCG
>JAEELW010000171.1 GCA_016282915.1 Lachnospiraceae bacterium | reverse complement strand
TTCTTCCGTCCATTTATCAAAGACGTTGTTCTTGATAAGCTGCTGGGTGATGGTGGAAGCACCCTGATTGAAATTCCGGTTTTTGATACCGATGGCGGCTGCACGGACGATACCCTGGATGTCGATACCGTTATGCTGGTAAAAACGGTTATCCTCGACGGCGACCACGGCATCCTGTACCACCTGCGGGATCTTGTCGATGGTCACATAGGTACGGTTGGAATTTTCTGCGACGAGTTTGGTCATCAGGTGACCTTCGCTGTCATAAATGCTCGTCGCATAGCCGCTGGGGGTAACGTCGATTGAAGCTATTTCAGGGGTCGATGCCAGTATCCCGCGGAACATGCCGATGGCAAGGCAGGCACCGATGACCGTCCCGCCGAAAATACAGATGAGGATCGCCTTGATCGCGTTGATGCCAAGCATCTTCTTGATCTTGGTGTTCTTCGAATTGAGCTGTCTCAGCTTTTTTTTGATACCTTCGCGTGAATAATTCATAAGCGGTATTATACTACTTTATTCCGTAAAATGCAAAACTACATTTTGGGTGGCTTTCTGGGGGTTTAGGGGGCTTTTTGCAGGACGCGGGCGGAAGGGGGTGTATGAGGCCGTAGGCGTGCAGGACAGCGGCGTACGCTCTGCATTCGGCTGGCTTTTTTAGCGTATCCGGTCATGAAATTCGTATTTTCCGGGTCGTGCACGGCGTGCATCCTGCACTCGTGCACTTGTTCCGCCCTCCATGGCGGAACATCCCTGCGTATTCATCCGGATACGAAAAAGCCGACTCATTCCGAATGCTCCGCCGCCTGAGCCTGCACGCTCCGCAGCAGATACAGGGAGCTTCCGCCTGTACCGTGCAGAAGAGCGGAGGGTGAGAGCTGTTTTTCGGGCCGGGCGGAAGGGGGTGTATGAAGCCGCAGGCGTGCAGAACAGCGGCGTACGCTCTGCGGCAGATACAGAGAGCATCTGCCGATAAATAGCAATTGACCCTCCATGGTTTTTTATGTAAAATATATAGGGTTTACAAGAGGGAGCGGGGTTCGGCTGATGGCAGAGAGAAAGATCCTCCTGGAAGGCGGAACGGGCGAGTATGAAGAGAAAAAGTCCCGTTTCATCGCGACGCTGAAGCCGGTGAAAAGCCCGGAGGAGGCGGCGGCTTTTATCGAGGAGCAGAAAAAGCATTACTGGGATGCAAGGCACAACTGCAGCGCCTATGTAATAGGAAAGAATAATGAGCTGAGCCGCTGCAGCGATGACGGAGAACCATCGGGGACCGCCGGGCGGCCCATGCTCGAGGTGCTCACGGGAGAAGGCGTGCACGATGCCGCCGTAGTGGTGACGCGCTATTTCGGCGGGACGCTCCTGGGGACCGGAGGACTGGTCCGCGCTTATACCCAGGCGGTAAAGGAAGGGCTGAAAAACAGCAGCTTTGCCGTGGAGCGGGAAGGGATACGGCTTTTGCTGGCGCTGGAATACAGCGATGTGGACCGGGTGCTGCGCTGCCTTTCTGAAGAAGGGATAAAGCCGGATTCGAGCGACTACGGCAAGGATGTGACCATGGAAGTGACCGTGGCTTCGGAGAAGGCGGAAGTGCTGGAAAAGAGGCTTACGGATATCAGCGACGGGCGGATCATGACG
This sequence comes from Lachnospiraceae bacterium, assembly GCA_016282915.1. Taxonomy (GTDB): domain Bacteria; phylum Bacillota; class Clostridia; order Lachnospirales; family Lachnospiraceae; genus NK4A136. The sequence continues at coordinate 18,917 of JAEELW010000171.1, read as the reverse complement.
GAACGCCTGGGTGAGTGTGTATTTTTTGAGAGGGTCTGATCTATCGGGTATTAGTGTGGCGGCAGGCCACGGAGTATTACGGTATTCGGACCGCTGTTAAAGGAGCGTTCTATAGGAATATAAGTTTTTGAATGTAATGCAGGCAGAGGAACGGCAGTGGAAGATTTCAGCGAACTGAACGAACTGATCGAGAACAGGCAGTATACGCGCCTGCGTCAGGAACTGGCGGAGGAGAACTCGGCGGATATTGCGTCTTTTCTTGAGCAGATGGACAAGGAACAGATGCTCAAGATCTTTCGTATACTTCCGAAGTCCATGGCTGCGGATGTTTTTTCCTATCTTGAGATCGAAAACCAGTCGATGATCATCACCTCCCTTTCGGAAAAGGATGCGGCGAACATCATCGATAACCTGATGGCCGACGATGCGACCGACCTGCTGGAAGAGATGCCGGCCAATATCGTCAAGAAGCTGCTGGCCAATGCGAGCCCCGAGACCCGGCGCGATATCAATCATCTGCTGCGTTATCCGGAGGATTCCGCAGGCTCGGTGATGACGGTCGAGTATGTGGACCTGAACGAACAGCTTACGGTAAAGGAGGCCATCGACCGGATCCGGCGGATCGGCATCGACTCCGAGACCATCAATATCTGCTATGTGCTGGACAGCACGCGGAAGCTGAAGGGGACCGTGGCGCTGCGCTATCTGCTGCTTTCGGATGATGATGATATCATCGGCGAGATCATGCATGAAAACGTCGTCTCGATCCATACGATGACCGACCAGGAGGAAGTGGCCAGGACCTTCCAGAAATACGACTTTACCTCGATGCCGGTGGTGGATAACGAAGACCGTCTGGTCGGCATCATCACCGTCGATGACGTCGTGGACATCATCGAAGAAGAGGCCACCGAGGATATGGAAAAGATGGCCGCTATCGTGCCTTCCGATAAGCCTTATATGCGTACCGGGATCTTTGAGACCTGGCGGAAGCGCATGCCCTGGCTGCTGCTTTTGATGATCAGCGCCACATTTACGGGCAGCATCATCTCGAGTTTTGAAGAAGCCCTGGGAGCGCTGCCGGTACTGGTGGCTTATATCCCGATGCTCATGGATACCGGAGGTAATGCGGGAGGACAGGCCAGCGTGACGGTCATCCGCGGACTTTCCCTAAAGGAGATCGAATTCGGCGATGTGTTCCGCGTGATCTGGAAGGAGATGCGCGTAGCAGTGCTCTGCGGTATCTCGCTCGGTGCGGCGAATTTTGTGAAACTGCTCTTTTTTGATAAGGTAGACGTGTCGGTGGCGCTGGTGGTGTGCGTGACATTGCTTCTGGCGGTGCTCATCGCGAAGCTGGTGGGCTGCACGCTGCCGATGCTGGCAAAGCGTCTGGGCTTTGACCCGGCCGTTATGGCGAGCCCCTTCATCACAACTATCGTCGACGCGCTGTCGCTGCTGATCTATTTCGCGATCGCAACGCAGGTGCTGGGGATCACGGGCTGAGAGCAGTCTTTTGTAAGAGTATAAGCTGCATAATAAGATACAGATCATTTTCGGATGGAGGATATTACCATGAGTATGGCGGATGAGATCTTTATTTCCATGTGTAAGGATATACTGGAGAACGGGACGAGCACGGAAGGAGAGAAGGTGCGGCCTCACTGGGAGGACGGTACGCCGGCCTATACGATCAAGAAATTCGGTGTGGTGAACCGTTATGATCTGCGGAAGGAATTTCCCGCATTTACGCTGCGTAAGACCAAGATCAAATCCGCTACGGAGGAGATGCTCTGGATCTGGCAGCAAAAATCCAACGATATTCACTGGCTGCACAGCCATATCTGGGACGAGTGGGCCGATGAGAACGGCCGGATCGGCAAGGCCTACGGCTATCAGATGGGCGTGAAGCATCAATATAAGGAAGGGATGATGGATCAGGTGGACCGGGTGATCTGGGATCTGAAGAACAATCCCTTCAGCCGCCGTATCATGACTAATCTCTATGTGCATCAGGATCTGCACGAGATGAACCTTTATCCCTGCGCTTACAGCATGACCTTTAATGTGACGCAGGAAAAGGGATCGGATAAGCTTACCCTTAACGCGATACTGAACCAGCGTTCCCAGGACGTACTGATGGCGAACAACTGGAATGTGGTGCAATATGCCGTGCTGGTGCATATGTTGGCCCAGGTCTGCGATATGCAGGTGGGAGAGCTGGTCCATGTCATCGCCGACGCCCATATCTATGACCGTCATGTGGAGCTCGTAAAGGAGCTGATCAGCCGAAAGCCTTATCCGGCCCCGGATTTCTGGATCAATCCGGATATCCACGATTTCTATCAGTTTACCAGGGATGATGTGAAGCTCGAGAACTACCAGACCGGACCGCAGATCGAAGATATCCCGGTGGCCATCTGATGCAAGAGGGTTCCAAACTCATAAGATGATCATATAAGTGGAAAAGCTATTGGAATTCGATTTAAAACAAAAAAGGAGAATCGGATTTGAACATCATCGTAGCCGCAGATAAGAACTGGGCGATCGGAAATAAGGGACAGCTGCTCGTGAGCATTCCGAAGGATCATAAGATGTTCCGGGAGGAGACCGCGGGGAAAGTTGTGGTCTTCGGCCGGAAGACCCTGGATACCTTTCCGGGACGCCAGCCTTTGAAAATGCGCACCAATATCATCCTTTCCCGGGATCCGGGCTTTTCGATGAAGGATGCTCTGGTCGTGCATTCCGTTGAAGAACTGATGGAAGAACTGAAGCGTTATGCTTCGGAAGATGTGTATGTGATCGGCGGCGCAAGTATTTACGAGCAGTTATTGCCGTACTGTGATACCGCCCACGTGACAAAGATCGACCATGCTTATGAGGCGGATGCCTTTTTTCTGGATCTGGATGCTGATCCGGGCTGGAAGCTGACCGCCGAGAGCGAAGAGGAAACATATTTTGACCTGGAATACCGCTTTCTGAGGTATGAGAGGATCTGAAGCAGAATAAAAATTATTTCACGACCCGATTGCGGCCGCCCTGCTTTCCTTTGTAGAGCTTGCCGTCGGCCCGGTTGATCGTGGTCTCGATGCCCAGTCTCGGGTTGAATTCTTCACAGCCGTAAGTCATCGTGATATTGAAGTGGAATTCCTTGAAATCCATGGGTGTGGTTTCGATCAGATGGCGCAGCTCGTCCAGATAACGGAAGGCTTTGTCCAGATCCATGTTTTCGAAGGCGAAGAGAAATTCCTCACCGCCCCAGCGGGCCACATGCCCCTTATCCTTCATAAAACGTTTGAAGATGGCGGCAGCGGTGGAGAGAACGTAGTCACCGGTATCGTGGCCGTAGGTGTCATTAACTTTCTTGAAAAAGTCGATATCACCGATGGCCATGGTGAAGCCTTTGCCGGAACGGTTGTATTCGTATACGAGGCCGGCAAGGTATTCATTCATGTGGCGGCGGTTGGAAAGCCCGGTGAGGGTGTCGATATTCGCCATGCGTTCCAGATTGTCATTGATGCGGCGGAGCTTTTCCTCGGCCTGGTTAAACTTCATGCAGTAGCAATATGCCGCAGACATGATATTCAGTGCAAAGAACATCATGTTGGCCGTCTGAAAGACCATGGTCATGGTGGCGGAAGGTTTCACGCTGAGTGAAAGAGCAGCGGTGATCTCGGATATGCACATGAGATAGATCATAAGTGCAAAGGAGTAGAGACGCTTTGCCATCATCTGGTCCGTCTTATTATAGTAGATCAGAAGGATGTTCAGGACGATGGGCAGATGGAAGCCCATGGAAAAGCCGAGATAGAAGGTCAGCATCGTGGCACAGCATAGAATGATCGCATTCAGAAGGATCAGTGCCAGACGTGTGCGGTTCTCATAAGTAAGAACGAAGCAGCCGATGGTCAGCCCCATCCCGCCGATCAGAAGCAGGGACAGCACATAATGCTGCAGAAAAGCGATGCAGACGGAAGTGAACAGATAATATAACACAAGGATAAGACAGGTGACGCGGATCAGCACCGCCATATCCTTGGTCTCCTTCTCGTTGCTCACATCCTGAAAGAGAAATCCCACAAAGCGTTCAAACGCTTTTCCCATCACATTTTCCCCCTCTGTTTTCCGGGCCGCAGAAACGCTATAATCGTATCAAGTATAACATAATATGGAAGAATCGTAAATATGCTTCTGTCTGTCCGTGGCTTCGCAGCTTCATACTAAAACCCTTAAAGTCCGCGGAACGGGATCGGAGACGTGATCAGCTCAGTTTCTGTGAAAAAAAGTTTAGTATTTTTTCGATCCATCTGCTACCGGCTTTCGCTTCCTGTATGTTGAAGATTTATTGACAGCGTATCACCTTGGTTATATACTTTATAATGAGTTTTTGTACCGGGAGACTGACCCGGAACAGCAAAATTATAACAGGAGGAAGGATCATGCAGAAAAGAATGTTGAAGCGTATCCTGGCAGGCTTCTGTACCGTGGCGATGCTTTCGCAGACGATCCTGGAGACAGGGATCGCCGCTTATGCAGCGGATGGTACGGAGAGCAGGATCGTTTCGGAGGAGGAAGCGGAAGATGAAGAGGCGCTTTCCGAGGAAGCGGCTGTTTCTGAAGATGCGTCAGCGGAGGCCGTATCGGAAGAGGCGGTAAAGGAGGCTGCACCCGAAGAAGAGGAAGCGGCCGAAGCGCAGTCCGAAGAAGCGGAAGCACCGGAGGATGAGGAAGAAGAGGAAGAGGCTCCGGAGGCCGTTGGAAATGCGAATATCGTCGTTGAGGGTGGTGTTGTAAAAAATGCGACCAGCGGGTATGAATACGGTACATTCAGCAATGGCGTTTTCACCGTTAAGGCGGATCTCACCAAGATCGATTATAATCTGTTTGACAACTGGAACGAACTGACGGAGATCCGTTTTGCGGAAGGGTGTCGGGTTGCAACGATCGGAACGAATGCTGTAGGCTCGAATGTTGAAAGAAATGGCGCTTTTCACGATTGTAAAAATCTGGTCAAAGTGGATATGACAAACGCGAAAGACCTCACTTCGATCTATCCGTACTGCTTTCAGAATTGTACCAGTCTTGTAACGGTGATCTTTAATGACGGACTGAACTATATCCAGAAAAATTCATTTGAGGGATGTACCAGTCTCGAGGAGATCACATTTAATGATAAGCTTCTGAGGATCGAACAGGAAGCGTTTAAGGGTTGCAAAAATCTTCAGAGTATCACGCTGACGAGTAAGAATACGGAGTGTAAACAGTCCGGCGGCGGTGCCGCTACCGGTGTATTTAACGGCTGCGCGATCAAAGAGTTTATTTTGAGCACCGAAACGGAAAACGGTGTTGAAAAGGCGATCTTCCCCGCAAATCTGTTTAACAGGGCGAGTTTTGCCGAAGATGCTACTATCGTGATCCCGGATAATGTTCTGGAAATCTCGGACGGCGCGTTCAAAGACTCTAATATTGCACATGTAAAGCTTCCGAAGAGACTGCAGTCGATCGGCGTGGGGGCATTTCAAAACTGCGCAGCGCTGGAGGAGATAGATTTCAAGGATTGTGATCAGAGCAAAGGTATCGTATTGGAAAACAATGCGTTTTTAAGCTGCATTTCGATCACAAGCCTGGATCTTCAGCCCAAAAGCGACAACGGCGAGGATATCATCTTCAAAAAGATCGGCGATAGTGCGTTTAAGGGTGCTACCAAGCTGAGCTCACTGGTTTTGCCGGATACGGTCGCCGGTGAAGTTACGGTCGCCGCAAACGGAACGGTCACTTATGACGGTACACTCGGAACCAGTGTTTTTGAAGGCTGCACATCACTTACCAGTGTTACGGTCCCTACAGGTCTTACTTATTTAAACAATACCATGTTTAAAGGCTGTACTTCGCTCAGCACTGTCCTGTTTAAGCCTGCGGATGCGTCGGTTTCCACGATCCAGGTTCTTGGCAATGGTGTATTTGCAAACTGTGGAGAGCTGAGAAGTTTGGTGTTCCCTGCAGATCTGAGCTATATCGGAAGTGAGTGCTTTTCCAAATGCTATAGACTCTACGATGCGGATCTGAGCGGTTTATTACAGCTGAAGTATATAGGCGACAGGGGGTTTTATGCCTGCAATCTGTTTTCCAGCGTACTGCCCGAATCTCTGGAGCATATCGGGGCGAATGCTTTTAACAGCTGTAATTTTACGGGCAAGCTCAGGATACCTTCCAATGTAAACTATATCGGTGCCGGTGCGTTTGCGGAGTTTAACCGTATTGATACCGTTGAGATCGCACCCCAGGATATTGCATCCTGTGGTGAAAAGATCTTTTACGAGAATTATGTAAAACAGATCATTCTCCCGCCCGGTGTAGTCAAGATCCCCGGAAATCTTTTCAATCAGACGACCTGGGTTACCGGAACTCCGATCAATATCCCGGCTTCCGTTGAGGAGATCGGTAATGGGGCATTTTCCGGCGGAAGCGGAGGAAATGTCGGTAATATCGAGAATGTAAGGTTTGGTGATTATGATCCGGTAACAGGAGAATTAGTCACCCCGAGCCGTCTTCGCGTGATCGGTGAGAATGCATTCAAATACAGCATTACGCTGGAATCCATCGAACTTCCGGAAAGTCTGGAGGTGATCGGAGCCAGCGCGTTCGCAAACTGCACGAAGATCAAAGCGATCACGATCCCGGAGAATGTTACAACGATCGGAGCAAGTGCTTTTGCAAATTGCTCACTGCTTGAAGATGTTACATATAATGCGATGGCGGTCACTTCTTCAAACCAGAACATTTTCCAGAAATGTAATATCAAGACGATCAGTATCGGCGATAAAGTACAGCTTTTCCCGGATTATCTGTTTAAAGGAGCGCAGTTCCAGAAAATATCTGCGGAAAGTACCGAGTATGTACCGGTTAAACTTTCGGTACCTGCATCGGTGACACGTTTCGGTAAGTATTGCTTAACCAATGTGGTTAACCTCCAGGAGATCAGTTTTGCTCCCGGTTCAAATCTGCAGAGTATAGGGGATTATGCTTTCTCCGGCTGCACCGGACTGACAAAGATCGCGCTTCCTGCATCGGTACAGGCCATCGAACAGTATGCATTTTCGGATACCGGTATAAGCGGGCAGCTGGATCTTCCCGCAAACCTGACCAAGCTTGGAAGAGCAGCATTTTCCAAATGTGAGGGTATTACAAGTACCGTCATCCCTGCACAGATCGTTGAAGTGCCGAACGAACTTTTCCTCGGATGCAAGGGACTGGTAGTAGTAGGTTTTGCCGGTACTGCGGTTACAAAGATCGGTGACAGTGCTTTTAAGGACTGCGTGTTGCTTAGCGGTATCATGCTTCCTGCCGGGATCAAGACACTTGGTTCTTCTGCCTTCCAAAATTGCAGTTCCCTGGAACGTATCGTCATTCCCGAAGGAACCACGAATATCAATGCCAACTGCTTTGCCGGCTGCACCGGCCTGACGGAAGTCTCCATACCGGCAAGCGTAAAAAGCATCGGTAATAACGCATTTATCCTTTCGGAGTGCGGAGATGTGACCTTCCTCGTAGTGCCCGATTCCTATGCGGACCAGTGGCTGAGAAAGAACGGTTTTACGGTCAGCACGCTGAAAAAGATCACTTACGAGTTGAACGGCGGACAGAATGATCCGGAGAACCCCAACGGATACCAGGTCGGAGATACCACGGTACTTAAACCTGCGACCAGGCTCGGCTGTGAGTTTGGCGGCTGGTATCTGGAGCCTGAGTTCCGGACCGAGATCACGAGTGTTGAGGGTATGACGGATGACTTCACCGTCTATGCTAAATGGAATCTGATCAAGTACACCATCACTTATGTTCTTAATGAAGGGACCAATAGTGACGGCAACCCCGAGAACTATACCGTGGAAGATACCGTACGCTTTAAGAAAGCTGTAAAGACCGGTTTTTCCTGGGGCGGCTGGTTCACGGAGCCGGAATTCACAAATGAGATCAAGGAGATCAAGCCCGGAACTAAGGCAGAAAATCTTACGCTGTATGCGAAGTGGAACGAAGGGGCATCCTCCGAATCCGCATTCAATAATACGCCCTCGATCAACGCGGATGCGGCTGAGCAGGATCTCTGGCTGGTACAGGGGCAGAAATTTACAATGGAAAGCGGCTGGACGCTGGCGAATCCCAAGGCGGACAAGAAATATGTATCCCTGAGCAATAAAGGCGCATTTAAGGCAAAAAAGGTGACAGTGGCACCCGTTGTGCTTGTGAAGGGGGATCGAAAGATCAATGTTACGATCACCAAGCCCGAGATCGAAAAGAAATTTACGATCGTACACGACGAAGAGAACAATGAGAGCCGTAAAGTTCAGTTTACCTATGATGTGGATCATCTCAATGTATACTGGTACAGTGCGGCTCCGGATGTGGCAGTGGTGGATCAGGATGGTACTGTGACAGCTGTCGGTAAGGGTAAGGCAAAGATCACGGCCTATATCTATGGCTGCGCCTACAATTGCACGGTCACAGTCAATGAACTGAAGACCGAGAACAGAACACTGCATGTGAATGTCGGCGGCAGCAAGAGTGTGAGCCTTACGAAATCCAACAAGCCAGTATGGAGCAGCGGTGACACGACGGTTGCGATGATGAAGAAGAGCAAGGTCACAGGCGTAGCTGCCGGTCATACGGATCTGACGGCTGTGATGAAGGATGGAAGTATATATACGGTTGCTCTTACGGTGGAGGATATCACCTTAAAGAATTGCCAGCCTGCAAAGGGTAAGAATAAGTATAATATGACGCTGAAGGCCGGTGAGAGCGTGGCGCTTGCATTTGTCTCCGTGGAACAGGAATATGTCTTCAAGAGCAGCAAGCCGGATGTGGCATATGTGGATGAGGACGGCTGGGTAGTCGCAAAGGCTGCCGGCAAGACCAAGCTTACCACAAAGATCAACGGCAAGACCGTCACGGTGAATGTGGTGGTAACTCCGTAAAACGGGGAACGATTCATACAAAAAAGGGGCTTCGGCCCCTTTTTTGCTTGCGCTGGCGATATAAAAGTGCTATACTTCCTACGTTTGATTTTTGTGGAGGATGAGGAGAATGATCGAGAAAAGAGAAGATATCCGCAATGTAGCCATTATCGCACATGTGGATCACGGTAAAACGACACTGGTTGACGAACTGTTGAAGCAGAGCGGCGTATTCGCTGCCCATCAGGAAGTGGTGGAGCGTGTGATGGATTCCAATGATATCGAGCGTGAGCGCGGTATCACGATCCTTTCCAAAAATACGGCCGTAAAATATAAGGATACAAAGATCAATATCATCGATACGCCGGGCCATGCGGATTTCGGCGGAGAAGTGGAACGCGTGCTCAAGATGGTGAACGGCGTGATCCTTGTGGTGGATGCTTTTGAAGGCCCCATGCCCCAGACACGCTTCGTACTTGGAAAGGCAATGGAGCTGAAGCTTCCGGTCATCGTATGTATCAATAAGGTGGACCGTCCGGAGGCCAGGCCGAAAGAAGTGATCGATGAGGTGCTGGAGCTGCTGATCGATCTTGGGGCAGATGACGATCAGCTGGATTGTCCTTTCGTATTTGCCTCGGCCAAGGCAGGGACCGCTTCCCTTGATGCGGATGAGGAAGGAAAGGATATGACACCGCTCTTTGATACCATCCTTTCCGCGATACCGGCTCCCGAGGGTGACCCTGAAGGTGGCACGCAGGTGCTGATCTCTACCATTGATTATAATGAATATGTGGGCCGTATCGGCGTAGGAAAAGTGGATAACGGCAAGGTCACGGTGAATCAGGATGTGGTCATCGTAAACCATCATGATCCGGATAAGGTGCGGAAGGTCAAGGTGAGCAAGCTCTATGAGTTTGACGGACTGGACCGCGTAGAGATAAAGGAAGCCGGGATCGGTTCCATCGTGGCGATCTCCGGTATCACGGATATCCATATCGGGGATACGCTCTGCGATCCCGAGCATGTGGAGGCTATTCCTTTCCAGAAGATCAGTGAACCCACGATCTCCATGAACTTTATCGTAAATGATTCTCCGCTGGCGGGGCAGGAAGGGAAGTATGTGACCAGCCGGCATATCCGCGACCGTCTGTACCGGGAGCTGAATACCGATGTGTCGCTGCGGGTGGAAGATACCGATACCACCGAGGCCTTTAAGGTATCCGGACGCGGGGAACTGCACCTTTCGGTGCTGATCGAGAATATGCGCCGTGAAGGCTATGAATTTGCGGTGAGCAAGGCCGAGGTGATCTATCATGCGGATGAGAACGGGAAGAAGACCGAGCCCATGGAGCTTGCCTATGTGGATGTGCCGGAAGAGTTTTCCGGTTCCGTGATCGAAAAGCTGAGTACGAGAAAAGGTGAACTCCTGAACATGGGAGCGGCCAGCGGCGGTTATACCCGGCTGGAATTCCGCATCCCTTCCAGAGGGCTGATCGGATACCGCGGAGAGTTCATGACGGATACCAAGGGAAACGGGATCCTGAATACGATCTTTGACGGCTATGCACCTTTCAAGGGCGAGATCAGCTACCGTAAGCAGGGCTCACTCATTTCCTTTGAGACCGGCGAATCCGTGACCTAGGGCCTGTTCAATGCGCAGGACCGGGGAAATCTTTTTATCGGTCCGGGGGAAAAGGTTTATGCCGGCATGGTGATCGGTGAAAACCCGAAACAGGAAGATATCGAACTGAATGTCTGCAAGAAGAAGCAGCTGACCAATACCCGGGCCTCCGGCTCGGATGACGCGCTGAAGCTGACACCGCCCAAGCTTATGAGTCTGGAGCAGTGCCTGGAATTCATCGGAACGGACGAGCTTCTGGAGGTGACACCCAAGAGCCTGCGGATCCGGAAGAAGATCCTGGATTCCACGGCAAGAAAGCGTGCCGCGATCTCGGCCCAGGCAAAGGCGGCGGAATAAGCGGGGAGTTCCATGGTCTTTTCCAGTCTGGTCTTTACATTTTTATTCCTGCCACTGGTGCTGATACTGCATTTTGCGGTAAGGAATATTGTGTACCGGAATGTCCTGCTTCTGATCGCCAGTATCGGCTTTTACGCATATGGTGAGCCGGATTTTGTCTTTGTGATGCTGTTGTCGGTCGCAGTCAATTATCTTGCGGCATTGATCATCGACCGATTCAGGGGCGGAAGGATCGCCAGGCTCTGTATGGCTCTAGATGTCTGTACGAATCTTCTGATCCTTTTTCTATATAAATATCTTGATTTTTCGATCGATATCATGAACCGCCTGTTTCATGCCGATATGCCGTTCGTTGGGATAATTCTGCCGATCGGCATATCTTTTTTTACCTTTCAGGCCATGTCTTATGTGATCGATGTATACAGGGATAAGGTCAGGGTTCAGAAGAATCCGCTGTATGTTGCTTTGTATATTTCTTTTTTTCCGCAGCTGATCGCCGGTCCGATCGTCCGTTATTCCTCTGTTGAAGATCAGCTCAATAACAGAGTGTGTACTTCGAAGCTTTTTGCGGAAGGCGCCAGAAGATTTATGATCGGTTTCTGCAAAAAAGTGCTGCTGGCAAACAATCTGGCGCTTGTTTCACAAAAAACGTTTGTGTCGGATGTGACACAGGTAGATCCTTTATTTCTCTGGGTCGGTTCCATATGTTTCAGCCTCCAGATCTATTATGATTTTTCCGGCTATTCCGATATGGCGATCGGTCTCGGAAAGATCTTTGGTTTCTGCTTTGGTGAGAATTTTGATCATCCTTATGTTTCCGCTTCCGTAACGGAATTCTGGCGCAGATGGCATATCTCGCTTGGACAGTGGTTTCGGGATTACATTTATATACCGCTTGGCGGCAGCCGCGTAAAGATGCCGAGACTGATCCTCAATCTGCTGATCGTCTGGCTTTTGACGGGGATATGGCATGGGGCTGCTTATACCTTTATCGTATGGGGATTGTGGTATTTTCTGCTGCTGGTAACAGAGAAGCTGCTGGTGAAGCCGGACGGACGTGGCCGTATATTTCGTGTATTCTGGCGCATATTTACACTTCTGTGCGTGAATCTCGGCTGGGTGATCTTTAATTCCCCGGATATCGGATACGGGCTCCGCTATTGTGCGGCAATGTTTGGTTTATACGGGGATCAGACGGGAATGAGCGGAGAGATGCTTTTTTATCTGCATGAATATGGATTTTATATTTTTACCGCTTTACTGTTTTCCATGCCGCTCATGAGTTTTGTGGGGAAAAAGCTGAAGAATAACAAGCTGTCCGGAGTGGCCGGGATCATCGAAGCGCCTGTTTTGGCATTGCTGTTTTTATGGGCGGTCTCATTTTTGCTCGTTGGCGCACACAATCCTTTTATTTATTTCAATTTTTGATACAGGGAAAGTAAAATGGATAAATACAGGAAGATCGTCTATATAGCGGAGTTTATTGTGATCATCGCTGTTTTTGGCCTGATGAGCACCATACGGCTTGCAGATCATTATATTAATCCAAAGAAGGTGAATAATGTCTTTTCAACGGATCCGGAAAATCCGCTGGAAGAGGATCTGGCATATTCGTTTTGGGGAAAAGAGCATTTCGTTAATATAAACGGAGCTGTTCGCCGTATTCTTGATCAAAGGCTGATGAATAACGTGGTAAAACTGGATAACGGCTATCTTTTTACAAGCTTTGAGAGAGCTTCGGACAAGTCTCTTAAAATGTATGCGGAAGAAACGGTTCGATTAAGGGATTATCTGAAGGAAAGAGGGACGGAACTGATATATGTTACAACGCCGATCACATCAAGTAAGTATGATCCCCAGATACCGGAAGGGATCGAGGATCATGGAAACGAGAATACAGACCGTTTTCTTGCGCTGCTGGATGAAAAAGGAGTTGAATATATTGATATACGGGAAAGAATGTACGAGGATGGCATCGATCAGTATGATATGATGTATCGGACGGACCATCACTGGACAACGGAAGCAGGTCTGTATGCCTATGGACTGCTGGAGGATTATATCGTCGGGAAAACAGGATGTACGGTAGACCGCCGGGTAGCGGATATAAGCAATTACAGGATAACGAGGTATGAAAAATGGCATTTGGGTTCCAGAGGACAGCGTACCGGTATCTATTATGCGGGGATCGATGATTATGATCTGATATTGCCGGAATTTGAAACTTTATTAAGCAGCGGAAACGGGCAGGAAGCCGGTATGCAGGAGCTTATGGTGGATATGAAACCGCTTCAGAACAGGGATTACTCATCAAGATATACTTATGATGATGTTATGAAAAAAGCGCTTGGTGAGTTTACGAATCATAAATGTGAAAATGATATACGTATACTTATCATAACGGATTCCATGGGAAAGGTGGTTGTCCCTTATTTGGCTATGGGCTTTAAGCAGCTTTGTTATAGTGCAAACAGCGATACATCCGGAATAACTCCGGAGTATATAGAAGCCTGTGATCCTGACGTTGTTATCATGCTGTATTATCCGGATTGTCTCCTGGATGGAAAACAGGCATTTTCCTTTCGGGGCTTCTGAAGGAAGGATCATTCAAAACGCAGGATACGGACACTGTCGGAAGAAAAGGCGGTGTCCGTTTTTATTTCCCGTCCGCTGCGTCTGCTGAGATGTGCCTGCATCCAGGTATCACAGACATCGGCGGTATAGCCGCGGACGATATAGCTCATCCGGTCATTTCCGATAAGCTCCATGACAGGGTCGTCGATCCCGGCCTCTTTATAGTAGTGAAGATTGTGCGGACATTCGGCGAGCCAGCCGCCGCTTAAGATGAAAGGCCGGAAATAATCCTTATAAGCACTCATACTGATCTCACGCGGATCGGGGATGCCCATGCGTTCTGCCCAGAGAAAATTAGCATCAAGAAGGTAAAAAACGGAATATCCGGAGCGGCTCTGCCCGGGCTCAGCTTCCTTCGACAGTGAGCGCAGGCTGTCCAGACTCTGCTTTGTCCTGGTATATTCAGGAAGTGTGGCATGCCAGCATAAGCGGATGGATAAGACTTCCGCGACGAGCAGGAGCATTATGGGAAGGAGCCATTGTCTTTTTTCATTTGCATTGTTTTCCGGCTGACGCAGCGAAGAGAGGAAAAGGAAAGCAGTGAAGAGCTCCACGGCACAGCGGGAACCGAGCAGGACACGCCTGGGGGCGTGGCCGCGCAATACGAGAAATACCGTTTCGGCAAGAAAGACGGCAAAGAAAAGGGCAAGGAAGAGCAGATGGAAGCCGCGCTTTTCTTTACGGAGCAGGAGCGGGATCAGAAGGAGCATGAGAAAGATGATATTCCAGCCGGCGAGGCTTTCGATAAATGAGAAAACGCCGATGATCCCGGGGGCTGTTCCGTATTCATCGTTATAATGCTTCGGAAAACTGTAGAGTTCCCTAAATCTTTCGAGCATGCTTTCACCGAAAGCGGGTGCACCGGTGGCGGTCCGGGCGGCCGCAAGCGCTTTCAGTCTGTCCACGCTGAAATAATCCATATCGGCATATTGATAGAGATAGAAGAGATAGATATCTTCCGGCGTCAACCCGGTTCCGGCAAGGGCCTGTGCATCGAATTCCGGGGCACCGTCCACATCCAGGAGCGGGATCGCGCCGTCCCAATGATATTCCTTATAGGCTTTCCATTCCGGCTTCTGCCAGAAGACGAGCTGATCCATGACAAAGATACAGAGGCAGAACAGAAGGGTGCCGAAGAGTACAAAACAGTCCCTGCGCCATTTTCTGAAGATCAATGCGAGTTTCTCACGGAAGCCTTTGACCGCTGCGCATTCTTCGTCCTTTAAAAGCGCTGCAAGCAGGAAGAGGCCGCCGAAAGGGAGCATGAGCAGAAGACATTCAAAACGTACCAGGGCAGAGAAGACGAGCATCACGACTGCTGCGATGCGGTATTTCTTTGCGTTCTCTTTGTGCCATAAAGCCGTGAATATCAGGATAAAGCCCGCAAGTGCATAAAGGGAAGCATTCTGCGAAAACTGCTGTTTCTCATAAAATTCAAGTGCAAAATAGAAATGCAGGATCAGCGATGCGCAAAGGGCTTTTCTCTCCGAAAGGAAAGATGCGAGGCAGAGCAGGATGGACGTGACTGCCGCGAAATTCAGGAGAAACTGCATGGTCAGATACCAGTTGACTCCGGGGATGATGAGATAAAAGGCTTTCAGAAGATAACCGTAGAGGATGCTGGAATAGACCAGGTACTGGCTGCCTGTTCCGAAGGCACCGGAAGCAATCAGATTCATGGCCAGGTCGTCCGAGGAATCGGAACCCACGGGGCCGCAGAAAAGATAGGGCAGGAAGAGCAGGGTTTCCAGTATAAAGATCAGAAGATACTTATTGAGTTTAATCTTTTTATCCATTAAGAAAAGCCTTTCTGAAATGTACCCTTCTGCCGCAGCATTGTGGAAGGAAATACGGCAGGGATGCAGCGTCCGAATAATGAAGTGCTGAATTACGTTGTTTTATAAAGAATACGCCCTGAAGTATTGAAATACCTCAGGGCGCTGAAATAAAAACGGTGAGATCTCAGATCTCGACGATCCAGCCTTCGGGAGGATCGAGACGTCCCATCTGGATACCCGTCAGCGTATCATAAAGCTTTTTGGTGGTCGGGCCCATCTCCTCCATGCCGCTGGGGAAGCAGATCTCGGTACCGTGATCCACGATCTTTCCGACCGGCGAGATCACGGCTGCAGTGCCACAGAGGCCGCATTCCGCAAAATCCTTCACTTCCTCAAAGCTCACTTCACGTTCTTCGGCTTCCAGCCCGAGATATTCCTTTGCAACATACATCAGGGAACGGCGGGTGATGGAAGGAAGGATGGAATTGGATTTCGGGGTCACGACCTTATTATCCTTGGTCACAAAGATAAAGTTTGCACCGCCGGTCTCTTCCACCTTGGTACGTGTAGCTGCATCCAGATACATATTTTCGGCAAAGCCCGCTTTGTGGGCTTCTACAATAGGATGAAGGCTCATGGCATAGTTCAGGCCGGCCTTGATATGTCCGGTGCCGTGAGGGGCTGCGCGGTCAAAATCACTGACGCAGAGGGTCAGAGGCTTGGCGCCGCCTTTGAAATAAGGGCCTACCGGCGTGGCAAAGATACGGAACTGATATTCATCGGCAGGCTTCACGCCGATGACGGGATTGATCCCGAAGAGATAGGGGCGCAGATAAAGGGTCGCGCCGGAACCGTAAGGAGGAACCCAGGCTTCATTGGCCTTGACGACCTGTTTTACGGCATCGATAAAGCGATCCTTCGGGAAAGGCGGCATCTCCAGGCGCAGTGCGGTATCGTACATGCGCGCAGCATTCAGATCGGGGCGGAAGCAGACCGTGCGGCCGTCTTCCGTGGTATAAGCCTTCAGACCTTCAAAACAGGTCTGCGCATACTGCAGCACACAGGCGCATTCGTTCATCACGATATCCGCATCATCCGTAAGGACGCCCTCATCCCAGGCGCCGTTCTTAAAATTTGAAACATAACGTTTGTCGGTTTTTACATAGCCGAAGCCCAGGCCCGACCAGTCAAGATCTTTCTTTTCCATTTTTCTACGCTCCCTTCCTTGTATGTAGTAGTAAAAAAGTTTAAAAACAGTTTACAACCGGGCTGTTGTGCTGTCAAGCTTATCCGGACCGCCGCAGCTATCTCCAGAATTCGAAAGCCTGTTCAAAGCGGCATTTCACATCCGTGAGCATGCCATGATCTACCAGATCGGACCGGAAAAGCTGGGTAAAGGAATGAAAACTTCCGATCAGCAGAAAAATACAGATGAGATTTCTGAGAACAAAGGCAGTCCTGTTCTCATTATCCGTATGTTTCCATATCATAAAGACCGCGGAAAGACTCAGCATAGTCGAAAAATCCATAAGATAGCGTGTGATAAAGCCTCCGCTTATGCTGGAGATCACACAGGAGACCAGGGAAAGGAGGATCGCAGCCATCGAAGTCAGATGCATTTCCGTGGAGAGGCTGTTCTTCATTTCTGAACGCTTCATGAAAAAACATGATAACCCAAAGAACAGGACCGGATACAGGAGCAATATGCCGCCGCTCACGGGCTGGACCAGTGTTCCCTCGGGATTGCTCCATTCGGTTTCGAGAAAACGGACATAAGGAAAATCGGCAGTAAAATGTATGGGGCGTAAAAAGAAATGCCATAAGGCGGCCAGAATACTATCGACGGAAGGATGCCTCTGCATACTGTTAATGGTTAGCTGATAGGCATAGCCATAGTCGAAGGGATTGCCGAAACGAACATAGTTGTATGCGAGTACCGGAATCGCGATCACAATGACAGGGGTGATAAAGGAAAGCCAGCGCTTCAGAAAACTCTTTTTGAATATGGCATATTTCAGCAATAAGGGGACAAAAACCACAACGAAAAACAACAGATTTGGCCGGCAGGCGGCGATCAGAGCGATCGAGGCCGATCCCAGGGCAAAGTATGCATTACCGTTGCGATTGTTATCACACAGAGTGGCGGCTTTCAGATAAAAATACATTCCGGTCAGGAGCAGACAGACTGCCAGAAGGATGGGAATAAAATACGGAAAAGTATCGCCGGAAGCGATGACCGTTAAGGGAGTGACCGTGATCACCGTAAAGAAGCCCGTGTAAAAAGCAGCAATGCTGCATTCCCTGTGATATCTTTTGCAGGCTTCTGTCAGCGCGAGGCTTGCGACAGTCAGGAACAGGGCCAGCAGTATCAGCAGTATGACCGAATGTGGCATATCGCTGCCGGTGATCAGATAAAAAGGCAGATAGAAGAGTACGCAGGGAAGCGGCCCGAAATAGGTATAGTACCTCCCGTTATACAGCAGGCGGTCCAGTTTGTAATTGACATTGGGATCGGAAAGTACCTGCGGATCATAAGGATCGGGGAGGCTGAGCAGTTCCTGCGGGGGAAGCTCGGCGTCATAGGTATAGCCGTTTGCAAAGGATCTGGCAAGCTCCGGATAAAAGCCGAATATATCGGGAATATCGCTGAAGAAAGGATTGGAGAAAAAAAGAACCGAAATGGACAGAAATATAAGAGCACAAAGGCCCAGGTGGACCGCCAGGAGTTTCCGGCTGATATGAAGCTCCTGATCGAATATTTTTATTTTCCACAGTTTTGAAGCGGAACGGAAAGCGATGATGAAGCAGGGAAGCAGGAAGAGGATGATGAAACGGTAAAGGGAAAAGGAAAAGTCGTAGCGCACATTGAGAGAAAGCTGCTTCAGATAAGCATTGTCGTACGAAAAAACAATGGAATCCGCATTTCCGGCATTTACGGTCATCGCAAGGGGGAGGCCTTTTTCAACGGCAAATTCTTTTTCGACGGAATGGGCAGTACCTTTATCATCTTTATATTCCACACGGATCTTTGCAGGCAGCTTTGCCTTGTACAGGGCCGCCCGGGTCGACTCGATGGGGATATCCGTTTCATAGGGATCCAGAAAGAAGCCGAGGTTTTTAACACTGATATCACGTCTGGAAAGGTTCAGTGTGAAAAGACCGTAAGACTCCCCGGAGATCTCTTCGTAAGGAAGCTCAATGGGAAAAGGCTCGTTTCCGAGGGTGGTCCAGAAGCGGAAATTAAATATAAAAACTTCTATGATCAGAGCGGTGATCATAAAGATCAGGAGCTTTTTCGGGAGAGTAAAGCCTTTCTTTTCCGGGGTCATCAAAGATCGTTCTCCTCTTATCTTTTGTATGAAAAGGAAAATAACACTTACATTATATCACAGAATATGACATACTCAAGAAAAGCGATATAGCGGATTTTCACCTGTAAACATAGAGTAAAGAATTTGTCAGTTGAATAAATACAAAAAAATGAGAGTGAGTACCATCTAAGGTATAATAAATTGTCCAAAAAATAAAATACTAAGGAGGTATCACTCTCATGGACATTGTAGCATTATTTAAGGATTT
>JAEELW010000170.1 GCA_016282915.1 Lachnospiraceae bacterium | reverse complement strand
TATTAATATTCGATGTACCGGGGCGCGTAAATGTCGATGGGGATGAGCGTGGAGGAGGAGAGAAGAGCTGCGGGGGCGATAAATCCTCAATCCACGAATAGGGGAATCCAAAAGTTCAGCGATAGAGAAAATTTTGAAAAGGAAATGTCGGATCATAAAAGTGAACTTCAGCTTATAACAAAAGCTAAAGATCTGTGCAGATATGTGACGCAGATCACCCACAGGGCGCCAAAGGAGTATCGTTTCACATATACGGTGCGTCCGGTGAATTACAGTCTGGATATTCCGGAAGCACTGTACCGTGCCAACGACGTGTTTGTGAGCAGGGATCGTCCGGAAGCATACAGACAGCGCTATATGCTGATGCGTAAAGCGATCAATGATGTGTAAGACGGGGGGACGGTCCTTTTGTCTTCACTTTACGAAAAGCAAAGAAGTGCGGGAAACGTTAATATCGGAAATCAGCAGTAAGGCAATTTCCGTAATTTCGACAATAAACAATATTTATGAAGATCCCCTCTGCATGACGGCAGAGGGGATCTTCTGTTTTAGACGACAGAACAGATCATATATTGCATCTTGCATATATGATATAGCGGTGCTATAATTAATGCGCTGATAGCTGCATTCCGCAGCACCTGACAGCTTTCCTGTCGGGATCTTTCAAAGCTTTATTTATTGAAACCGCAGGTAAATTGCATTACAATGAAGGGAGATTTTTTATGGTGAATCGTGGACACAACCGGAAGCTTATGGAAGCCTGCCGGCCGATGTATGAATACTCCTGGCTTATTGACCGTATCCGGGAGAACAGCAGGAGCATGGGGATAGAGAAGGCGGCTGTTAAGGCGATGGAAGAGATGCCGGCGGATTTCGGGATCAGGGACTTTCTGCTGAAGAATAAGGAGGAAGTGCAGATGAGTATGCTGACGGAATACAACGAAGAGGAAACCTGGCGTATCATAGCAATGGAGGAAAGGGAAACGGGCAGTGAGCGGCGCCTGGTCGAGCAGATCTGCAAGAAACTGAGGAAAGACAAAGACATTCCGCAGATCGCGGACGAAGTGGAAGAGGAAGAAAAGCTTGTGAAGAAGATCTGTGATATTGCAGCTGTATTTGCTCCGGATTATGATGCGGAAAAGGTATTTAAAGCTGTGCAGAAAAAGGATCTGAAAATATGAACCATGAATGGGCGGGAATATCGACGGAGGTGGATTTTATGGCCGGAAAGCTGGTATTGATCGACGGACACAGTATATTGAACCGGGCCTTTTACGGGCTGCCGGATCTGACCAATGCGGAAGGGATCCATACGGGAGCCGTGTACGGTTTCCTGAATATCCTGTTCCGTATCGTGGAGGAAGAGAAGCCGGATTACCTTGCGGTGGCGTTTGACGTGCATGCGCCCACCTTCCGTCATGAGATGTATAAGGAATATAAGGGAACCCGCAAGCCCATGCCGGAAGAACTGCGGCAGCAGGTGCCGCTGATGAAGGAGATGCTTGCGGCCATGGGGATACGGACCGTGGAGCAGGCGGGACTGGAGGCCGACGATATCCTGGGCACCCTGGCGAAAAAGGGAGAAGCGGAAGGCATGGAGGTGGCGCTGGTCTCCGGCGACCGCGACCTCTTGCAGATCGCTTCCGAACATATAAAGATACGCATACCCAAGACAAAGCGTGGCGGGACCGAGATCGAGGATTATTATGCTGCGGATGTGGAAAAAGCCTGGCAGCTTTCACCGCAGCGCTTTATTGAGCTCAAGGCCCTGATGGGGGATACCTCCGACAATGTTCCCGGCGTCCCGAAGGTGGGAGAAAAGACCGCCACGGAGCTGATGCTTTCCTACGGCTCCATCGAAGGGATCTATGAGCATCTGGACGAGATCAAAAAGAACGCGATACGGGAGAGCCTTCGGGAGAACCGCGGGCTGCTTGATCTGAGCTTAAAGCTCGTTACAATCAAAACGGACTGCGAGCTTCCGCTGAAGCCGTCGGAGGCCGTATGGCCGGATCCCTATACGGAAGCGGCTTACGCGCTGTGCAGAAAGCTGGAGTTCAAGGCGATCCTGAGCCGTTTTGATACGAAGGCGCAGGAGCCTTCAAAGGAATACGCTTTCCGCTATGCGGCGGATGCAAAGGAAGCGGAAGCCTTCTTCGGAAGCCTGAAGACAGCGGAGCGCATTGCGCTTCTGGTATGCACGGCCACGCGCAGCCGCCTGCTCATCGCCGTGAGCGGCGGGGGAGAGAGCGTAACGATCCTGGACAGCACGGCAGCGGGATACGATACACTGAAAGAAGGCCTGAAAAAGCTTTATGAAAGCAAGAGCGGCATCGTATGTTTTGAGAGCAAACTTCTGTATGCGGCGCTCTTCGGCGCGGCGATCCATCCCGGCGAGGAGGAAGCGGTGAAGCGGGAAGCTTCTGCGGAAACGCAGCTGAGTTTTGATGATCTGTTCGGGGACAGCGGCAGCGCGGCTTCGCAGGGAAACGTCAGCGAAGAGAAAGAAGATTTCGGCGCGGGATTTTACTCCGCGCAGGCCGTGGAGGGGATCACGGATCTGCAGATCGCGGCGTATCTGCTCAATCCCTTAAAGAGCGATCACAGTATCAACAGCCTGGCAAGGCAGTATCTGGACCGCCTGCTTCCGTCCTATGAGCAGCTTTTCGGAAAGAAGACGGCGGCTCTTGCGAAGGATGAAAATGCGGAAAGCTTCGGCGCCTATGCGGCCGCATCCTGCGCGCAGCTCCTGCCCCTGGCGGACCGGCTCATTGCGGAGCTGGCGGCGCAGGGGATGGAAAAGCTCTTCCGCGAGGTCGAGATGCCCATCTCCTATGTGCTCTACCGTATGGAACGGGAGGGGATACAGGCGGATGCTTCGGCTCTGAAAAAATACGGGGATGAGCTGAACAGCCGTATCACGGAGCTGGAACTTAAGATCCACGCGGCGGCGGGAGAAGATTTCAATATCAATTCACCCAGGCAGCTGGCCTACATTCTTTTTGAAAAGATGGGACTCCCCGGCGGCAAAAAGACCAAGACCGGCTATTCCACCTCGGCGGAGGTGCTGGAAAAGCTGGCGGAGGAACAGCCCTTCGTGCGGGACATCCTGGAATACCGCACCTACAGCAAGCTGAAGTCCACCTATGCGGACGGCCTCAGCGCTTTTATTGCCGGCGACGGGCGTATCCATACCAGCTTCAACCAGACCATCACGGCGACGGGACGCCTGAGTTCCACGGATCCAAATCTGCAGAATATCCCGATGCGTACCGAACTGGGACGGCGCATACGGAAGGTCTTTACGCCGAAAGCGGGCTGCGTCTTTGCGGATGCGGACTATTCCCAGATCGAGCTGCGCATCCTGGCTTCCCTGGCCGGCGATGAAGGCCTGATCGAAGCCTACCGGGGCGGAAAGGATATCCACCGTATCACGGCGAGCCGGGTTTTCGGCGTGCCCTTTGAGGAAGTGACGGATCTGCAGCGGCGCAACGCCAAAGCGGTGAATTTCGGTATCGTCTACGGGATATCTTCCTTCGGGCTGAGCCAGGATCTGTCCATCAGCCGCGCGGAGGCCAAAGAATATATCGAACAGTATTTTGCGACCTACCCCGGCATAAAGGCCTATCTGGAAAGGGTGAAGGAAGAGGCAAAGCATAAGGGCTATTCCGTGACCTTCTTCGGAAGGCGCCGGCCCATTCCAGAGCTGACATCATCCAATTTCATGCAGCGCCAGTTCGGGGAGCGGGTGGCGATGAACGCACCGGTCCAGGGGACGGCAGCCGATGTGATGAAGATCGCGATGCTGCGGGTTTATGACCGGCTTTTGAAGGACGGGCTGAAGTCGCGGCTGCTCCTTCAGATCCATGACGAACTGCTGGTGGAGACGGCCGAAGACGAGACGGAGCAGGTGCTGGAGATCCTCCGGGAAGAGATGAAGAAAGCCGCGGAGTTTCCGGTGGAGCTGGAAGTGGACGCCCACTGCGGCAGCGACTGGTACGAGGCAAAGTGAGCGGCGTACCGTATGAAAAAGCGCCTGTTTCATGAAAACAGGATCTGCGTCACAGTCCGGCATAACGCCCGGGCAGGAGGCGGAGAGCGGAGACATCCGGAAAAGAATAGTATGTGATATGAGGGAGAGGCAGTATGAAAAAGATCGGGATCACGGGAGGCGTGGGCAGCGGTAAGAGCGCCATCCTCAATTATATAAAGGAAAAGTACGGCGCGTATATCTGTGTCGCCGATGAGCTGGCCAAGTGTCTGGAGCAGCCGGGAGGCGTATGCTACGAAGGACTGCGCAAGGCCTTCGGCGATGGGATCCTTGCGGAGGACGGACGTATCGACAATAAGGCTTTTGCTGCGCTGATCTTTTCGGACGAGGAGGCCAGGAAAAAAGCCAATGCCATCATCCATCCGGCGGTCCGTACCGCCATTGAGGAGGAGATAAAGGAACAGGAAGCCGCCGGCTGCGCACTCTACGTTCTGGAAGCGGCGCTGCTCATCGAAGAGGGTTATGACGAGATCCTGGATGAACTCTGGTATATTTACGCTCCGGAGGATGTGCGCTTTCAACGTCTGGAGGAAAGCCGCGGCTACAGCAGGGAAAAGAGTCTCTCCATCATGCGCAGGCAGAAGAGCGATATCGAATTCCGCAAGCATTGCCGGAGGATCATCGACAACGGCGGGGAGCCCTGGGAGAGTGAGGCGCAGATCGATGCGATACTGAGCGGGGAAGGCTTCCGTTGCTGATCAGAGTATCGGTCCGTAGTCACGCAGCAAGTGAGGGGCTCGGATCTGAACAGTAACTCCGTATTTCCTGAGCGGCACGCGGATCCGCGGGACGCACGGAAGTTTTATGAAAAGCTTTCGTGAAAATCAAATAAAGCCCTTGACAAAAAAACGTGAATATGGTTATAATGTCCGAGTGCGTGAAAGAAAGTGAGGTGTGAAAAATGTCTATCTGCCCGAAAAACAAATCTTCCAAAGGAAGAAGAGATAAAAGAAGAGCCAACTGGAAAATGACGGTTCCCACACTGGTAAAGTGCAGCAAGTGCGGTGCGCTGATGGTTCCTCATCGCGTATGCAAGGCTTGCGGTGCTTATAACAAGAAGGAGATCCTCGAAGTAGGCTGAGTATCTCTCTGTTGAAATGCATTCAGAGCTGTTCCCGTAAGCAGGGAGCAGCTTTTTTGCGCTTCCGGGATGGCTGACGGGCTTTTTTTGCTTACTTTGACTATGGAAGCTTTTTTTATGCGCATTGCATCATGATCGGGCCAGATCCGGCCGGCTTTTTGGCGCTTTGTGCGATCGGGACAAAGGAGCTTTTTCTTGATTTTTTCCCCCGTTTTTAGTATCATATAGCATGTATTTTTATGACCAGCAGGGAGGCGTAAGGATGAACGAAGCAGTCAGGATCGCGATGGATGCCATGGGAGGCGATAACGCCCCGGGCGAGATCATCAAAGGGGTGATGGACGCTCTGGCGCAGGCTGAGGACGTGATGGTCTATCTTGTCGGAAAGGAAGATGTGATTCGGCAGGAGCTGGCAAAATATACTTATGATGAGAAAAGGATCGAGGTGGTCCCGGCCAGCGAGATGATCGAGATGGCGGAGCCGCCGGTGATGGCGATACGCCGGAAAAAAGATTCTTCCATAGTAAAGGCGCTTCATCTGGTCAAGGACGGAACCTGCGACGCTTTTGTATCGGCGGGTTCCAGCGGTGCCATCCTGGTGGGCGGACAGCTCATCGTCGGGCGGATCAAGGGCGTGGAACGCGCTCCTCTGGCACCGATCATCCCCACGGAAAAGGGCGCGTCGCTTCTGATCGACTGCGGTGCGAATGTGGACGCGAGGGCGGAGCAGCTGGTGCAGTTTGCCCGCATGGGAAGCATATACTGCGAGAATGCGCTGGGGATCGAAAAGCCCCGTGTGGCGCTTGTCAATATCGGAGCGGAGGAAGAAAAGGGCAATGCGCTCGTAAAAGAGACCATGCCTCTTCTGAAGCAGTGCGATGATATCAATTTCATCGGAAGTATCGAGACGAGGGACATTCCCTTCGGCGCGGCGGACGTGATCGTCTGCGAAGCCTTTGTCGGGAACGTGATCCTCAAGCTTTATGAAGGGGAAGCGACTTTCATCCTGAAGGCGATCAAAAAAGCCATGCTGAGCAGCCTGCGCAGCAAGCTGGGAGCGGCGCTCGTAAAGCCCGCGCTGAAGGAAACGCTGAAGGATTTTGATGTGAAGCGCTACGGCGGCGCGCCGCTGCTGGGCTTGAACGGCCTGGTGGTAAAGACCCACGGTTCCGCGGAGGCGGTGGAAGTAAAGAATTCCATTCTGCAGTGCAGGACCTTTAAGGAGCAGCGGATCAACGAAAAGATCAGGGAAAAACTGAGGCTGGGCAGTGACGATGGTGTGTGAGGCGTTAAACAGGGCAATTGAAAAAACACTGCAGGTCTATAACGGCGAGATCCTGCCGGAGGCGACTTTTGAGACCGCACTGGGAGCCGATTCCATAGATATGGCGCAGATCCTGAAGCTGGTGGAGGAAGAACTGAAGATCTCCATACCGGCAGCCGAATGGGCGGAGGTGAAGACCGTCGGAGAGGCGGCCGAACTGATCGGGAGGCACAGCGATGGCTGAGCAGGACCGGCTCGCTGCCCTGGAGGAAGCGATCTCGTACCGCTTCCGTGACCGCAGCCTTTTAACGGAAGCATTGACGCATTCTTCCTATGCGCATGAGCGGAAGATCAACAAGATCGCCTGTAACGAACGGCTGGAGTTCCTGGGGGACGCCGTGCTGGAGCTGGTCAGCAGCCGTTATATCTTTCAGCGTTATCCGCAGCTGCCGGAGGGCAGCATGACGCGCCTGCGTGCAGCGCTGGTCTGTGAGGAGGCGCTGGCGGAATGCGCTGCGCGCATCGGGCTCGGGGAGCTGCTCTTTCTCGGAAAAGGCGAGGAGGCCTGCGGCGGACGGCGGAAAGCCTCCGTCACTTCGGACGCTTATGAGGCCGTGCTGGGAGCGATGTACCTGGACGGCGGGCTCGAGGCGGTGAGCGCCCTGATCGAGAGAGAAGTGCTGGCGGACTGTGACCGCCATTTAAAGGAAAAAGATCCCAAGTCCGAGCTGCAGGAGTTCCTGTGGGGCAGCGGCAGGCAGTATGCGATCCGTTACGAGCTCGTGGAGGAGAGCGGACCGGCCCATGAGAAGAACTTTGTCATAGAGCTGGTCGTCGACGGGATCCGCTGCGGACGCGGCGAGGGAAAGAATAAAAAGATCGCGGAAAAGGAAGCTGCGCTCCGTGGTCTGGAATACTGGAAAAAGGAACTGCAGAAGAAATGTATCTGAAGAGTATCGAAGTACAGGGCTTTAAGTCCTTTGCAAATAAGATCCGCTTTGAATTTCATAACGGGATCACGGGGATCGTGGGTCCCAACGGCAGCGGCAAATCCAATGTAGCCGACGCCGTGCGCTGGGTGCTGGGCGAACAGAGGATCAAGCAGCTCCGCGGCGCCTCGATGCAGGACGTGATCTTTTCGGGAACCGAGCTGCGCAAGCCGCTGGGTTATGCTTATGTTGCGATCACGCTGGACAATTCGGACCGTCAGCTGTCCGTGGATTTTGACGAGGTGACCGTTGCGAGAAAGATCTACCGCTCCGGTGAGAGTGAATATCTCTTAAACGGCAATGTATGCCGCTTAAAGGATGTGAACGAGCTTTTTTACGACACGGGTATCGGTAAGGAAGGCTATTCCATCATCGGGCAGGGCCAGATCGACCGTATCCTTTCGGGCAAGCCGGAAGAGCGCCGGGAGCTTTTTGACGAAGCTGCCGGTATCGTTAAGTTTAAGAAGCGCAAGGCCGCCGCGGTGAAGCAGCTGGAGGATGAAAATCAGAATCTGGTACGTGTCAACGACATCCTCGCGGAGCTGGAAAAACAGGTGGGTCCGCTGGAAAAACAGGCGGAAAAGGCCAGGGAGTACCTGAAGAAAAAGGAAGAGCTCAAGCAGCTGGATGTAAACCACTTCCTCCTGGAAAGCGAACGCAAGGAAGGCGTGCTGAAGGATACGGAAGGAAAGCTGCAGATCGCGAACGACGATCTGGCGCAGCACCGTGCCCAGTATGAAGGAATACGCGCGGAATATGACAATATCGCCGAGGAGCTTACGGAACTGGACCGTCAGCTGGAGGAGGCGCGGGCCCGGGTATCCGATGCGGGATCCATGCGGACAAAGCTGGAAGGGCAGATCGAGCTCTTTAAGGAGCAGATCAAATCCGCCGGCGTGAGCATTGAGCATTTCAATAAGCGCATTGCCGACCTGGATGAGGCGATGCAGGAAAAGGAAAAAGAGAAGAGCGGGATCGACAGCGACAAGAGCGGCGTGGATGAAGTGCTGGCGGAGGCACAGCAGAAAAGGGACAGTGAAAGAGAAGCCTTAAACGCCATTCAGGGCCGGATCGAGGAGATCACGCGTTCCATAGAAGAGAATAAGAATAATATCATCCAGCTTCTGAACGAGCGGGCCAATGTCCGTTCCGGCAAGGAGCGTTACGATACCATGCTCGAACAGAGCCAGGTGCGCAGGGCGCAGCTGAATTCGCAGTTCCTTCAGGCCAAGACGGACGAGGAGGAGCAGCAGGGCATCATCGAGCAGCTTCAGAATGAATTTGAAGAGATCAATAAAAAGATCGCCGAGCTGGATTTTGAAGAGAAGAAAAAAGAGGAGAGAAGCTCGCAGATCCACGACGAGCTCTCAAAGCTGGATGAAAAGCTTCAGGAAGCCCGTGTTTCCTATCACCAGGACAAGACCAAGCTGGAGGCCATCTCGAACCTGACGGAGCGTTATGAAGGCTACGGCAGCGCGATCCGCAAGGTCATGGAGAAAAAGGAAGAGGAAAAGGGCGTGATCGGCGTCGTGGCGGATATCATCCGGGTGGAGAAGAAATACGAGACCGCCATCGAGACCGCGCTCGGCGGCAATATCCAGAATATCGTGACAAAGGACGAGCCCACCGCAAAAAGGATGATCTCCTTTTTGAAGGAGAACCGTCTGGGCCGTGCGACCTTTCTGCCGTTGACCTCCATCGAACACCCGCAGGAATTCAAGACTCCCGAGGTGCTGGACGAAAAAGGCGTGGTCGGCATGGCCAACGAGATCGTGAACACCGATCCGGAATATGTCAATGTGGCAAAAAGCATGCTGGGGCGCATCGTCGTGGTGGACAACGTGGATAATGCGCTGAAGATCGCCAGAAAATACGATTACGGCGTGCGCATGGTGACCATCGAGGGCGAACTGCTGGTACCCGGCGGCGCCATCAGCGGCGGCGCCTTCCGGAACAATTCCAACCTCCTCGGCCGGCGCCGGGAGATGGATGAACTGGAGAAAAAGGTCAAGGAAGCCCTGAAGAACATCAACGGCTATCTGGACGAGATCGAAAAGATCAAAGAGGAACGTAACCGCCTGCGCGTAGAGATCGCGGATCTGAAGTTTGAGAGCCAGCAGCAGTACATACGCATGAATACGGCCAACCTGAACCTCCAGAAGGCGCAGGAAAAGATCGATGAGACCACAAAGGGCGTGGACGACCTGCATCACGAACAGAGCGAGATCGATCTGCAGGTGCAGGATATCAAAGAGCAGCAGAAGAAGATCGAGGAAGAACTGAAGAGTTCCGCCGACCGGGAAAAGGAGATGCGCGAGAGCATCGACGCTTCGCAGGAGAAGCTGGATGCGGAGCGGGAAGCGGAAACGGCACAGGCACTGAAGGTCACGGAATGCGAAGTGGAGCTGGAGAAGCTTCTGCAGAAGCAGGAATTCGAAGCGCAGAATGTGGAACGTATCGAAAACGAGATGGCCCGCCTGAAGACGGAACGCGAAGAGGCGGAGGCGTCCGTAAAGAAGAATACGGAAGAGATCCGGCAGAAGGAAAGCGATATCGAGGAGATCAAAAAGACCATCGAGGCTTCCCATACCGCCGAAGAAGAATCCCAGGGAAAGCTTGCGGAGCTTCAGGGAAAGCGGGAAGAGCTGCAGACAAAGCAGAAGAGCTTTTTCGGACAGAGCGAAGAGCTTTCCGGACGCATCAGCGGCCTCGACAAGGAAGCCTACCGCCTGCAGAGCCAGCTGGAAAGGCTGAAGGAAGAGCTGCAGGGCATGAATGCCTATATGTGGGAAGAGTACGAGCTGACGATCGAGGCGGCAGCGGCCTTAAAGGACGAGGCCATGACGGACCTGGTGGTCATACGGCGCAGCATCGCGGAACTCAAGGACGGCATAAGACGTCTCGGAGATGTGAACGTCAACGCCATCGAGGATTACAAGGTGCTGATGGAACGCTACGGCTTCCTCAAAGGCCAGCATGACGATCTGATCGAGGCCGAGAAGGAACTGCAGGGCATCATCGAGGAGCTGGATACGGCCATGCGCCGGCAGTTCGAAGAAAAGTTCAAAGAGATCAGCGTGGAATTTGACAAGGTCTTCAAGGAACTCTTCGGCGGAGGAAAAGGAACGCTGGAGCTGATGGAGGACGAGGACATCCTGGAAGCGGGCATACGCATCATCGCGCAGCCGCCCGGAAAGAAACTGCAGAACATGATGCAGCTGTCGGGCGGTGAAAAGGCGCTGGCGGCCATCGCGCTGCTCTTTGCGATCCAGAATCTGAAGCCTTCGCCCTTCTGTCTGCTGGATGAGATCGAGGCAGCGCTGGACGAGAGCAATGTGGGACGTTACGCCAATTATCTGCACAAGCTCACGGCGCACACGCAGTTCATCGTGATCACGCACCGCCGCGGCACCATGGAGAAAGCGGACCGGCTCTACGGTATCACGATGCAGGAAAAAGGCGTGAGCACGCTGGTGAGCGTGAACCTGATCGACGAAGAGCTGGATAACTGACGGGAAGCATATGCCGCATCCCCTGCGGGGAAACGGCAGGAAGCGCCGAAGCCCGGATGCGGGGCGGCGTACAGAGAGGAGATTGATCATGGCCTGGTGGCCTTTTGGAAAAAAGAAGAAACAGGAAGCGGCAGACGCGGCGGAGAATACAGCCGCAGAAGCTTACGGAGCAGAGCAGGCTTCAGAGCAGAGCACAGGGACAGAGCCTGCGGCGCCTTTTGCGCAGAGCGAAGCACAGCCTGCGGCGCCGGCATATTCCGGAGCGGAACAGCCTGCTGCTGCGCCTTTTGCGCAGAATGAAGCGCAGCCTGCGGCGCCGGCATATTCCGGAGCGGAACAGCCTGCTGCTGCGCCTTTTGCGCAAAGTGAAGCACAGCCAGACAGCGTGCAGGCCTTCCCCGCGGCAGATCTGACAGGCAGTAACGCAGGATCCGCGGCTTACGCCGCAGGCGGAATGCAGCAGCCGGATACGGCTTCCGCTATTTCCGGAACGGAACAGCCGGCAGCAGCACCTGTAACACAGAGTGCGATTCAGGAGGCCGCAGTCACGGCAGCTCCGGAAGCGGCGCAGCCGGAAAAGCCCGCCGTAAAACCGACGCTCTTTACAAAGTACGAAGAGCCCGTGGCGGTGGAAGAGCCGGTACAGGAGGAAGCTCCCGAGGAAGGGAAAAAGAAGAAAAAGGGCTTTTTCAAACGCCTGAAGGAAGGCCTGGCCAAGACCAGGGACAATTTCGTTTATAACCTGGATATCATCTTTGACGGTGCGGCCGCCATCGACGACGAGTTCTATGAAGAACTGGAAGAGATCCTTGTCATGGGCGACATCGGCGTGCGTACCACCGAAGAGATCCTGGATAACCTGAAGGAGCAGGTGGATAAAAAGCGCATCGTCCGCCCCACCGAATGCAAACAGCTCCTGATCGACAATATCCGGGAGCAGATGCATGTGGGAGAGGCCGCCTATCTTTTCGAGACGCGTCCTTCCGTCGTATTCGTCATCGGCGTGAACGGCGTGGGCAAAACCACATCCATCGGCAAGATCGCCTCGCACTTAAAGGCGCAGGGCCGGCATGTGATGATGGCGGCGGCCGATACCTTCCGTGCCGCGGCCGGCGACCAGCTGAAGATCTGGGCGGAGCGGGCCGGCGTGGAGCTCATCGGCGGAAAGGAAGGCGCGGATCCTTCCAGCGTGCTTTATGATGCGGCAGGCGCCGCGCGGGCCAGAGGCGTGGATGTGCTCCTGGTGGATACGGCGGGGCGTCTGAACAATAAAAAGAACCTGATGGAAGAGCTGAAGAAGATGAACCGCGTCATCGACAGGGAATTCCCGGACGCCTACCGCGAGAATCTGATCGTTCTGGACGCCACCACGGGGCAGAACGCACTGCAGCAGGCAAAGGATTTCAATGATGTGGCGGATCTGAGCGGCATCATCCTGACCAAGATGGACGGGACGGCCAAGGGCGGTATCGCCGTGGCGATACAGTCCGAGCTGAAGATCCCCGTGAAGTATATCGGCGTCGGCGAGCATATCGAGGATCTGCAGAAGTTTGACGCCGACGCGTTTGTGGAAGCGCTCTTTGATGTTGAGCCCGAAAAAGAAGAGGACGGAGATGAAGGAAATGCAGATGCTGACACTTGAAGCTTTTGAACAGGCGGCCGAGGCCGTCAGGGAAGTCACGCTGGAGACCAAGCTGGTATACAGCGAATACCTGAGCGAACTGAGCGGCAACAGGGTTTATCTGAAGCCGGAGAACATGCAGTTTACCGGGGCGTATAAGCTGCGCGGCGCCTATTACAAGACCAGCTGTTTAAGCGAGGAGGAGCGTGCCCGCGGCGTGATCACGGCTTCCGCAGGCAATCACGCCCAGGGCGTGGCCTATGCGGCAAAGAAAAAGGGCATGAAAGCGACCATCGTGATGCCTACGACCACTCCGCTGATCAAGGTGAACCGGACGCGCGGTTTCGGCGCGGAAGTGGTGCTTTACGGGGACGTATATGACGAGGCCTGCGAAAAGGCCTTACAGCTGGCAGAAGAGCACGGCTATACCTTCATCCATCCCTTTGATGACCTGGCCGTGGCTACGGGACAGGGAACCATCGCCATGGAGATCATCAAGGAACTGCCCCTGGTGGACGTGATCCTGGTGCCCATCGGCGGCGGCGGGCTGGCGGCGGGGGTATCTACGCTTGCCAGGCTTCTGAATCCCAAGATCCGCGTTATCGGTGTGGAGCCGGAGGGCGCGGCCTGCATGAAGGCCTCCCTGGAAGCGGGAAGCGTTGTGACATTGCCTTCCGTCGATACCATTGCGGACGGCACGGCGGTCAAGCGTCCCGGTGAAAAGATCTTCCCCTATATCCGAGAGAATATCGATGAGATCATCACGGTAAAGGACGAAGAGCTGATCGTTTCCTTCCTGGATATGGTGGAGAACCACAAGATGATCGTGGAGAATTCCGGTCTGCTGACCGTAGCCGCGGTAAAGCAGCTGAAGGAGAAAGGAAAGAAGGTCGTTGCGATCCTTTCCGGCGGAAACATGGATGTGATCACCATGAGCAGCGTGGTGCAGCAGGGCCTGATCTTCCGCGACAGGATCTTTACGGTATCGGTGCTCCTGCCCGACAAGCCCGGCGAGCTGCAGCGCGTGGCCGGCGTGATCGCGGAGCAGAACGGCAACGTGATCAAGCTGGAGCACAACCAGTTTGTGACCACCAACCGGAAGAGCGCCGTGGAACTGCGCATCACCATAGAAGCATTCGGTACGGAGCATAAGGAAAAGATGCTGGAGGCGCTGGAGCAGGGCGGATATAAACCGAGAGTGGTAAGAACAGCAATCTAGTTTTATTGATAAGGAGATAAAAGACATGGCAAAGGTCAGACCGTTTGCGGCCGTAAGGCCCAGAAAAGGAATGGAAGCCGTCATTGCGGCGCTTCCCTATGATGTGTACAGCAGGGCGGAAGCCAAGGTGGTAGTGGAGAAGAATCCCGATTCCTTCCTGGCCATCGACCGTGCGGAAACGCAGTTTGGCGATGAAGTGGATACCTATGCGGATGAGGTCTATGCAAAGGCGGCCTCCATGCTGAAGGAGCGGATCGAACGCGGGGATTTCATCCGGGAGGAGGAAGCCTGCTTTTATCTTTACGAGCTGACGATGGACGGACGTACGCAGAGCGGTATCGTGGGCTGCGCATCCATCGAGGATTACGAGAACAGTATCATCAAAAAGCATGAAAATACCAGGGCGGACAAGGAAGCGGACCGTATCCGCCATGTGGATACCTGCAGCGCCCAGACCGGACCGATCTTTCTGGCTTACCGGCAGAACGATACGCTGCGGGCGCTGATGGAACGGGTACGCAGCGGCGAGGCGCTTTACGATTTTGTGTCCGACGACGGCATACGGCACCGTGTGTTCGTGATCCGGGATGCCGCGGATATCGCGCTCATCAGCGAAGCTTTTGAAAAGACGGACGCCCTTTACATCGCGGACGGCCATCACCGCTGTGCCTCCGCCGTGCGTGTGGGGCAGAAGCGCAGGGCGGCAAATCCCGCGCATACGGGTGAAGAAGAGTATAATTATTTCCTTTCGGTCATCTTCCCGGACGAGGAACTGATGATCATGGACTATAACCGTGTCGTACACGATCTGGCGGGGCATTCGAAAGAGGATTTCCTTGCCGCGCTCGGAAAGATCTTTACGATCAGCGAAGCGGGAGAAGCGGCATATCATCCCGTGAAGAAGGGACAGCTGGGGATGTATCTCTCCGGTCTCTGGTACACGCTGGATCTTAAGGAGGAGTATAAGAACGATGATCCCGTGAAGGGACTGGATGTGGCGATCCTGCAGGATCTGGTACTGGAGCCCATCCTCGGCATCGCGGATCCCAAGACGGATACGCGTATCGAATTTGTGGGCGGCATACGCGGGCTGGAGGAGCTGAAGCGCCGTACGGATGCGCTGCCGCAGACCGGCGTTGCTTTTGCCATGTATCCCACTTCGATCACCGAGCTCTTTAATGTGGCGGACGCCGGAAAGCTGATGCCTCCGAAATCCACCTGGTTTGAACCGAAGCTTCGAAGCGGTTTGTTTATACACGAGATCTGAAGGAGGCTCTCCGATGAATAAGAAACTTTATGCGATGATGGACTGGGCGGCCATCGAGGAGCTGGTCTACGGCGAGTGTGACCGGCCGGATGCCCTGCTGGGCGCGCATAATAAAGGACGCCAGACGCTGGTACAGGCGCATTTCCCGGGAGCGGAACACGTCAGTCTCCTGATCGACGGCGGAGAGGGCAGCAGGGGACGCACCGTAAAAGAAGAGATCCCCATGGAGAAGGCGGATGACGCCGGCTTTTTTGCAGCGCTCTTAAGCGGCACGGACCGGCACGATTACCGTTATCATGTGGAATACAGCCGCGCACAGGAAGGAAAGAAAAAGAAGGAAGTCTTTTCCGTTGACCGGCCGGAGGTATACGGCTTCGGCAGGATCCTGAGCGAAGAGGAGGAGCGGCGTTTCATCGCCGGCGGTGCGTTTACGAACGCAGAGCTTCTGGGCGCGCATAAAAAGACCGTGCGCGGCGTAAGGGGCTGTATCTTCCGCGTATGGGCGCCGGAGGCCGTAAGGGTCAGCCTGGTCGGTGAGTTTAATGATTTTGACGGCATGCTCCATCCCATGAACCGCCTGCCGGATTCGGGGATCTTTGAGCTTTTCATGCCCGGTGTGGAAGAGGGAGCCGTCTATGCTTATGAAGTGCTGATGAAGGGCGGCGTGAAGGTTCGGAAAGCCGATCCTCTGAGCCGCAGGCAGAAAGCGCCTTCGGAAGCGGAGAGCATCGTCTGTGAAGCGTCCCATAAATGGAAGGACAGCGCCTGGATGGAGGCGAGAAAGAAATACGATCCGGCTTCCTCTGCGTTGAATATCTATACGGTGCCGGCGGACCGTCTGCCGGAGGGCTTTTTTGTCGATAAGGAAGCGGTCGCTGCTCTGGCGGATTATGTTTCGGCCATGGGCTATTCCCATGTGGAGTTCCTGCCGCTCATGGAGTATCCGAAGGCGGCGGATGCCGGTTATCACAGCCTTCTCTTCTATGCCTTCAGCAGCCGTTTCGGCCGCCCGGAGGATCTTTGTGAGCTCGTGGATGTCTTTCACCGGAAATCCGTGGGCGTGCTGCTGGACTGGGCGCCGGCCGATTTTTCAAACATGGAATACGGACTGGGAAGCTTTGACGGAAGTCCGCTCTATGAATATACGGATCCCCGCCGCGGCGTGGATCCCCGTACGGGCATGCTGATGTTCGATCTGGGGAAACCGCAGGTACGCGATTATCTCCTTTCTGCCCTGCGTTACTGGGCCGTGACCTATCATATCGACGGTTTTGTGACGCTGGATACCGCCGCGCTTCTGTATCTGGATTATTACCGCAGGCCCGGGGAATGGGTCAGCAATATCTACGGAGGCGTGGAAAATCTGGAGGCCCTGGATTTCTTCCGCGAGATGAACCGTATGCTCCACGGGCAGAAGAGCGGTCTCATGAGCATCGCGGCACAGGCCGGGAGCTTCCCCAGGGTGACGGGGACGGAAGAGGATGCGCTGGGCTTTGATCTGGTGACGGACAGCGAATGCATACGGGAACTGGTGGATTACCTTTCCCACGATCCCATCGTACGAAGCGGTCTGCATCAGGAGCTGGTTGCGAGCACCCTGTACCAGTATTGCGAGCGCTATATCATCCCGATCAGCCTTTCCAATGTGAACTTCCGCCAGGGCGGCCTGCGCATGCGCATGCACGGGGAGGATGCGGAGCAGTGGAAGAGCCTGATGCTCCTTTATGCCTACCAGCTTCTTCATGTGGGAAAAAAGAGCTGCTTTATGGGACAGGAATACGGGGAACTGGCGTCCTATGAGGACATGGCACGGGAGCTTCCTTCGGAGAAGAAGGAGCTGGCGGCGGAAGCCTTCCGTTCCTGCTTAAAGCAGTTCTATGCGCTCTACCGAAAGGAAAACGCCTTCCACAGCAGTGAGGACAGCGGAGATGCTTTCGTATGGCTTCTGGAAAACGCTTCCGACGATAATGTGCTGGCCTTCCTCAGACAGGACGGAAAGAAGGGACACAGCTTTGTCTGCGTGCTTCATTTTGCGAATATCGACCGCGATAAGTATTTCATCCCGGTCACAAAAGAAGGAAAGTACCGGCTGGTCTTCTCCAGTACGGAAGGAAACATAGCGAACGGCGCCGTGACGGCCGCCAGAAAGAACGGCTCGTCCTGCGCGATCCGCGTACAGCTCCCCGCGCTTTCCGCAAGGATCTGGCAGTTCATACCCTTTACCGCCGAGGAAAAGGCCGAGATCAGCCGCCGCGAGGAGGAAAGGGAAAGGAAGCGCAGGGAAGAGGCAGAAGCAAGGAAAAAGCTCAGCGAAGAACGCATACGTCTGCGTCTGAGCTATAAGGATGAACTGAAGGCAAAGATCGCTGCTGCGGAAGCGGCGGTACGTGCGGCTTCGGAAAAGAAAGATAAAGGGAAGAAACAGTGATATTGAATGGTGAGGTTTCCGGAAATTCCGTCTGGAGAACGGCGGAAGAGAGCATAAAGGAAGTCGGGAAGGATCTGGGCTTCGCGGGAGGCTATTTTGACCAGCTTCCGGACAAGCTGATCCGTTTCGGGATCCACCTTCTTGTGGCACTTGTTCTGTTCATCGTGGCAAGAAAGCTGATACGGCTGATCTGCAAGGTCGTGGACAAGTCCATGAAAAAGGCCAGGGCGGATGAAGGGATACGGCACTTCCTGAATTCCATGCTGAAGCTGGGGCTGTATTCGCTCCTGATCATCTGGATCGCGGCCTGGTTCGGTTTTGAGACCACCTCGCTGATCGCGGTCCTGGGAAGTGCGGGCGTCACCCTTGCTCTGGCACTGCAGGGCAGCCTGTCCAATATCACCGGCGGCGTGCTCCTCATGATCCTGAAGCCTTTCCGGATCGGGGATTATATCATTGAGGACAGTAAGGGAAACGAGGGCACGGTCGTGGAGATCGGCCTGATCTATACGAAGCTCCGTACGATCGACGAAAAGATCGTGGTGCTGCCCAACGGTACGCTGGCCAATACCTCGCTTACGAATGTGAGCCAGCGGCCTCTGCGCCGTATCATCCTGCGGCTTGGGATCGCTTATGAGTCGGATATCGCCCGGGCCAAGGAACTGATCGCACAGGTCATAGAGAAGGATGAGCGCATCCTGCAGGACGGCAGCGCCCAGATCTATGTGGACGATCTGGAGGAATCCCAGGTCACGCTCGGCCTGCGGGTCTATGTAAAGAAAGAGGAATTCTTTGATGTGAAATGGGAACTCAATGAGCGCATCAAGGAGTGTTTTGATCAGAACGGTATACGTATCCCTTACCGTCAGCTGGATGTGCACCTGGAGGGTGGGGCTGAATGAGCGAGACAGATCAGGACCGCGGAACGGATAAAGATCTTGAGCCGGGGAGAGGCTTTGTGACAGAGAATATACCTGTGACAGAGACGGTTCCTGAAACAGGGAATTACCTCAAGACAGAGAACTACCCTGAGACAGGGAATGCTCCTGTGCCGGAGAATGCTCGTGTGTCAGGAAATATACCTGTGCCGGGGAATGCTCCTGAAACAGGGAATTACCGTGCGCAAGGGAAGGCTCCTGAGGCAGAAAAGGCTCCTGTGCCGGGGAAGGACCGCGGGACAGATAAGAAAAAAAAGAGCGGCGCCGGGATGTCGCGGGGAAGGAAGGCGGCACTGATCGTTGCCGTTTCTTTGCTTGTGCTCCTTCTGGCCTCTGCTTTTTATCTTGTGTTCATCAATACCTCAACTTATATCGCGATACGGGAATACTTTGCGGAAAAGCACCTGGACAAGGGGGAAGCAGAGGAGGCCATAGAGCTTTACGAAAAGATCCTTACGCGGGACGGAAGCTATGTCCCGGCTTATCTTGGGGAAGCCGAAGCCTGTCTTATGCTCGAGGATTATGAGGCTGCCGAACAGATACTCTCGGAAGGCATGCATTATGCGGAACCGGCGGAGCCGGCGAAGTTTCTGTGGGAGGTCTATGCGGAGCATGCGGAAGTATTGCTGGAGGACGACAGATATGATGATGCGCTGAGGCTGTGCGGGAATGTCCCGGTGCAGCAGCTTACGGAATATGCCGGCAGTGATAAGAAGTCGGAAACGCGGCTCGGAAGCGTCTGGGCGAAAGCTACACTGGAGCTGGCGAAGAAAGAAGCGGATCGCGAAAAAGCCGTGGAGATGCTGGAAACAGCCACGGATGCACCTTATAACGAATACACCGATACCTCGATCTTTACGGAAGAGCTGCTGCGGCTGTATCTTGAACTGGCCAGGGAGAGTGAGGAAAAGGACGACAAGCCCCGAGCGATCTTTTATTATGAGAGCGTACTTGAGCTGGATCCGGAAAATGAGGAAGCAAAAGAGGCACTGGAACGCCTGAAGGAAGTCCCTGTCGAGATCCCGAAGAAGCTGGAGGTGACGGCAACGATCAAGCTGGGCGTGGAAGTGAGCTACCTCGGGATCGGGATAGAGCTGCCCTTTGATGCGGAAGCACAGCTTCGCTATGACGGAACGGTCGAAGGAAAAGAGTGGCTGAAGGGCAAAGTGGTCCTTTCCGGAGAGATCCTCGGAAAGAGCATCAAAGAGGAAAAAAGTATAACTGTCTATCAGGACGGGGATGACGTCTGCTACCGTATCGATAACGGGGATCTGGAACGTCTGAAGGACGAGAAGCTGCCGGAAGACCTGAATCTCTTCCTGGAAAGCTATCGTGAACTGGTCGCGCAAAGTTCCTCCGGCCATGAGACCGCCACCGTGAACGGCGAACTCTGCCGGGTGGAACGGAAGGAGATGAACGGCAAAGATTATGCGGAAAAGCTGCCGTCCTTCCTGAAAGACGGAAAGGTTTCGGATTTCCTGGAGAGTATCCGTCTGAATGTGACACGCTATATCTCCGTGAGTGAGGACCGCGTGGTGCGGATCGAGGCCTCGCTTCTGGAGGTGGATCAGAAGGGCTTTGCGGATCTCGTGAAGGATTTCATAAATATGGATCTGAACGTATCCTTAAAGACCATGGATGCGGTGATCGACATTAAAGAGGAAATGTGACGGAATATGCTGAAGACATCCGATTTTATCTATGAATTACCGCCGGAGCTGATCGCCCAGGATCCGCTGCCGGACCGCAGCGCTTCCCGCCTCCTGGTGATGGGGAGGGAAAGCGGAGCCCTGGAGCATAAGCATTTTACGGACCTGCCGTCCTATCTCAGAAAAGGGGACTGTCTGGTGCTGAACGACAGCCGCGTCATCCCGGCCCGCCTCTACGGCGTGCGTGAGGATACGGGCGGAGCCGTGGAAGTGCTGCTCTTAAAGCGTCTGGAGGACAGCTGCTGGGAATGCCTGGTGCGTCCCGGGAAAAAAGCAAGACCGGGAATGCGCCTGTCTTTCGGTGACGGGCTTCTTCACGCAGAGGTCCTGGATATGATGGAAGAGGGGAACCGCAGGATACGTTTTTCCTGTGAAGGGATCTTTGAAGAGATCCTGGACCGTTTGGGTGAGATGCCGCTTCCGCCCTATATCACGCACAAGCTGCCCCGGGAACAGCGGGAGCGCTATCAGACCGTCTATTCGAGAGTGGAGGGATCGGCGGCAGCGCCCACGGCGGGACTGCATTTTACGCAGGAGCTTCTGCAGAAGATACGGGATCTGGGCGTGGATACGGTCTTTGTTACCCTGCATGTGGGGCTCGGAACCTTCCGGCCGGTCAAGGCCGAAGTGGTGACGGATCATCATATGCATACGGAATACTGCGAGATCTCGAAGGAGGCGGCACAGCGCATCAATGACTGCCGCGCAGCCGGCGGCAGGGTGATCTGTGTGGGGACCACTTCGGTACGTACCATCGAGAGCATGGCGGACGAAAACGGGCTTTTGAAGGCCGGCAGCCGGGAGACGGATATCTTTATCTATCCGGGCTACCGTTTCCGGATCACGGACGGCCTGATCACCAATTTCCACCTGCCCGGTTCCACGCTGCTCATGCTGGTTTCCGCCTTCGCAGGGCGGGAGCATGTGCTGGCAGCCTATGAAGAGGCGGTGAGGGAGCGTTACCGTTTCTTTTCTTTCGGGGACGCGATGCTGCTGCTCTGAG